>JAJQCF010000030.1 GCA_021202845.1 Oscillospiraceae bacterium
TTGAACTAAAGCCACGTTTGCTTGCTCTAAAGTCATTTAATCATTGTATCCTTAACTTGCATAATCAGGATTTTGGTATTATATTATTTAAAAATAATTTAAATTCAGGTGAAATGCAATGTCCGGTAAAATGATGCTCATAATAAACCCCAACGCCGGGCGCGGGGGCTACAAGACCTGTATAGCGGAGCTTTTGGAAAAATTCTGCGCCGCGGACTGGCTGCCTACGGTCTACTGCACGCGCGGCGTGGGCGACGCCACGCGCCTTGCGGCGGAAAACGCCGGCGGCTACGACATGGTGGTCTGCCTCGGCGGGGACGGCACGCTGAGCGAGGTCAGCTCCGGCCTCATGCACATGCCCGCGCAGGCTCGCCCGCCGATTGGCTATATCCCGCTCGGCACGGCCAACGACGTGGCGCGCACGCTCTCCATTCCCAAGTCGCCCGCCGCCGCGGCGAAAAAGCTGCTGGAGGGCAAGCCCTTTGCCTACGACGTGGGGCTGTTCTGCTCGCGCAGCTACTTTGTCTACATCGCGGCCTTCGGCGCGTTCACGGAGGTCAGCTACGCCACGCCCTCGGACGTCAAGCACACATGGGGACACATGGCGTATATGCTTGAGGGCATAAAGAGCCTCGGCAAAATAAAGAGCTATGAGGCCATTGTCGAGTGGGACGGCGGCGTGACGCGCGGCGAGTTCATATTCGGCGCGGTGATGAACTGCACCAGCGTCGGCGGCGTCGTGCGGCTGGACTCCAGCAACGTGGATTTGAGCGACGGGCTGAACGAGATAGTGCTGATAAAGCGCCCGCGCGACCTCATAGAGATGAACAACGTGATAACGCAGGTCATCTCCGGCAACTTTTCCGGCAGCAACATTCTGTTCCTGCGCTCGGCGGAGGTACGCATAATGTTCTTCCAGCCCGTTTCATGGACGCTGGACGGCGAAAACGGCGGCCAGCACCGCGACGTGCTGATAAACACCTGCCACCCGGGCGTGGAGATTTTGATATAACTTAGATTTAAGATTCGCAGGGAAGGCGCCGACTGCACCTGCCCCAGCATAATACGGCAATGCTCCCGCCTGTCTTTCGATAGGGGGAGCATTGTCGGTTTTTGTCGAAATTACAGCTTTTTGACGAACAGGCAGCGGACGGCGTTGAGGACGGCCAGAACCATTACGCCCACGTCGGCGAAAATGGCAAGATACAAATTCGCAATTCCGGCGGCGCCCAGCGCGAGGCAGGCGAACTTCACCGCCAGCGCGAACACAATGTTTTCGTAGACAATGCGCAGGCACTTGCGGGAAATCTTTATGGCCTTGGCAATCTTCATCGGGTCGTCGTCCATCAGCACAACGTCCGCGGCCTCTATGGCGGCGTCGGAGCCCATTGCGCCCATCGCTATGCCTATGTCCGCGCGGGAGAGCACGGGCGCGTCGTTTATGCCGTCGCCGACGAACGCTAACTTGGCCTTGCCGGTTTGGGCTTGAATCAGTCGCTCCACCCTCTCCACCTTGTCCGCGGGCAGCAGTCCGCTGTAGACCTCGTCTATGCCGAGGACAGACGCCGCCTCGGCCGCCGCGCTCTGCCCGTCGCCCGTCAGCATGACGGTTTTGGTTACGCCGGCGCGCCGCAGCTCCGCCATTGCCGCCTTTGCGGTGGGCTTGAGAACGTCGGCAATGACAATATGCCCCGCGTACTCGCCGTCAACAGCCATATGTACGATAGTTCCCGCCGTGCGGCAGTCCTTGTATGCTACATTCAGGCGGCGCATCAGCTTGTCGTTGCCCACGGCCACCGCCACGCCGTCCACATTGGCGGTCACGCCGTTGCCGCCGATTTCCTCAATGCCGCTCACGCGGCTGCGGTCAATCTCTTGGCCGTACGCCCTTTGCAGGCTCTTGCTTATGGGGTGGGAGGACGCGCTCTCGGCCAAGGCCGCGTACTCAATTAGCTTCGCCTCGTCCATAGCGGCGTGGTGTACGGCGTTCACCTCGAAAACGCCCTTTGTCAGCGTGCCGGTTTTGTCGAACACTACGCACTTTGTTTCGGACAGCGCCTCCAAGAAGTTTGAGCCCTTTACCAGCACGCCCTCTTGGCTCGCCCCGCCGATGCCGGCAAAGAAGCTGAGCGGTATGCTGATGACGAGCGCGCAGGGGCAGCTTATGACCAAGAACGTCAGCGCGCGGTAAATCCAGTCGCCCCAGTCCGCGCCCATGCCGAGAAGCATACGCACTATCGGCGGCAGGACTGCCAGCGCCAGCGCGGTGCAGCACACGGCGGGAGTGTAGATTTTGGCGAATTTGGAGATGAAGTCCTCCGAGCGCGACTTGCGGGCGCTCGCGTTTTCCACCAAGTCGAGGATTTTGGAAACCGTGGACTCGCCGAACTCCTTTGTCGTCTCAATTTTCAGCACGCCGGTCATGCTGATGCAGCCGCTGATGACCTCGTCGCCGGCCTCCACCTCGCGCGGCAGGCTCTCGCCGGTCAGCGCGCTTGTGTTCAGGCTGGAGCGCCCCTCGGCGACAACGCCGTCTATGGGCACCTTTTCGCCCGGCTGCACCACTATTATGCTGCCGACGGCAACCTCGTCCGGCTCAACGCGCTCCAGCTGCCCGTCGCGCTCGATGTTGGCGTAGTCGGGGCGTATGTCCATCAGGCTGCTGATGCTGCGGCGGCTCCTGCCCACGGCGTAGCTCTGGAACCACTCGCCAATCTGGTAGAACAGCATGACGGCAATGGCCTCAAGGTACTCGCCGTTTTCGTATATCGCCAGCGCCATTGCGCCGACGGTGGCGATTGCCATTAAAAAGTTCTCGTCAAAAACCTGACCGTTGCGTATGCCGTTGAGTGCCTTTCTCAAAATGTCGTGGCCGATGATGAAGTAGTCCGCCAGATAGCAGGCAAAGCGCAGCCAGCGCCCCGCGGAGGGGAAGAGGTAAGCGTCCAGCCTGCCGAAAGCCTCCGCGTCCGCAATTTGCAGCGCCAGCAGCACCGCCGCGGAGATTAAAATGCGCTTCATTATGGTTTTCTGCTTTCTCGTCATTCCGCCGCGGCGCCCGATAAAGGCCAAAAGCGCGGCGGCGGTGAGTATGACGGCAATAAGCAGTATGTTGATGATGATTTCCTGCATCGTTGAAACTCCTTTTTGTTTCGCTGCGCCCAGTATATTCAACGATTAAACAGATGTCAATGCGTGGGGACAAATGCCTGCTTTTCGGCCTATTTTTATTTCCGAATGGGATAAAAATTTGCGCTTTGCAAGTCCAAATGGTATAATGTCGTCACACAAAAAGGAGGACTGCGCTATGGCAAAGACACTGCCGCACGACCACGGGCGCCTGCCGGAGCATCTCGTGAGCGAAATGCCGAGGCCCGAGACGTTTGAAACGGTCTCGGACCTGCTAAAGCTGATGAGCGACAGCAAGCGCATACAAATTTTCTGGCTGCTGTGCCACTGCGAGGAGTGCGTAACGAACATCTCCGCGCTCGTGGAGCTCAGCAGCTCCGCCGTGTCGCATCACCTGAAGCTGCTGAAAACGGCGGGCCTGATAATCAGCCGCCGCGAGGGCAAGGAGGTGTACTACACCGCCGCCAAGACGCCGCGGTCCGAGGTGCTGCACGTAATGGTGGAGAGCATCGTCGAGGTCGCCTGCCCGTCGGAGGAGGTTTTCGAGGGCGCTGAAGCCTACGACTCCGCCGTGCAGACGGTGAACGCCGTACACGAAATGCTTATCTCCGACCTCAAAAAGCGCTATACGATTGACGAGCTGGCTCAGATGTTCCACATCAACCAAACGACGCTGAAAACGACGTTCAAGACCGTGTTCGGCCGGCCCGTCGCCGCGTACATGAAGGAATATCGCATAAAGCGCGCCATGGAATACCTGATTCACGACAACAGGACGATTTCCGAAATTGCCGACAGCCTCGGCTACACGAGCAGCAGCAAATTCACCCAAGCATTTTTAAGCATAGCCGGCTGCCTGCCGAGGGAGTACCGCAAAATGCACAGGGAAAACAAGGGCTAAACGGCGTCGGCCAGCTGCTTTTTCGCGGTTTGGATAAACTGCCTGACCAAACCGTTCTCCGCGTCGCGCTTGCAGAAAAGACCGTAGTCCAGCGCGGGCGCGCCGCCGAGCGGGACGCCGACAAGCCCGCCGCCGCGCGGCAGCAGGATTTCCGGAACCACGGCCACGCCACAGCCAGCGCCGGCCAGCACCTCCGCCGCTTCCACGGAGGCGCAGAAGTGAATGTCCGCCGGAGAGCGCCCCTCCGTGAGCCGCCACTGCAGACGGCTGACCTCGTCCGAGACGTTAATCGGGTTGCAAAAAATCAGCTTTTCCCGCGACAGCTCCTCCGCGCCGACGGACGCAAGCTGCGCCAGCGGGTCGTCGGGGCGGCACGCGCAGACAAGGCGGCTGCTGTAAAGCGGCCTGAACACGCAGTCGCGCGGGCTGTCTCCCTCCCGAATGTCGAATACCAGTTCCAGCGCCTCAATGTCCAGCAGGTGAAAAAGGCGCTCGCGCGGCTCCACCCAGAGCCGCGGGTGGAGGTTGCGGTGCCGCTGCTCTAACTCCGCGATGCTGCCTTGCAGGAGATTTAGCAGATTATAGCTGCTGCAGCCTATGGCGAGCGGCAGGATGGGGCGCTCCTCGGAGTCGGCGAAGCGCAGCCGCGCCTGCTCGGAGAGCGCCACAATGCTTCTGGCATCGGGCAAAAACGCCTGACCGTCCGGCGTCAGCTCCACCATGCGCGTGGAGCGGTGGAACAGCTTGGCGTTCAGCTCCGCCTCAAGGCTCTTTATCTGGTGCGTGACAGCCGGCTGCGAGACATTCATCTGCTCCGCGGCCTTGGCAAAGCTCAAGTAGTCCGCCACCGCCAAAAAGCATTGCAGCTGAAACGTGTTCATGCGCTCATCTCCTCTCGTTTTATGAGCCTATGATACTATAAAATCGGCACTCCCGCAAGCTCTTTACGGCGAATTGATAAAATGAATTTATTATTGATAATAAACATCTAATAATAAATTAGCACTCTCCTATTGACAGTGCTAAAATCGGGGACTATAATATGCTCATAAAACAAAAAACATTCAATTCGGAAGGAGAAATTAAAAATGTTAACACCTTACACAATCGCCAGAAATCTTTTTGAAGAAATTATTGATTCCTCATTTGGCAACGTCTCCGCGACCGGCCTGATGAACACCGATATTCGTGAAACGGATAACGGCTTTGAAATGATTATCGACCTGCCGAGCGTCAAGAAGGAGAACCTCAGCGCGGAGCTGGATAACGGCTATCTGTACATCAGCGCCACCACCACCCGCGACGACAACACCGACGGCACGAGCCACCGCTACCTGCGCCGCGAGCGCTTTGTGGGCACCGTGCGCCGCGCCTTCTACGTCGGCGACAACGTGACGCAGGAGGACATTCACGCCCGCTTCCAAGACGGCACGCTGTACCTGAACATTGACAAGAAGCAGCCGCAGGTGATAGAGGGCAAGAACCTCATTCAAATCGAAGGCTGACGCACCGGCATAAAAAAGTAAGCACCCTCCTCACGGGCTCTGCGGCGGTTTCACTCCCTTCCGCCGCGGAGCCTGTTTTCTGTGTACTGAAATAAATCCTTGACAAATGTGTTCTGCTCTGGTATATTGACAACAGTGGAAAGAAAATTCTCAAAGCTGGCGGCGAAGCCGCTCAAAATTAAGGGTAATCAAATAAAAAAAGATGCGCGCAAAGAACTAATTTCCAGAAAAATAATCAGGAGGGATTCATGTGGATAACCGTACCTACCGCGAAAACTTTATAAGGAATAATTTTCAGGCTGAAACAGATGACTATGTCCTTATTAGTAATTTCTTTAAGAGAGTTACAGCCTATGAAAAACAATACGGCAAAACCCTTGAGGAAGGATATACGAAAGATGAATATTTGCAGTTAATAAATTCATTAGGCACGGTTGCTTTAAGCACATTTAGGAACACAAAAGTAAGACTTAGAAAATATGTTGAGCAATTAAATAATGACGAAATCATCTCATCCGAAGCTGTTTCGGCACTTGAAGAAATCTCGTATGATATGATAGAATTTGGCACAGCTTTCAGCAACCGGTTCTTCAAAGACTTTGGGGATTTGCAATGGGAGCTGGAGATGGTACTAAGAGCGGCAGATAAAATAGACGATAGAGTGTTTTATTCAGCGTTCTCTGCTATATATTTAGCATGGTGCGGGCTTACGTCGCAAGAGACTCTTAACCTAAAAAGGGAAGATATAGGCATAAACTATATCAATGTTGGCAATCGCACAATTATTCCTAATGCAACGATTATGGCGTACTTGAACGAATATAAAAACGCTACTGTTTATTATGTTCAAACGAGGTCGGAAATCGCGTTTTGGTATAAGGAATCCCCGTGGTTAATGCGCACATATAAATCAGAACGTGTTTCGCGGAACTCTTTAACGACAATGATTAGCAACTTGAGCACGTATAATGAAGTAGAGACACGAAAATTTAATGAGGACACGCAAGAATACGAAACCGAAGTAGTAAGAAGAAACCGTGGTTTCACATATGATAAAGTATATTGGTCTGGGGTTTTCTATAGAGCTTATGTTTATGAAGGTCAAAATGGGAAAATTTCAGCGGCGGATAAGGAAACTTTAGCTACGTTATTTCCTCAAAGCCGCGGACGCAAAGCTGCCGACAGTTTCAAATTATATCAGGAATACAAAAAGTATTTTTATCCGGAGCGGAGTAAACAATAAAAGCAATATAGTCCTATAGCAAATCGGACGTCCGCCTTGTGATAAGGCGGACGTCCGATAATATTTTGGTGCTCCAGGGGGGATTCGAACCCCCGACACCCTGCTTAAAAGGCAGGTGCTCTGCCGACTGAGCTACTGGGGCTTACGGGTATAATAAATTTTCGCGCCGCTGATGGCAGGGGTGGCAGGATTCGAACCTGCGTATGTCAGAGTCAAAGTCTGATGTGTTAACCGCTTCACCACGCCCCTGTGTACAGAAGCGAGGGAACGGGGTTCACCTGTTCCCTCTTTTCTGAGTGGGGTGGGATATGGGACTCGAACCCACGGCATCTGGAACCACAATCCAGCGCTCTACCAACTGAGCTAATCCCACCATGTTCGCTGTGATAACACCGCGTCAGGCTGAAAACGAATGGTACGCCAGAAGGGACTCGAACCCCCGGCCTACTGCTTAGAAGGCAGTTGCTCTATCCAGCTGAGCTACTGGCGCGTATGTTGCTCCCCCGCGAGCAGCAGCTCGCCGCGATGGAGCGGGTGAAGGGAATCGAACCCTCGTATCCAGCTTGGAAGGCTGGTGTTCTACCATTGAACTACACCCGCAAGCTTAGAAATGATACCATTTAACGGGCAACTTGTCAAGTGTTTTTTAAAATTGTCCCGCCGCCGCGGGGCGCGGAGGGTGGTCACTCCTCCGCGCTCTCGGGCTGCTCGGCGGTGTCGGCGGGTTCGGCGGTGTCGGAGGCATCGGAGGTGCCCGCGCTTTCGGCTGTATCCGTGTCCCCCGCGGTGTCTTCGCTCTCGCTTGAGCCGTAGAAGAAGTCGTCGCTGCCGGCTACGTAGCCGGAGGTGGAGTACACCGTGGAGCCGTTGAAGTTTATGATGTTGACGTTGGCCGTCGTCACCGGCTCGGAGTAGGGGTTCAGCAGCTCGTTCACCATTTCCAGCCACTCGTCAACCTGCAAATTGACGTAGCTCTGACCGCCTATGAGCACGCCGCCCGTGGGCGCGGTGGCGAAGGTGATGGAGTCGCTGTCGCACTTGAGGAACTGGCGCGCAAAAAAGGCAATGTTCGCGGCGGTCAAGTCAGTGTCGGTGTTCTCCGTAATGGCGGTGATGATGTCGGTCAGGTTGGGGATATTCTTCAGGTTCAGCATCTGGGAGGCTACGCTCATCAAAAACGCCTGCTGTGTCTCTATGCGCCCCAAGTCGCCGTTGGCGTAGCCGGAGCCGTTGTTGCCCTCGCGGAAGCGCACGACCTTAATCGCGTCCTCGCCGCTGAGGAGCTGGTAGCCCGCGGAGATGTGGACGTAGAAGTCCTGCGTGGGGTCGTCGTAGTTCATATCAATCGGCACGTCGAAGTACACGCCGCCCATGATGTCCACAATGTCCACAAAGCAGTCCAAGTCCACAACGGCGTAGCAGTCCACCTCGAAGCCCAGCAGGTTCGTAATCTGCTTTTTCAGCGCCTCCGCGCCCGTGTCGCTGTACCAGTAGACGGCGTTTATGCGGCGGTTGTTCGACCAGCCGTTGTTCACCAGAGTGTCGCGCGGTATGCTGACGCAGTTTAATGTGTGCTCCACCGTGTCCATGCGCCCGACGATTATGGTGTCCGTGCTGCCGCTGGACTGGTCGGTGCCCGCGATGAGGAACGTGTACTGCCCGTTGCTGCGGTCGGTGACAAGCGCGCCGTCAAAGTCGTCGGCATCGTCGGTGTCGTCAGACTGCGGCGCTTCGGTCTCGCTCACCGCGGCGGCGGTCGGCGCGGGCGTCGGCGTCACGGTCACGACCTCCGGCGGCTGCTCCCAGAGGGAGTAGACCACGGCGAGCGCCAGCACTATCGCCACGACTGCGCACAGCACGACCGTGACTATCCTCACCGGCTTTTTCGTCCAAAAGCTCCGCAGCTTTGCCAAAAACGTGTTTATCCCGTTCCTCATTCGTTATGCCCCTATCTCTGTAAAGCGCTGCCCGCGCCGTTATTTATAGTTATTTCCGCCGTCCGGCAGACGGCAGCCTTTATTTTAGCGCAAAATGCCTCATCTTTGAATACCCTGAGTGAAAAATTAAGAAATTTTTAAAAATTTGTCGAGCCTTGCCGCAGATGTGAAAGACGGTTTGATGCATATTTTGACAAACACGCATTATTGTCTGCTGGACTAAGGACAATAATTGTGGTACAATAGGCAAAAATAACACTTTGACCCCGCCGCGCGGCGGTGCGGGTCGGGAATCGCAGGTGAAGAGAAACGTCTAATTTACGCCAGAGCTTTGAGGAAAACGAAACCGTCATACGCCTTGTCAAGGGCGGCAAAAAGAATGTATTCAGAGTAATTTTCGGGCGCAGCACCATAATAGTGCTGCTGCTCGCGCTCCAGATGGGCGGGCTTTTTGCGCTCTCGCTGTATTTGGAAAACTACACGCCGCTCATCTACGGCGGACAAACGCTCATTGTCATCGTGGCGGAAATATATCTGCTCAACACGCGCCAGAGCCCCACTATGAAGCTGACGTGGTGTATTCTTGTAGCCGCCGTGCCTATCTTCGGCATTCTACTCTATCTGCTCAACCAGCTCGACCTCGGCCACCGCGCCTCGCGCTACGTGCAGCGCATTGTCATGCGCGAAACCGTGCGCTATATCCCCGACCAGAGCGCGCTTATGGCCTCGATTGAGCGTGAGGACAAGGCGCTGCACAATTTGGCTGCCTACACCCAGAGCTGCGGCTGGCCGGTCTACGCGGGCAGCACGGTGAAGTATTTCCCCGACGGCGAAACAAAGCTGGCAGAGCTTATATATCAGCTCAAGCGCGCGGAAAAGTATATATTCCTCGAATACTTCATCATCGAGGAGGGCTATATGTGGGGCAGCGTGCTCAAGGTGCTGCTGCGCAAGGCGCGCGCGGGAGTTGACGTGCGCGTTATGTACGACGGCACCTGCTCTTTCACCCGCCTGCCGCGCAGCTACCCGCACAAGTTGGAGGAACTGGGCATAAAGTGCAAGGTGTTCGCGCCCATAAGCCCCTTTGTCTCCACGAGCTACAATAACCGCGACCACCGCAAGATAGTTGTCATAGACGGCGAGACGGCTTTCACCGGCGGCATAAACTTAGCCGACGAGTACGTGAACCGCAAGCAGCCCTACGGCAAGTGGAAGGACACCGCCGTCATGGTTCAGGGCGACGCGGTGCAGAGCTTTACGCGGATGTTTTTGCAGCTGTGGAACGCCTCCGAGCGCGAGCGTGTTTACAAGCCCTACCTGCTCCCCTCTCCGCCGGTCAAGGGCGCGGCGGGCTGCGTCATTCCCTACGCGGACAGCCCGCTGGACAGCGAGCAGACGGCGGAGCTTGTCTACTTGGACATAATAAACCGCGCGCAGGACTACCTCTATATAATGACGCCGTATTTAATCTTGGACAACGAGCTTGTCACGGCGCTGGGCTACTGCGCCCGCCGCGGCGTGGACACGCGGATAATCCTGCCGCACATACCCGACAAAAAATACGCTTTCCTGCTCGCCAAAACTCACTACCGTGAGCTTATGGACGCGGGGATAAAAATATACGAGTACACACCCGGCTTTGTCCACGCCAAAATGTTCATCTGCGACGACCGCGAGGCTGTTGTCGGCACGGTGAATCTGGACTACCGCAGCCTCTATCTGCACTTTGAGTGCGGCCTTTATATGAAGGAGGTTCCGGCATTGCAGGATATATGGCAGGACTTTTCAGACACGATGGACGAAAGCCATCTCGTCACCGTCGCCGACCTCAAGGCGGAAAAGCGCATAAACAAGCTGTTTGCGTGGCTGCTCAAGGTTGTGGCGCCGCTCATGTGACGGCGGAGGAAATGCAATGGATAACAGAGGAAAAACGCTCTATATAGTTGTGCCCTGCTACAATGAGCAGGAAGTTTTGCCGGAAACGGCCTCGCGCCTTGCCGCCAAGCTGCGCTCACTGACCGAACGCGGGCTAATCATGGCGCGCAGCCGCATACTTTTCGTGGACGACGGCTCGCGCGACGCGACGTGGAACATAATAGCCTCTCTCCACGGCAGCGACAGCATATTCAGCGGCCTTGCGCTCAGCCGCAACCGCGGCCACCAGAACGCGCTGCTGGCGGGGCTGATGTACGCCCGCGAGAGAGCGGACATGGTTATCTCTATGGACGCGGACTTGCAGGACGACATAAACGCCGCCGACGAGATGGTGCAAAAATACTTGGACGGCGCGGACATTGTCTACGGCGTGCGCTCCTCCCGCCGCAGCGACAGCTTTTTCAAACGCACGACGGCGGAGGCGTTCTACCGCTTCCTTGGCGCAATGGGCGCGGAGACCGTTTTCAACCACGCCGACTACCGCCTGATGTCCCGTCGCGCGCTGGACGCGCTGTCGCAGTTCGAGGAAGTGAACCTGTTCCTGCGCGGCATCGTGCCCATGACGGGCTTCACAACCGCCACGGTGGAGTACGAGCGCGGCGAGCGCTTTGCCGGCGAGAGCAAGTACCCGCTGAAAAAAATGCTCTCCTTCGCCGTGGAGGGCATAACCAGCCTCTCCGTGCGTCCTCTGCGCATGGTGATGGCGCTGGGCTTCGTCGTGTTTTTGGTGTCCGTGGTGATGATAATTTACAACATCGTCCGCTGGGCCGCGGGCGCGACGGTCACGGGCTGGGCAAGCCTCTCCTGCTCGCTGTGGCTGCTGGGCGGGCTGCAGCTGCTGGCGCTCGGCGTGGTCGGCGAGTATATAGGCAAAATATATTTAGAGAGCAAGCACCGCCCGCGCTATATCATAAGCTGCGTACTCGACGAGCGCGGCGGGGAGGACTGAGAGCGTGGCGCGCCTTGGTGAGCTTTTGCGCAGGTACAAAGGGGTAGCCGCTTACCTCTTTTTCGGCGTGTGTACCACGCTTGTGAACATCATAGTCTACGAGCTGTGCTTCGCCGCGCTGGGAGTGCGCAACGTGCCCTCAACGGTCATAGCGTGGCTTGTGTCCGTGGCCTTCGCCTTTGTCACGAACAAGCTCTTGGTCTTTGAAAGCCGCTCGCTCGCCCCCGCCGTCGTGGCGCGCGAGGCCGCATCGTTTTTCGCCTGCCGCGCAGCCACGGGCGCGCTGGATGTTATTATAATGTATATTGCCGTGGACGTTTTCGGCGGCAGCGGCCTTGTGTGGAAGATTATCTCCAACGTCATAGTCGTAATCCTCAACTACGCGGCCAGCAAAATTTTTATCTTCAAGAAAAGACAGTAAGAACAGTGTGGTGAAAAGCTGATGTACAGACCCCTTGCTGACGAAATCCGCCCGCAGAGCCTTGACGAAATGGTCGGGCAGGAGCATATTTTAGGCGAAAACGGCCTGCTGCGGCGCATTGTGCAAAGCGGGAACATTCCCAACATGATATTTTACGGCCCCTCCGGCACCGGCAAGACGACCGCGGCGCGCATAATCGCCAAAAACACGAACCGCACCCTGCGCCGATTGAACGCCACCACCGCGGGCATTGCGGACATCAAGGCCATTATCGACGAGCTGGGCACGCTCTTGGCGCCCGGCGGCGTGCTGCTGTATCTTGACGAGATTCAGTACTTCAACAAAAAGCAGCAGCAGTCGCTGTTAGAGTTCATCGAGAGCGGAGAAATAACGCTCATCGCCTCGACGACGGAAAACCCCTACTTCTGCGTGTTCAACGCCATTCTCTCGCGCTCCACGGTTTTCGAGTTCAAGCAGATTGCGCCCGAGGCGGCGGCGGTGGCCGTGCGCCGCGCCATAGCTTATCTCGGCGAGCGCGACGGCGTCACGCCGGAGCCGGAGCCGGGGGTTATCGAGTATATCGCCTCAAGCTGCGGCGGGGACGTGCGCAAGGCCATGAACACCGTGGAGCTGCTGTTTTCCGCGGGAGCGTCGGCTGGCGGCAGCGTTAAGCTGACTCTGGGCGACGCGCGCGAGCTGTCCCAGCGCTCGGCCATGCGCTACGACCGCGACGGCGACGCCCACTTCGACATTCTCTCCGCGCTGATGAAGTCCCTGCGCGGGTCCGACCCCGACGCGGCGCTGCACTATCTGGCGCGGCTGCTGGAGGCGGGCGACCTCATTTCGGCCTGCCGCCGCATACTCTGCTCCGCCTGCGAGGACATAGCGCTGGCCTACCCGCAGGCCATACCGATAGTCAAGGCCTGCGTGGACTCCGCGCTGCAGCTGGGTATGCCGGAGGCGCGCCTGCCGCTGGCGGACGCCGTTATCCTGCTCGCCACCGCGCCCAAGTCCAACTCCGGTGTAATGGCGATAGACGCCGCGCTCAAGGACGTGCGGGCGGGCAAGACCGGCGGCATACCGCGCGAGCTGCAAAACGTCCACGCCGACGGCACGGGCTTTGAGCGCGAGCAGGGCTATCTCTACCCCCACAGCTTCCCCAACCACTACGTCCGCCAGCAGTATCTGCCCGCGGAGCTGACCGGCGCGCGCTACTACGAGTACGGCGACAACAAGACCGAGCAGGCGGCCAAGGCGTACTGGGAGCGCATAAAGGGAGGCGAGTGAAATGCCGCTCGATGTGCGCGTGGGCGACGTGCTCACAATGAAAAAGCAGCACCCCTGCGGCTCGGCGCGCTGGCAGGTGCTGCGCACCGGCGCGGACTTCCGTTTGAAGTGCCAAGGCTGCGGCCGCGAGGTGTTCGGCCCCCGCGCGAAATTTGAGAAAAGCATAAAATCCATCGAGCGCGGCGGCGAAAGGCTCGTCTGAAATAAAATTATCTTCATATGTATAATCATCCCTCCGTTGGTGCAAAATACCCCATGCAACCCAAAAACACCAACGGAGGGATTTTTAATGGAAAAGAAGAGCTTCAGCACCAAGCTGGAAGCGTTCTTCGCCGGAAAGGGCTTCTACATAGTCCTTTTCCTGTGCGCCGCTGTAATCGGCGTATCGGCTTGGGCTATGCTGGCGGAGAACGAAGTTGATAACGGCGACATGAGCCTCAGCGCCGCCGTCGGCGCAGACGATAGCGGCGCGGCGCAGAGCGTGAGCAAGGTGACCTACCCCACCGTCACCGAGGGCGCGGCTGTCTCCGACGAGGCGCAGACGTCAGTCCCTGAGCCGGAGCCGCCCGCCATTGAGGAGACAATCATCGAGCAGACGCCGGTGGTGGACGAGGACACCGCGGCCACGTTCTTCATCTGGCCGGTGAACGGCGAGATTGAAAACGGCTACAGCGTGGACGCGCTCGTGTACAACCGCACAATGGCGGACTGGCGCACGCACGACGGCATAGACATCGCCGCCGAGCTGGGCACGCAGGTCATGTCCGCCGCCGACGGCACGGTGGAGAGCGTGACGAGCGACAGCCTGTACGGCACCACGGTGGTCATCAGCCACGGCGGCGGACTGCGCAGCAGCTACGCCAACCTCGCGGAAACCCCGACCGTCTCCGTCGGCGACTACGTCTCCGCGGGTCAGGTAATAGGCTCCGTCGGCGCCACCGCGCTGGGCGAAATAGGCGAAGCCGCCCACCTGCACTTTGCCATGTCGCAGGATGGCGAGAGCGTAGACCCCACGAGCTATATGCCGTAAAACGCAGCTCATAAATCAGAAGCAGCGGCGCCCTGTCCGCTGCTTCTTTTATTTTTACGGCAAAGAGCTGAGCAGCAGATTTTCCTGCTGTGCCGATTGAAAAACCCGCTTGCCTGCGTTATAATGGATACATATTTTTGCGCCTTGCGGACGGGGGTTTTATAGATGACGGACACACAACGTTTGGAGAGCAGGTACACCTTGACCACACGAGCTTTATCGACGCCTCTATCCCCTCAACGCGCGTGCTCATCGAGCAAAAGGGGCTGGGCAAGGACTTGAAAAAGCCAATAAAGCAGTCCGATGCTGTATGTTATAAGCGAGGCTTTTCAAACGCCTTATATTACAGCGATGGGCAACTCATTTGTGGCGGATGAGACAGAATTATCTTAAAGAGCATCGTCCGGCGCTGTATGCTATGTACCTGATACACGGGACGCTATACGAGCATTGCGCCGATGTGAACGAGCAGGCGCAGCAGCGGCTTGAGATGATGATGAAACAGCTTATAGAGGAATGGGGCATCACAGAGGAGTTGAAAGCCCGTGACCAAATGGGCTGGGTAAGTCTGATGAATCAGGCGAAGCACTGCGCGGAGGAAACCATTTTGCGGGAGCTAATCTACAACTGAAAATCACACGCGGACACGTCCAGATTTTTTGGACGTGTCCTTATATTTACCGATGTTTCTTTTTGGACAGCTTTGAATACGGGCTTGGCTTTCCTCGTTGGCTTTGTTTCGGATTTTTCAGCAGCGTAGATTTGCCTAAAATCCCGATAAGTGTCACAAGCTCGTCTTTGGTAAGCGCATATGCAAATCGTCCTCGTCGGGAGCGTACTTGTCCCGCACCTCGTCGTTCTCATAATTGCCCAGCGCGGCCTTGGATAAGCCGGTTGCAGCCGCGAGCTGTTCCAGCGTCAGCCGCCGCTCTACCCGCAAATCCTTTAATTTTTCAGGTATGGTAAGTTTTACGTCCATATTCTCATCCTCGTTGAACGGTGTAGGTTGTTTCAATTATATCATGAACTTTGTTCATGATATAATTGGCCATGTGCTGCCTCCGGCAGCACGGCCTGAAATTTAAGCGCATCGCCGCACGGCGGCGATATGCGCAATAATAACCGCTTTGCGGTTATTATATCACAGCCTTGTCCATAAGCGTAGATTTTTATGCGATTTTCGGCGGAAATCCGACTTCTTGGATATACGGGAGGAGGCACATTTTTTCGCTATGCTTCGCGCAGGGCGTCGGGGTCTTTAACAACTCCCGGATACTCAAGTATCCCACCCGGTGTTGCTCCGTTGGCAAAGAACTTAGCCCCGTACTCCTCACAGGCAATAGTCATACCGATGGCATTTTTCGCTATAGCTATAGGTGAGTAGCCCACCAGCCCGTCAAAGCCCAGTCCCGGAATGTGCAGCACCTCGGAAGGTTTCAGAATGGCCTTTTTGACCTGCGGCGCATCGTCGCCGCTGAGTGTGTACTCATAATAGAGCCGCCCTTTATTGTCACGGTCAACTGTCATGCGATTGGGCATCAGCGGATACAGAGCCACCACCTCGCCCTTGCCGTTTCTGATAATCTGAGAATAGGCGTTGCCCCAGAGGAGCAGGTGACACATCTCGGTTTCCCGATACACAAAACTGCTCATTTCAGGGTTCGGCTCATCGTGGAGCAGCCTGTAAAGAGGATGGTCAAGTGCCTTTTCCTTGCTGCCATCGCCTGTGTATTTATACAGGTGGAGCGGGAGCTGCGCCACCGCCTCTGACAGCACCCGGACGCAAGCATACACCGCAGCCACCTGCATACTGGAACGCTCGGTCACCAGCTTATTGGACGAGGAGCCGCCGAAGCGGAACATCCATGCGCTGCCTGCCGTGCTGTCTTTGGGCTTGTCCCTCGCCTTGAACATACTCGAAATAACACCCATAAAAAGCCCCCTTCCTTTGAAAAATGAACATAAGAAAAGCATCTGCCCCGAAGACAGATGCTTAACTCGCCTGAGTTGTGTTTTATAATATTTTCAAATACATATCCAGCCTTGCGTTGATATACCCCGCAAACAGGTTTTCCATCGCAGAAAGGTTATGCTTAACATGATATTCATTAAACGCATTGTAATATGCGACTCTGTCCGTGAATTTGATGTCAATAGGCGGGTAGCCCGCTTTCATAAACTCTAAATTTACCAGCAGACGACCGGTTCTGCCATTGCCGTCGATGAATGGATGGATGCTTTCAAATTCAATATGAAATCGTGCCAATTTAGTTATAATATGCTCCTTACTTTCGGCAAAGTCCAGCAGGAGCTGCTCCATTTTCGGCTGAATCAAATAGGGTTGGACCGGCTCGTGATGCGCACCCATAATTCTTACGGGAACCCGACGGTAAACCCCTCGGTCATCTTTCTTATCCGCAAGCACAAGGTAGTGTATCTGCTTGATTATGCTTTCGCTGATAGGCATATCTTCTTTTACAAGTTCGCTTACATAATCAAACGCTTCCTTGTGACCAACCGCTTCCATATGGTCTTTCAGTGGCTTTTGGTCAATAGTAAGACCTCGCAGAACCAAATCTGTTTCCCGCAAGGTTAGTGTGTTGCCCTCAATTGCATTTGAGTTATAGGTGTATTCCACAGCAAACTCTTCATTCAATCTGGCAACCTCGCCCTCTGTTAAAGGGCGTTTGCCGTCAAGCTCCGCTTTCTTGCGTTCAATCTGTGCAAAAATGCTTTCTTTGGATTTATAGCGCCCATCAGCAGGCTTCTGCGTATCTGCCGGAATTTTCCATGCTCGTCCTTCCTGGTATGCCCCTGGGATTTTACCCTCAGAACATAGGACTCGTATTCTTCTGTCGGAAATGCCCCACTTTTCAGCCGCCTCTTTTACCGTTATATACATCAGTTATACCTCCTGCCTATTAGAGATTCAGACGCCATGGTTTTGCGACGTCCTCTCTAAATCTTTTTTATTATACCTCGTTATCGGAATAATATCAAGGTCATCGGAATAACATTCATCGTTTTATCGGAATAATGTGGCCAACCTCCGACATCGGAACAAAGGAAACGATGCGGAACATTGCAAACCGATATCTCGGAATAATGCTGTCATATGAACAGGATGCCGCGATGGTTATATATGCTGTCGTCCGGCTCAGCGCCGCAGCGTATCGCTCTGTCAAGCGCCATGACAGTTGCCACCGCACCGCCAATCTTCTCCGTGGATTTTTCCTTATCCATTTTGATGTTGCCTGCAGGGTCGGTACGGACGAATACGTTGTCCATGTTCCAGCGGAGAACGGGGTGACCGCCGTGTGCAACTTTCTCCTCCAGCACCAGCTTCATCAGTTCCTTAGTCGGCAAAGACATATGCGCGCCGTCTGCGGGAGGTTGAAAAGCGACTATCGCTATTCCAAAGATGTCGTCTACAACAACTTCCCGTGGCCGGAGCCCACCGACGCGCAAAAGGCAAAGATTGAGCAGACCGCGCAGGCCATTCTTGACGCCCGCGCGCTCTACCCCGACAGCAGCCTCGCCAACCTCTACGACGAGCTGACCATGCCGCCGGAGCTGCGCACCGCCCACCAGCAAAACGACCGCGCCGTAATGCAAGCCTACGGCTTCTCCGTCCGCGACACAACAGAATCCGCCTGCGTCGCGGAGCTGATGAAAATGTATCAAAAACTGACCGACAGCGCGGAAAAACATTAAATTAAGGCAGACATCCGCACTTCGGACTGTCTGCCTTAAAATCTGTCCATCTGTTCCTGGGTAGCCGCTGGGATAGTCATATCTATAGTTTGTTATATTTACAATTTATTTGCTGATATATTTATTGTTATTATATTGACTTCCCTGTTGCTATATGCTATACTGCATGTAGGAGGTGAATAACATTATGGTGAATGTTATGAGTGCTATTGAAAACACCATATCAATTTCCCTTTTCAACCGCGGACAGGCCGGCAAAATCTTTGAAGAGGTCAAACGCTGCGGTGCAAAGGTTGTTATGAAGAACAACACCGCTGAATGTGTCTTGCTCTCACCGGAAGAGTATGTCAGACTTATGGACGAGGTAAACGATGCACGGCTTCTTGCCGTAGCAGCAGAACGGATGGCTCATTATGACCCTGCTGCCCTTGTATCCCAGGAAGATGTTGACCGCGAATTCGGTTTTACAGATGATGACCTTGCCGACGTCGAGGCGGACATCGAATGAGCTGGGAAATAAAATACCTTCCGGAGGCGGTTAAGGACCTCCGTTCCCTTGACGGCAGCCCAAGGAAACTTGTCCGCAAGGCTATTGAAAAGGTCAGCAAAAATCCCCTTCCCATATCTGAAGGGGGATTGGGAAATCCGCTCGGAAACAAAGGTGAAAACAACCTTACCGGGTTGCTCAAAATAAAGCTCCGTTCTTCGGGTATCCGTATCGTATACAAACTCGTCAGGCAGGATAACAATATGCTCATCATCGTGATTGGAGCAAGGGAGGATGACGAGGTATAACGACATTGCAAAGCAAAGGGCTGAAAAGCACAGCCTGTAACCACAGCCTTAAAATAATTCCCCTGCCCATATCGTGCAGGGGCTTTTGTTTCCTCCCCTCTGCCGTTCTTACCGCAAACTGCACAATTAGTGGGCTTAATTTTTTACGTTATAATGTTTTTTTATTGACAATCTGCGGCTTTGCCCTTGTATTTGGTTTTGAAGGGCGTTATAATTTAGCTTGTATTAAAGTCTAATTTTTTATTAGATAATTCGGTTTTTGTGAGCGCGGCCTTCTCCGATGGGAGAACCGAAGTCGGCTGCGCGCGAAAAAGAGAAGGAGGAATCGAAGAGTGTCAAACGGGAAACTGCACGGAGTCCACGCGCCGCACAGGAAAAACACCGCGGGCTTCGTGCCTGAGCGTATGCCGGTACCCGCTGTTGTCACCATCCCCATGTCCCAGAACATAGGCGCGCCCGCCGTGCCTGTGGTGAAAGCCGGAGATGAGGTAAAGGTCGGACAGCTCATTGCCGAGGCCGGCGGCTTCGTCTCCGCGCCCATACACTCCGGCGTATCCGGTAAGGTCAAGAAGATTGATACCCTTGTCAACTCCGCAGGAAAATTTGACAAGGTAATCATCATCGAGACCGACGGTGAGCAGACTGTATGCGAGAGCGTTGCCCCGCCGGAGGTGACGGACTTGGACAGCTTTATCCAAGCCGTGCGCGACAGCGGCGCCATTGGCCTGGGCGGCGCGGGCTTCCCCACGTCGGTCAAGCTGAAGGTTGACCCCGCCAAGGTGGAGGCCATTGTCATCAACGGCGCGGAGTGCGAGCCGTACATAACTTCCGACACGCGCACCATGCTGGACGACGCTGAAGCAATGCTGGACGGAGTGCGCCTGCTGAAAAAGTTCTACGGCGTCCCCCGCGTGATTGCCGGCATCGAGGACAACAAGCCCGAGTGTGTGGAAAAGCTCCGCTCCCTCGGCACGGACATCGAGGGCTTTGAGGTCATGCCTCTGCCCGCGCTGTACCCGCAGGGCGGCGAAAAGGTGCTCATCTACAACACGGTCGGCAAGACCGTGCCGGAGGGCAAGCTGCCCATAGACGTGGGCGTTGTGGTTATAAACTGCACGACGCTCGCCGTCATTGCAAAATATGTCGCCACAGGTATGCCGCTGGTGGAAAAGGTCGTCACCGTGGACGGCAGCGCAGTGGCCAACCCCAAGAACGTCATCTGCCCCGTGGGCACGAGCATGAAGGACTTGCTCGAGTACTGCGGACTGAAGTGCGAGCCGAAAAAGGTGCTCTACGGCGGCCCCATGATGGGCATTGCCGTGCCTGACTTGAGCGCGCCGGTTATGAAAAACACAAACGCGGTTGTCGCCTTTGACGAGGCCGACGCCGTCGAGCCGCCCGCCACGGCCTGCATACGCTGCGGCCGCTGCGTCAACCACTGCCCGTTCAGCCTCATGCCCGCCGCCATCGAGGGCGCGTACAACCGCGGCGACGGCGCGGCGCTCAAGGCGCTGAAGGTCAACATCTGCATGGAGTGCGGCTGCTGCGCCTACATCTGCCCCGCGCGCAGACCGCTGGTGCAGGTCAACAAGCTGGCTAAGGCTATGCTGAACAAATACAACGCCGAGCAGAAGGCGCTTGCGGAAAAGCAGGCGGCCAAGGCGGCGGAAAAGGAGGCGCAGGCAAATGGATAACACTATGGTAGTATCGGTATCCCCGCATCTCCGCGCCAAGGAGGACACCAGAAACGTCATGCGCGACGTTGTCATCGCCCTTCTGCCCGCGGTTGTGGCTTCCGTGATAATCTTCGGCTTCCGCGCGCTGCTGGTGGAGTGCGTCTGCGTGGCGACCGCCGTTATATGCGAGTGGGCGTTTGAAAAAATCACAAAGCGCCAGAACACCGTGCGCGACCTCTCCGCCGTTGTCACGGGTCTGCTGCTGGCTATGAACCTGCCCGTCAGCATACCCATCTGGCAGGCCATATTCGGCTCGTTCGTCGCCATAATCTTTGTCAAGCAGCTCTTCGGCGGCATCGGCCAGAACTTCGCCAACCCCGCAATCACCGCGAGAATTATTATGTTCATCGCTTTCTCCGGCACAATGTCCAGCTGGGCGGTGCCCTCCGGCATCGGCTCTTGGCTGAACGCCGACGCGGTCACCAGCGCAACCCCGCTGCGTCTGCTGGAGCTTGAGCAGTACGAGGATTTGCCGAGCGTGGCGCAAATGTTCCTCGGCTGGCGCGGCGGCTGCCTCGGCGAGACGAGCTGCCTTGCGCTGCTCATTGGCGGAATATACCTCATAGCCCGCCGCGTAATCACTTGGCACACGCCGGTTGTGTACCTCGCCACCGTGTTTGTGCTGACGGCGCTGCTGGGCGAGAGCCCTGTTTACCAGCTCCTCGGCGGCGGCATTTGGCTGGGCGCCATATTCATGGCCACCGACTATGTCACAAGTCCCCCGACCCCCGCAGGCAAGATAATATTCGGCCTCGGCTGCGGACTTATAACCGTGCTCATCCGCGTCTACGGCAGCTACCCCGAGGGCTGCAGCTTCTCCATTCTGCTGATGAACATTCTCTCCCCCTACATCAGCAAGTGGACACAGCCCAAGCCGTTTGGAGGTGTTAAGGCATGACTAAGAAAAAATCCTCCGTCTTTCAGGACTTTGTCGCGCCCATCGCCGTGCTGGCTGCAATCTGCCTTGTCATGTCGGCGGCGCTGGCGTTCACCAACAGCGTCACGGCTCCGATAATTGAGGAAACGGAGCGCGCCACCGCGGAGGCCGCGCGCATCGCCATTCTGCCGGAGGCCGACGCCTTTGAGCTTCTTGAGGTTGACGGTCTGCCGGAGTGCATAACCGCCGTCTACCGCGCGACAAACGGCGCTGGCTACGTGTTCATGATAACGCACAACGGCTACGGCGGAAAGAACACCCTGAGCATGATTTGCGGCATGACCGCGGACGGCATCATCGTCGGCACCGACGTCCTCAGCCACAGCGAAACGGCCGGCATCGGCACCAAGGTGCTGGACGAGAGCTTCTCCGGCCAGTTCGTGGGCAAGGACGCCGCGCTGGAAGGCGTGGACACCATAACCGGCGCGACCATATCCTCCAGCAACTACATCGACGCAATAGAAAACTGCTTCGTTGCCTATGACCTTGTAAAGGAGGCGGGCGAATAACATGGGAAAACATCTTAAAATTCTCACTAACGGCATTATAAAGGAAAACCCCGTTCTGGTGCTCCTGCTGGGCTGCTGCCCGTTCCTCGCCGTTACCACTCAGGCGTCCAACGCCATCGGCATGGGAGCCGCGACCACCGCGGTGCTGCTCGGCTCCAACATTTTTATCTCGCTGCTGAGAAAAATCATCTCCGAGAAGGTGCGTATTCCCTGCTACATAGTCATAATCGCGTCCTTCGTCACGCTGGTGCAGATGATTGTCAAGGCTTATCTGCCCTCGCTGAACGACTCTCTGGGACTGTTCCTGCCCCTTATCGTCGTCAACTGCATAATTCTCGGCCGCGCGGAGATGTTCGCCAGCAAGAATTCCGTCGGCGACTCCGTGCTGGACGCCATAGGCATGGGCGTGGGCTTCACGCTGGCAATGCTCGTCATGGCCTCCATACGCGAGATATTCGGCAACGGCACTTGGTTCGGCCTTGCGATACCTGTGCTCAGCTCCAACACCATTTCCCTTCTCACAATGCCGGCCGGCGGCTTCGCCATATTCGGCATACTCATTGCAATAATCAACAAGGTCACAAAGGGCCAAGGCGTCAAGAAAAAGGAGTTCGGCTGCGAGGGCTGCGTACACGCCGCCGCCTGCGGCAAGCTCGCCTGCCCTGCGGAGCCTGAAAAGGAGGCGACTGCGGAATGATAGAGCTTGTTTCCATTATCATGACCGCCGTGCTGGTAAATAACTACGTTTTGAGCCAGTTCCTCGGCATCTGCCCGTTCCTCGGCGTGAGCAAAAAGCTCGACCAAGCCTTCGGCATGTCCGTCGCGGTCATATTCGTCATGGTCATCGCCACGGCAGTCACGTGGCCGATTCAGACCTACGTCCTTGACCGCAACGACCTCGGCTACCTCCAGACCATTGTTTTCATTCTGGTTATAGCCTCGCTCGTGCAGCTTGTGGAAATAGTCCTGCACAAGTATATCCCCGCGCTGCACGCCTCCCTCGGCGTTTACCTGCCGCTCATCACCACCAACTGCGCCGTGCTGGGCTGCTGCATAACCAACATCGACGAGGGCTACACCTTTGTTCAGGCCATATTCAACGCCTTCGGCAGCGGCCTCGGCTTCATGCTGGCAATGGTGCTGTTCGCCGGAGTGCGCAGCCGCACCGAGAGCTGCAACTGCCCCGAGTGCTTCAAGGGTATTCCCGTGACCCTGCTGGCCGCTTCCATCGTCAGCCTGTCCTTCATGGGCTTCAGCGGCGTGGTCGAAGGTCTGCTGGGCTGAGGAGGGCTGAGAGATGATAGTTATAGCTGTAATAGTTGTTGTCATAATCGGCCTTGTCTGCGCCGTTATGCTCTCCGTTGCCAGCAAGTTCATGGCTGTGGAGGTCGATGAGCGCGTGCCGCTCGTGCGCGAGTGCCTTCCGGGCGCGAACTGCGGCGGCTGCGGCTACCCGGGCTGCGACGGCTACGCTGCGGCACTGGTGGAGGACCCCGACTTGCCTCTCACGCTCTGCCCTCCGGGCGGAGCCGCCGTTGTGGAAAAGCTCTCAGCCGTGCTGGGACGCTCCGGCGGCGAGATTGAAGCCAAGGTAGCCCACGTCCGCTGCGGCGGCGTCTGCGGCGCGACAAACGCCAAAATGGACTATCAGGGCATATCCTCCTGCTCGGCAGCCAAGTTGCTGTTCGGCGGCACCGGCAAGTGCGTCTACGGCTGCATGGGTCTGGGCGACTGCGCGGCGGTCTGCCCCAGCGACGCCGTCTGCATTGAAAACGGCATCGCCCACATCGACGCCCGTTCCTGCACCGGCTGCGCCGCCTGCGTCAAGGCCTGCCCCAGCGGAATTATCGAGCTTGTCCCCGCCGCCGCCAAGGTCACGGTGGACTGCTCCAGCCGCGAAAAGGGCGCCGCCACGCGCAAAAACTGCACCGCAGGCTGCATAGGCTGCAAGCTCTGCGAAAAGAATTGCCCGCAGGGCGCGATAACTGTCGTTGACAATCTCGCGTCAATAGACTATGATAAATGCGACGGCTGCGGCAAATGCGCAAGCGTTTGCAAGCCCGGGTGCATTATCGCGGGCTGAAAAATTAGCTTACCCCAAAACCTCCGGCCGTTCACCCGCCGGAGGTTTTTGCATAGACGGCAAAGGCCGCAGCGAAGCAAAGGAGAGATTATCACATGAAGAAAATGGCTTTTATAGGCGTTGGCAACATGGGCGGCGCCATTGTACGCGCGGTCTGCACGGGCTGCGACGCGGGCGAGATTTACGTCTGCGACCACTCCGCGGAGAAAATGGCCGCGCTGGCCGCCGAGACGGGCTGCCAAACCGCTGCCTCTGCCGCCGAGTGCGCCGAGGGCGCGAAGTACGTTGTCATCGGCGTGAAGCCCAACGGCGTGCGCGCGCTGCTGCAAAGCCTCTCGAACGTTCTGGCGGAGGAGCAAATTATAGTTTCCATGGCCGCCGGTGTGACGGGCGCGGCTATCTCCGAGGCCGCGGGGCACGGCTGCCCCGTGGTGCGCATTATCCCCAACACCCCCTGCGCCATCGGCAAGGGCCTTATGCTGCTCTGCCCCTGCAATGCGGGCGCGGAGGCGGCTCTGCCGGAGCTGAAAACGCTGCTCGCCCCCTGCGGGCTCGTGGGGCAGACTGACGAGGCGCACGCCGACGCCTGCATGACCGCGGCCGGCTGCGTGCCCGCTTTTGCCTATATGTTCATCGAGGCGCTGGCGGACGGCGCGGTGCTGACCGGCCTGCCGCGCGCAGACGCCACGTTGCTGGCGGCGCAGGCTGTGCTGGGCGCGGCGGCAATGGTGCTGGCCACGGGTCAGTCCCCTGCCCAGCTCAAGGACGCGGTCTGCTCCCCGGGCGGCTCGACCATAGAGGGCGTGCGCGCGCTGGAGCAGCGTGCCTTCCGCGGTGCCGCCATAGCCGCCGTGGACGAGGCGTACAGGAAAAACGCCTCCATGGGCAAGTGACGCGCGCATGAAAAAGAGAAAGATAATTTTCCAGTACAACGCGCCGTTCACGCTGACGTTCGCGCTCATCTCGCTAATAGCGCTCATTCTCGGCTGGCTGACCGACGGCGCGACGACAACGAAATTCTTCTGCGTCTACCGCTCCTCGCTCACCGACCCGCTGACCTATCTGCGCTTTTTCACCCACACGCTCGGCCACGCGAGCCTCAGCCACTACACGGGCAACATCCTGCTGCTGCTCGTGCTGGGCCCGGGGCTGGAGGAGCGCTACGGCAGCCGCTCAATTTTCTTCGCCACGCTGATAACGGCGCTCGTGTCGGGACTCGTGCAGTGGATATTCTTCCCCTCCGTCGCGCTGCTGGGCGCCAGCGGGGTTGTGTTTATGATGATTATCATGGCCTCGCTGGGCGGCGCGCGCGGCGACGGCATACCCCTGACGCTGATATTCGTGTTCCTGTTCTACGTCGGCGAGGAGGTCTACGACGGTATATTTGTCTCGGACAACATCTCCCAGCTCACCCATATAGTAGGCGGCATCTGCGGCGCGGTCTTGGGCATGTCCCTGCGCCGGAGAAGCTGAAAGCGCGGCGGGAAAATTGGAAATCGGTTGAATTCGTATACCTTCACAGTTTGCAGCCGATAATAATTATTCCGCTTTGACGATTTGCACATTTTCCGCCTCGTTTCATACATTTATATCCAAAATTTCGGCTAAAAATATCCAAAAAATTGAGCGTCAATTTCTTGACGCTCCCGTTATTTTAATAACGCTTGACTTTTATATTTTGCCTATGCTAATATAAAAATGCAAACCGGTGCAAAAGCCGGTAAAGATTCCAACAATAGGAGGCAAGAATATGAAAGGCTATGCAATGCTCAGAATCGGGGAAACCGGCTGGATTGAAAAGGAGCGTCCCGCCTGCGGCCCCATAGACGCGATATGCCGCCCGCTGGCCGTCGCCATATGCACGTCTGATGTCCATACGGTCTACGAGGGCGCTATCGGCGACCGCCACAACATGATTTTGGGACACGAGTGCTGCGCGGAGGTCGTGGAGGTCGGTTCCGAGGTCAAGGACTTCAAGCCCGGCGACAAGGTTCTCGTTCCCGCCATCACCCCCGACTGGAACTCCCTTGAGGCTCAGGCCGGATTTTCCATGCACTCCGGCGGGATGCTCGCCGGCTGGAAGTTCTCCAACTTCAAAGACGGCGTTTTCGGCGAGTATTTCCACGTAAACGACGCCGACGGCAACCTCGCCCTGCTGCCCGAGGGCATGAGCCTTGCGGATGCCTGTATGCTCTCCGATATGGTACCCACCGGCTTCCACGCGGCGGAGCAGGCCGACGTGCAGTTCGGCGACACAGTGCTGGTTATCGGCATCGGCCCCGTGGGTCTTATGGCCGTTGCGGGCGCTAACCTGCGCGGCGCTTCCCGCATCATCGCCGTCGGCACCCGCCCCGTCTGCGTCGCCGCCGCCAAGCAGTACGGCGCGACCGACTTCATCAGCTACAAAAACGGCAGCATTTCCGAGCAGGTTATGGCTATGACCGGCGGCAAGGGCGTTGACAGAGTCTGCATGGCCGGCGGCACTGTAGCCACGTTCGAGGAGGCGGTCAAGGCCGTCAAACCGGGCGGGCGCATAGGCAACGTCAACTACCTCGGCTCCGGCGAGTTTGTGACCATTCCGCGCGTTGAATGGGGCGCGGGCATGGGTCACAAGGTCATCAGCGGCGGACTTATGCCGGGCGGACGCCTGCGCATGGAGAAGCTCGCCACGCTCATCACCAGCGGCAGATTAGACGTGTCGCCCATGAGCACCCACGTATTCAACGGCTGGGAGCACGTTGATGAGGCGCTGCAGCTCATGCGCGCCAAGCCCGCCGACCTCATCAAGCCGGTTGTCATCATCGACTGAACATAAAATTACGGTGCAAGACGCGCTATACAGCAAAGACGCCATTCAAGCCCCGCTTGTCTGGCGTCTTTTAAACGCGGGAGGTAAATTTGAAGATATTAGTGGTATCCGGCTTTTTGGGAGCGGGAAAGACGACGTTTATCCGCGCGCTCACCGAGGCGACGGGACAGGACTTCGCCGTATACGAAAACGAGCTTGGCGGCAGCGGCATCGACGCCGAGGCGCTCAGGCGCGACGAGCTGAGCGTGTGGGAATCGACGGAAAACTGCATCTGCTGCACGGGCAGCTCCGACTTCGCCAACGCCGTGCTGACAATCTCCAACGCCATTGACCCCGAATTTTTGGTGGTGGAACCGAGCGGCGCGGCCAAGCTGGGCGCGCTGCTGGAGACGATAGGCCGCGTCTGCTACGAGCATATCGCGCTCCTGCGCCCCGTAACGCTCGTGGACTGCCGCGCCTACGCCTCCCAGCGCGCAGCCGCGCCGGAGCTATGGGCAGACCAGATACGCAGCGCGGGAACTCTTGTCTGCACTAAGGGCGAAAATCTGCTCCCCGCGGAGCTGACGGCGCTCACGGCGCTGCTGCGGGAGCTGAACCCGACGGCTGAGATCCTGACGGAGCCTTACTCAAGCGCTCCCGCGGAGTGGTGGCACAGCCTGCTGACCACGCCCGCGGAAAAGCTGCGGCAGGCGCAGTCCTCCGCGGAGCCGGAGAACATTGAGCAGCTGACCCTCACTCCCGCGGAGCTGCCCTCGCCCGCACACCTTGTGAGCCTGCTGGACGACATAGTCCGCGGCGAGTACGGCCTCATAATGCGCGCCAAGGGCATAGTGCGCTGCGGCGGGCAGTGCTGCAGGTTTGACGTGGTGCAGCAGACGTGGAGCGTCACGGGCGCAGAAAGCGGCGCCGACACCTCCGCCGTGTTCATAGGTCAATCCCTCCGCCGCTCCGCCCTGCGCCGAAGAATCCTCCGCCAAACCGAAGCCACCCGCCACGACCTCCGCCGCCGCCTGACAAGCGGCAGCAAACAAGGCAGCAGACGGCAAGTGAAGTAAATAGACATCAAAAACCGGCGCGGACGGGGCGCAATGCTCCGTCCGCGCCTCTGCGCTCTGCCGCTCTTTGCCGAGAACGTAATCATTCCACGGTTGCAATTTAAGCTGTTTCGGTTATAATAGATGTCGAAACCGGTCGAAGGTGGGATTTTTCTGAAAAGGCAATCTTGGATTATAATATCTTCTTACATACTCGCGCTGGCGCTGCTCTGCTCCGGCTGCGGGGCGCAGGTGCAGGAGGAGGTAGCGGCTACCGTTGACCCCTATGCGGGCATGGTGCAGGTCGAAAGCGGGCTCGGCACGCTCATGTGGGCCAAGCTCTACGACGAGGCGGGGCTGAACACGCTGGACGCCGACCTGTTTTACTCCGACGGCACGTTTTTGACCTACGCGGGGACGGACTGCCGCGCCAAGTGCGGCGTGGACGTAAGCGAGCACCAGCTGGACATCGACTGGGAGGCCGTGGCGGGCACTGGCGCGGACTTTGCCGTGCTGCGCGCCGGTTACAGGGGCTACAGCGAGGGCGGGCTGTATGAGGACGCCTACTTCGCCGAGAACCTCACGGGCGCGCTGGCCGCGGGGCTGGAGGTCGGCATATACTTCTTCTCCCAAGCGATAAACGAGGATGAGGCGCGCGAGGAGGCCGAGTATGCGCTGGAGCTGCTGTCCGCCGCGGGCATATCCGACCCCGAGGCGCTGGCGCTGCCCGTGTTCTTCGACTGGGAACCTATCGGCACAGAGCCCGCCCGCACCGACGACGTGAGCGGCGAGACGCTGACAGCCTGCGCGCTGGCGTTCTGCGAGGTCATAGAGGCCGCGGGCTACAGCTCCGGCATATACACCGACCGCTACACCGCCTACTACAGCTACAATTTGGACGACATAGCCGCCAAGACGCTCTGGATTAGCGCGGCGGGCGACGCGCCGGACTTCTACTACGCCTTTGACTTCTGGCAGTACAGCTTCACCGGCAGCGTGGACGGCATACAGGGCGAGGTTGACCTCGATTTGTGGTTTATCCCCGCGTCCGAAGCCGCCGAGACCACGCCGTCGCCCGAAGAAGCGGAGCCGACGGCGGCCGCGGAGGCAGAAACAGAGACGGCGGATTCCGCTGATGCAGAACCCGCCGCCTTGGTGGAAGACGTTTCGCTTGAAAACGCTGTAGTGTTTGACGGTTAATCCCAGTCCTTCTGCACTTCCGCAGCCGCGTCCTCGTTGACTATGGCGATTGCGGACAGCACCGTATCATAGAGCAGCGCAATGGTGAACACCGCCATTGACAGCGCCTCTACGTAGTAGAAGGGGTACAGGGGGATATACAGAACCTCGGTCGTGTAGTTGGCGGCCAGCGCCACGTTGCCCTGCACGACTGCCGCCCATGCCAGCGCGCCCGCCGCCACGCAGGAGGCGATGCTGAGCAGGGTGAAAACGCCGAAGCGCACGGGGCGCGGGAACACCTTGATGACAAGGGTCATGTTGATGTGCTTTTTCTTCGTCTGCGCATAGGCAAAGGACGTGAACACCGCGCACATCAGCAGTCTCTGGGTCAGCTCGTAGCTGCCGACGACGGGGGTGTTGAAGAACTTTGTCAGTATAACGTCAATCGTGTTCAGCAGCATCATAATCGTGACGAGGACAAAGCTAATCCAGCCGACAAAAATGGTGACCTTGCTGATAATATTGCCTACCTTGTGTAAAGCCTGCATTGCTCTTTTCCTCCCCTCACGCCATCAAATTCGGCAGCCAGAGCACGATGTTGGGGAACACGGTGACAAGGGCAATGGCGACAAACACGGTGATGACAAACGGTATCGCGCCCTTGTATATTGTCCCCAGCGGAATATCCTTGGCTATGCCGCTGATGATAAAGCAGTTAAGACCCACGGGCGGGGAAATTGCGCCCAGCTCCATGACCATAATGACATAGATGCCGAACCAGACGGCGTCGAAGCCGAGCTCCGTGACTATCGGCAGGAATATCGGCACAGTGAGCATAATCATGGGCATTTCGTCCATTATCATGCCGAGGAACAGATAAACTACTGTCATCAGCGCGATAATTATATACGGCGAAACGTCCAGACCGCCAATCCAGCCCGCCAGTGTGGCGGGTATTTTTGTTATGGCGAGCATCTTGCAGAACACGCTGGCGCCAATCATAATGAGCAGCGTCATGGCGAAGGTCTGTATGGTTGTCCACATGGCCTCCTTGTAGTGCAGCCAGAAGTCGCGCAGCTTGCGGTCGCTGTGGCGGAAGATGTTCCACGCCATGAGCAGCATGGCTACAAACGCGCCGACAGCCGCCGCTTGGTTGACGGAGAATATGCCGGTAAACATACCGCCCAGCACGATGCCGAACAGAATGACAACCGGTACAAGGTTTATAAGGGAAACAAAGCGCTCCTTCCAAGTGAATTTCTCGCCCTTGGGAGCCTTGCTGTGGTCGAACAGAACTATGAGCACAATGGTGATGATGCACAGCACCGCCATCATTATGCCGGGCACGACGCCCGCTATGAACTCCGTGCCGATTGAAGTCTCCGCCATAATGCAGTAGACAATCATCGGGGTGGAGGGGGGAATAAGCACGCCCAGCGTACCGCCCATGGCAATGGAGCCGGTGCAGAGCTTGTCGTCATAGCCGTAGCGCTTCATTTCTGGTATAGCTATGGTGCCCATTGTGGCGCAGGTCGCGGCGCAGGAGCCGCAGATAGCACCGAATCCGGCGCAGGCCGCCACCGTTGCGCAGGCGAGAGCGCCGGGCAGACGGTTCAGCCACTTGTTGGCCGTGTCATAGAGGCCGGAGGAAAGTCCGGCGTGGAAGGCAAAGTTGCCCATTAGTATAAAAAGCGGCACAACCATGAATGAGTATGTGCTCGCCTGTGTAGCGGGGTCTGTGCGCAGAAGGGCGAGAGCCGCGGTCGGGTTTACCACCAGCGCATAGCCGATGAAGCCCATCATAAGCAGCGCAAGGCCGATGTTCATGCCGAGGAATATGAGGACAATGAACGTCACAACGCACAGCACGCCTATCGTTAAAGCTGTCATTGATTATATCTCCCTATTTCCGTGGGTTTGTGGAATTTAGCATGACAAAATCACACCCTCTCCCGCCCGAAAGCGGGAGAGGATGCAGCTGCGGCTCGGTTTAGCCGGCGTACTGTTCGGCAAGAGCCTGTGCTGTTGCAAGGTACTCAGCGCCGTCCAGAGTGTCGCTGGTGATGCCCTCTGCCCAAGTCGCGGCATACTCGTCAGCAGCGACCTTCATTTCGGCAACGGCTTCGTCGCTGAGCTCAACAAACTCGCCGCCCGCGGCGATTATAGTCTCTCTGGCGACCTCAACGTCCTCGGCAAAGCACTCGGCAGCGCCGATGCTGGCATCGTAGCCGGACAGCTCCTCGATTATCTCCTGATACTCGGCGGGCAGGCTGTTCCACTGGTCCCAGTTCATAATGAGTCCGAACGGGCCGTCATAGAGCGCGTAGTCGGTGTAGTATGCGGTAACGTCCTGCAGGCTGAAGTTGACAATTCCGGCAGGCTCGAAGATGTAAGCGCTGATGTTGTTCTTTTCCAGAGCCTCGTAAACGTCTGTCGGGGCCATGGTTATCGGGCTGCCTCCCCAAGATGTCAGAACATCGGTGATAGGTCCGCTCGGGCAGCGGATGGTGCGTCCCGCGAGGTCAGCCATGCTGGTGATGGGCGTGTCAGAGGAGGCCAGAATCATGCCCGGGTTGCCGTAGAGCATGAGCAGCTTGAACTGACTCCACTCCTCCTGCAGGTCGTCATAGGTGTTGTAGAGCTCCCAGAGAACCTCGGTGCTGACAACGGGGTCGCCGAAGCCCTGCAGGGGCAGGTTGATAACGTCGCTCAGGGGGAACTGGCCGGAGTAGTAAGAGGTGTACAGCCAGCCGATGTCCACAGCGCCGGCAAGCACGTTGTCGCCGATGTCGGTGGCGGCGGAGAGCGTTGCGCTGCAGTAGAGGGTGATGGTCACGTGGCCGTCGGTGGCCTCGTTGATGGCGTCAGCCCACTCCTGAAGATAGATGGCGTTGGCCGTAGTCTCCGCGTCGTGCATGGAGAGGGTGAATTCATAGTCGCCGAGGTCGGCAACCTCGCCGCTGTCGGAAGTGGACGCACTGCTGTCACTGCTGGACGAGCTGCTGTCCGTGCTGCTGGAGCTGGAGCTGCTGGAGCCGCAGCCTGCGCAGAGCGCCAGAACGAGAGCCATTGCGAAAACGAGGGCAAGCGCTCTCTTCAGTTTCGTGTTTTTCATGTTCTTTCCTCCTTAGTATTTTGGCAGATTGCAATCATCCCGCCGCGCCGGAGCACGGTTTCGATTATGACACAACAGTTAGTTGTGAACAATCTGTAAAAGTTATTATATCCGAACGCACCCGTCTTGTCAACACAAGTTAACTCCATTGCCAAACAAAACTTTATTGTCTTCTAAAACCTTTGGTTGTAGAAAAACCCAATATATACATAAAAAATCAGGGCACACCGCATGATGTGCCCCGACGATGAAAAGAGGTTATAAAATTTGTGCGCCTTGACGGGTTAATAGTTTTCCGCCGCGACCTCGAACCAGCCCTGAGCGTGACCGCAGACGGGGCAGACCTCGGGAGCCTTGGTGCCGACGACAAGGTGGCCGCAGGCGCGGCACTCCCACATGACCTCGCCAATCTTCTCAAACACCTGCTGCATCTCCACGTTCTTCAGCAGCTTCAGGTAGCGTTCCTCGTGGCGCTTTTCGATAGCGCCCACGCGGCGGAACTTTTCCGCCAGCGCGGGGAAGCCCTCTTCCTCGGCCTCTCGCGCCATGCGGTCGTACATATCCGTCCACTCGTAGTTCTCGCCCTCGGCGGCGTGCTTGAGGTTTTCCTCCGTGGTGCCAATCTGCTCCAGCTCCTCGAACCACATCTCCGCGTGCTCGCGCTCGTTTCCGGCGGTCTTGAGGAACAAATCGGCAATCTGCTCAAATCCGGCCTTTTTCGCCTTCATAGCGAAGAAGCTGTACTTGGCGTGCGCTTGGCTCTCTCCGGCGAACGCCTCCCAGAGATTTTTTTCCGTCTTGGTGCCCTCGTAGGGGTTGGCAGTTACGGCAATCAGCTTGTCGCCGGTGGCCTTGCAGACGGGGCAGACGGCGGTTTTGATGTCGGCGGCCTCGAACTCCGCGCCGCAGACTATGCATTTGATTTTCATTGTCAGCTCTCCTTTGTAAGTAAAATAGAATAACATCGGATAATTCTATTTTACCGACATTCACGGGAAAGTCAACCGCAAAATGAAAACATTTGCACCATATTTACACGGCGTTCAGCTTGGCGCTTTGCAGCGAGGCGGCAATCAGTTCGCTGTCCAGCCGCACGGCCTCGTCATAGAGCGCTTGCGCCCGCGCAAGGTCGTTGTCGGCTATGGCCTGCGCTACGGCAGTGCGGTAGCTGCTTGTCAGGGCGCTGCGCTGCGAGTCTATGTCGGCCAGCGCCGCGGACTTTTCCTGCGACAGGGCGCCGAGCGAACCGAGCAGCGCCGTGGACTGCGCCAGCCTGACCTGCGAGCCCGCGCCGGTGTTCAGGCCATTTGCGGCAATGGCCTCGTTCGCGGCGGCGTTCGTCACGGCGGCGTCGGCGGCAGTCTGTCGGCGGCTCGCGTCATACTGCGCCGCGCTGGAGCGCCGCAGCGTGTCCAGCGCGCTCATGTTCTCGTCGTAGGCCGCGCGCAGCTCCTTTTCCGCCGCCGCTCGCCGCGCGTCGTAGAGCTCGTTTATATATTTCTCCTTGCTCGTCCCCGCGTAGAGTGCGGCTGTGTTCTCTGCCATACTATCCTCCTCCCTTCTTTTTGGTACGCAGCGAGTGACAAAACGTCGAAAAAAATCGACGGTTTCTGCGGCAAAATCGAACTGTCACCCGTTACGCACCGAATATAGCACATTATTTGTCGCGTGTCAAGCACCAAACGCTGAAAAATATCGCTCCGCGGAGCAAAAACGCCTCGCGGAGCGCTGTCGGTTACGCCTTGCAGAACTTGGCGATGTAGTTGTCTATGGCCTCGTTGATGACTGTGATAGCGGCGGCGCGGTCGTTCACGTCACCGGCAACGGCCTCCTTGCCCTCGAGCATTTTGTAGACGGAGAAGAAGTGCGCCATTTCGTCAAAAATGTGCGCGGGCAGACCCATCAGGTCCTTGACCTCGTTGTATGTGGGGTCGGAAAACGGTATGGCGATAATTTTCTCGTCGCGCTTGCCGCCGTCGAGCATGGAGATGTAGCCTATCGGGTAGCAGCGCACAAGCGTGAGCGGGTCAAGCTCCTCCGAGCAGACCACCAGCACGTCCAGCGGGTCGCCGTCGTCGCCGTAGGTGCGGGGAATGAAGCCGTAGTTGGCCGGGTAGTGGGTGGATGTGTAGAGCACGCGGTCAAGGATGATAAGTCCCGTCTCCTTGTCCAGCTCATACTTTTTCTTGCTGCCGCGGGGAATTTCCACGACGGCGATAAAGTCCTCCGGCGTAATGCGGCGCGGGTCAATGTCGTGCCAAATGTTAGACATAGCGTGTCCTCCCAAGATTTTAGTGTTGATAATATTATAATGTATAAATCCTATAACGTAATAATACCCGAAAACGTCGGCGGTTACAATAGCAAAATGAAAAAAATGCGTCAAAAAGGGCACGGACGGTTTTGCGTCCGCGCCCTTTGGCGTTTTTGCAATAAGTTTATATCTTGCGGTTGTAGAAGTCGCGCAGTCTTTCAAGGTGTGCGTAGCGGCTGTGGGCGTCGCTTTCGCTCTTGCCGAACAGCTCCGTCGCGCGTTCGGGATAGAAACGGGCGAGCGAGGAGAAGCGCACCTCGTTCATGAGGAACGAGAGGTACTTTTCGCTGTCGGTCGGCGGCGCGGAATCCAGCGTGAAGGGGTCCTCCTTCTTGCTCGGGTCGTAGCGGAACAGGTTCCAGTAGCCGCACTGGACGGCCTTCTGCATTTCGCGCTGGCAGTTTATCATGCCGCCCTTGATGCCGTGCATCTCACAGGGGGAGTAGCCGATTATTATGCTCGGTCCGTTGTAGCGCTCGGCCTCGACAATGGCGTTTATCGTCTGCTCCATGTCGGCGCCCATCGCCACTTGCGCCACGTAGACGTAGCCGTAGCTCATGATTATTTCCGCAAGGTTCTTCTTGCCGATGTCCTTGCCCGCGGCGGAGAACTGCGCCACTTGGCCGAGGTTGCTGGCCTTGGACGCCTGACCGCCGGTGTTGGAGTAAACCTCGGTGTCGAAAACGAAGATGTTCACGTCCTCGCGGGAGGCCAGAACGTGGTCAACGCCGCCGAAGCCTATGTCGTAAGCCCAGCCGTCGCCGCCGAATATCCAGACGCTCTTTTTCGAGAGGAAGCTCTTGTAGCCCAGCGCCTTGGCCGCCTCGGGGTTCTTGTCCGCGAGCTTTTCCAGCTCGGAGGCCAGACGGTCGGAGGCCTCCTGCGTGCGCAGTCCGTCGGAGAAGGTGTCAATCCAGTGCTGCACCGCGTCGCGGAACGACTGCGGCGTGTCCTCCTGCTCGGCAATGGCGGTCACGCGGCTGCGCAGGCGTTCGCGCATGGCCTTGTGGCCAAGCAGCAGGCCGAGGCCGTTTTCCGCGTTGTCCTCGAACAGGGAGTTTGCCCAAGCGGGGCCGCGCCCGTGCTTGTCGGTGGCATAGGGGCTGAGGCCGGCAGGGCCGCCCCATATGGACGAGCAGCCTGTGGCGTTGGAAATGTACATTCTGTCGCCGAAGAGCTGGGTCACGAGACGGGCGTAGCTCGTCTCCGCGCAGCCTGCGCAGGAGCCGGAGAATTGCAGCAGCGGCTTGCGGAACTGGCTGCCGCTGACGGTGTTGTCCTGCAGCTCGTCTTTTTCGGGAACCTCGCTGGAGAGGTAGTCCCAGACAGGCTGCTGGGGCATCTGCTCCTCGCGCGGACGCATTTTTATCGAGTGGGTCGGGCAGACACCGGCGCAGATGGCGCAGCCCATGCAGTCCATAGGCGAAATGCCTATCGTGTAGGTGTAAACGCCCGCGCCAACGCCGGACTTCATATCCGTGAACTTTGTCTCCTTGGGCGCTGCGGCGGCTTCCTTGGCGTTCAGGGCGAAGGGGCGGATTGCCGCGTGGGGGCAGACGAAAGCGCAGTGGTTGCACTGCGAGCAGTTATCAGGAACCCACATGGGCACGCTCACAGCCACACCCTGCTTCTGGTAAGCGGAGGCTCCCTGCTCGAATGTGCCGTCGGCGTGCTCACTGAAGGCGGAGACGGGCAGCGTATCGCCGTCCATGCGCTCCACGGGCAGGAGTATGTCGTTCACCTGCTTGAGCAGCTCCGGTCTGTCGCACTTGACCTCCTCCTCGGGATTGTCGGGAGCATCCAGCCAGTACTCCGGCACCTCAATCGGCACTATGGCTCCGGCACCGGCGTCTATGGCGTCGTGGTTCTGCTGCACAACGTCAAAGCCTTTTTTTAGGTAGCTCTGGGTGGCCGCGTCCTTCATGTAGCGTATGGCGTCCTCACGCGGCAGTATGCCGGAGAGCATGAAGAAGGCCGACTGCAAAATGGTGTTCGTGCGCTTGCCCATTTTTATTTTAATCGCAAGGTCGATAGCGTTTATTGTGTAGAGCTGAATGTGGTTGGCGGCTATGTAGCGCTTGGCCTCGCCCGAGAGGTTCTTTTCCAGCTCCTCGAAGCCCCACTGGCAGTTCACAAGGAACACGCCGCCGGGCTTAACGTCGTTGACAACCCTGAAGCCCTTGGTGATGTAGCTGGGGTTGTGGCAGGCCACGAAGTCCGCCTTGTTGACGTAGTAGCTGCTCTTTATCGGCTTGTCACCGAAGCGCAGGTGGGAAATGGTGACGCCGCCGGTCTTTTTCGAGTCGTACTGGAAGTACGCCTGCACGTATTTATCCGTGTGGTCACCGATTATTTTTATGGAGTTCTTGTTCGCACCGACCGTGCCGTCGCCGCCGAGACCCCAGAACTTGCACTGTATCGTGCCCTCCGGCGCGGTGTCGGGGCAGTCGTGCTCCGGCAGGGACAGCTCCGTAACGTCGTCCACAATGCCGATTGTGAACTCGCGCTTGGGGGCATCCTTCTCCAGCTCCTCGTACACGGCGAAGAGGCTGCGCGGCGGGGTGTCCTTGCTGCCGAGGCCGTAGCGTCCGCCGCATATCGTGGCACTGCGCCCCTGCATGGCAAAGGCGGTGACAACGTCTTGGAACAGCGGCTCGCCTTGGCTGCCCGGCTCCTTTGTGCGGTCAAGCACGGCAATTTTCTTGGCCGTCTCGGGTATGGCCTCCAGCAGTCTTTCCGCGCTGAACGGGCGGTAAAGACGAACCTTGACCACGCCGACCTTGCCGCCGTTAGCGTTTATGTAGTCCGCGACCTCCTCGGCCACGTCGCACACGGAGCCCATTGCCACAATAACTCTGTCGGCATCGGGCGCGCCGTGGTAGTTGAACAGCTTGTAGTCCGAGCCGATTAGCTCGTTAATTTTATCCATGTAGCCCTGAACTATGTCCGGCAGGGCGTTATAGTATTTGTTCGCGGCCTCGCGGTTCTGGAAGAACGTGTCGCCGTTTTCGTGGCTGCCGCGCATCTTGGGGTTTTCGGGGCTGAGCGCGCGGCCGCGGAAAGCCTCCAGCGCGGGAGTGTCGTAAAGTCCGGCAAGGTCGTCATAGTCCCACACGGCCAGCTTTTGAATCTCGTGCGAGGTGCGGAAGCCGTCGAAGAAGTTCAGAAACGGCACGCGGCCCGTTATTGCCGCAAGGTGCGCCACGGGTGAGAGGTCCATAACCTCCTGCGGGTTGCACTCGCACAGCATGGCAAAGCCGGTCTGGCGGCAGGCGTAAATATCGGAGTGGTCGCCGAATATGCTCAGCGCGTGGCTGGCAACGGCGCGGGCGGAGACATGGAACACCGCCGGCAGCAGCTCACCCGCCATTTTGTACATGTTGGGTATCATGAGCAGCAGGCCCTGAGAAGCGGTGTAGGTCGTCGTGAGCGCGCCGGCGTTCAGGCTGCCGTGTACCGTTCCGGCGGCTCCGGCCTCGGACTGCATCTCCATGACGCGCACGGTGTTGCCGAAAATGTTCTTCCGACCCGCCGCGGACCACTGGTCAACGAAGTCCGCCATAGGGCTGGAGGGCGTTATCGGATAAATACCGGCAACTTCGGTAAATGCGTATGACACGTGGGCGGCCGCGTTGTTGGCGTCCATTGTTTTCATTTTCCTCTTGATGGCCATTTCGGAAGCTCTCCTTACTTCTTTTTTGTTCTCCTGTCCTCGGTGCAAGGTTATCCCAGACATTTGGGACATGACGCGATTTTCAGACATGTTTAACATTTTTGCAGGTCTAAAATTGTGCACTTTTATTGTATCACGATTTGCGCCGGAGTGGGTTTAAAATAAAAATCATTTTGAGGTCAAAAACTTGTATATTTCGCCCAAACGCTTCTACGCCGCTGCCAAAAACCGCTCCGCGCGGGAAAATTTAAAATAACACTTGACAATCAAATAAAAATGTGCTTATATAAACATATAAGCAAGCGTTTATTTGAAAAGGAGGAGAGCGCAATGGAGCACCCTGTCGAGGCCGAGCTGTGCGAGAGCGTCTGCGTACACCCGGAGGCGGTCGAGCTGGCGGCGGGCGGGCTGCCGCCGGAGGAGGAAATGGCGGACATGGCCGAGCTTTTCAAGGTGTTCGGCGACTCCACCCGCATAAAAATACTCTGCCTGCTCTCACGCTGCGAGCTGTGCGTCTGCGACATCGCGGAGCTGCTGAAAATGACCCAGCCCGCCATATCCTACCAGCTCAGAGTGCTGAAAAACGCGCGGCTCGTCAAAAACCGCCGCGAGGGCAAGACCATATTCTATTTCCTTGCCGACAGCCACGTTGAGACCATTATCGGAATGGCAAAAGAACATTTGGAGGAATAAACAATGAAAAAAACCTACAAGCTCGTTGACCTCGACTGCGCCAACTGCGCCGCCAAAATGGAGCGCGCCATCAAAAAGCTGCCCGCCGTGAACGACGCCAGCGTCGTGTTTATGACGCAGAAGCTGACCATAGACTCCGACACAGACGACTTCGAGGCGCTCATGGACGAAGTAGAGCGCACCATAGCCAAAGTAGAACCGGACACCCACGTTGTGCGGTAACGAAGCAAATAAACCGTACTATAATGCTGCTGGACAAAAGTGCGTGTACCCGCATTTTTGTCCAGCAGAAGCATTTATTGATGCCGGTACCACGGCGTTTTACAGCGAATATAACCTCACAGCGGGTGGTCGCGCCATAGCGCGTCCACCCGCTGCTTTTGCTTTGCTTCACATTTTCCGCCAGCCTTGCCATAAGCAGCGCCATGGGGGTGCTTTGGGCGGAGGCTTCCTCGGCGGGGAGCACTCCTGCGCCGCAGAGCCACTTCAGCGCCGCGGCTCCCTCTCCCGCGCTCTCTGTCAGCGAGCAGCGCTCCACCGTCACCGTGCGCTCACCCTCTCCCGCGGAGTACACCTCGCCGTTTATGCCGGCAATGGTGACCGTCCTGCCTTCCGTGTCAACAATCACGCCGTCTCCGTAAAGGCTCGTCAGCGCGCTGTCGGCGGTCACGACCCACTTTGAGCCGCTGTCGATATAGAGATTGGCAAAGCCGCCTTCGGCGTCTGCCTCGCGGCGGAAAGAGCCGGTGAAAACGCTGCCGTCCGTCAGGCAAATTTTCAAAGCGCTCTCGCTGCCCCAGACAATCTCGTCGCTGAAAGTCCTCCCCGCGGCGACATAAGCGCCCTCTGTGTTCGGAACTTCCGCTCTCTCTTCGTTCGCGGCAAAGGCCGTGGCGGAAAGTGAAAAAATTACCGCAACCGAAACCGCGGCGGCTGTGAACCGCTTTGCACTGAATTTACTCATAATGTGTCTCCTTTCTCGGAGGGGGTTTGTCCGCCTCCTACGCTGCGCAGTATAACTCTGTGCGCTGAAAAGCTTCTGAACCGAGGCTTAAACGAACCTTAAAACCCTCCGCAAAAGCTCCCCCAGACGTTTTCAGAATTTATTAAGATGTATCGGTATAATTGACAGTCAGGGAAAACTTTTCTGGAGGTTAACATGAAAATACTGCTTGCGGAGGACGAGCCCGCGCTGGCTGGCGCGCTGAAAAAGATATTGGAAAACGCGGGGCATTTTGCGGACGCTGTTGGCGACGGTCAGACGGCGCTGGACTACGCGGAGGGCTTTGACTATGACCTCATAATTTTAGACGTCATGCTCCCGCGGGTTGACGGGCTGGAGGTCGTACGCACACTGCGCTCTCGCGGGGAGTCCGCGCCGGTGCTGATGCTGACGGCGCGGTCAGCGGTGCCGGACAAAGTGGCGGGGCTGAACGCCGGAGCGGACGACTACATGACGAAGCCCTTCGACGTACACGAGCTGCTTGCGCGCGTGAACGCCATGACACGGCGCGTCGGCGACGTTATACTTAACGAGCTGCGCTGCGCCGACCTTGTGCTGAATTTGGACGCGGCGGAGCTGGACTGCGGCAGCGAGAGCGTGCAGCTAAGCCGCCGCGAACTGGAGGTGGCGCGTATGCTGCTGGCGAACCCGCGCATGACGTTCACCAAGGAGGCATTCATCGTCAACATCTGGGGCATCGACTCCGAGGCAACGGACAACAACGTGGAGGCCTACATCTCCTTCCTGCGCAAAAAGCTCAAGTACCTGAACTCGCGCGTTTCCATAAGGAACATTCAAAAGGTGGGCTACCGTCTGGAGATTGCCGAATAAGCAGTAATAACAAAAAGGGCGCGCTGCGGCTTGTGAGCCGACAGCGCGTCCTCGCTGTTTTGCTTGACCGATTTATCGGTACATCCGTACCGTTTTGTCGGTACGCTTTACCGATTTATCGGTACGCCCGTACCGTTTCGTCGGTACGCCTTACCGATTTATCGGTACGCCCGTACCGTTTCGTCGGTACGCCTTACCGATTTATCGGTACGCTCGTACCGTTTTGTCGGTACGCCCGCATCTATTCGTCGGTACGCCGTGCCGCGCGGGCGGCCATTATGGCGGCCTGATAGCGCGGCACAAAGCACATTGGGGCGGTACCGTCCGTTATGCCGGCGTCCACAGCCCCGCGCAGCTCCTGCTGCGCCCAGTCCGGCGCGGGCAGCGCGGACAGATAATCCGTCAGCGCCTTGTAAATTTCTTCTCCCGTCATACTCTCCTCTAATTTAGCGTTGACCTCCGCCGCTATCCTCCCGTGGCGGGTGTAAAGCCAGTCGCCCGGGCATGATTTTTGAGCGAACCAGCGGTGGACGGTCATGTTCTGCTTGTCCGTCTGCCCCACAAGGCTCCTGTCGCCCCGCCAGAGCAGCTTTGCTATGCCGTTGCGGCGGCACACGTCAGTCAGCAGTTCTATGAGGCTGTCATAGGCCGCGTCGCTCACCGGCCAACCCTCGTCCGCCCCGCCGCAGTTGGCCACTTCAATCGTCACGGCGCGGTCGTCGTTTTCCGCCGACGAAGTGCACCAGCTGCGGTTTGCCTCGTCCACGTACAGCGCAATGCGCCCGTCGGAGCCTATGCCGTAGTTGCTGCTCGCCCGCGTCGTAGACCGCGCGAACAGCGCGCCGCAGCTCTCAACGCTCAAATCTCCCGCCATACAGTGTATGCTCACGGTATCTATGGCGCGGGTGCGCGCGCCGGAGTGGTTGGGGCTGGGTATGACGCACTGCGTTAGCGGGCTCACGCTCACTCCTCCGCCTCCGGCAGTCCCGTCAGGCTTGTCAGCATACTCAGCAGCCCCGCCAGCACCGCCGCGCTGGCCACCTCCGGCCAGCTGACCTCGCTCAGCAGCGCCGAGGCCCCTATCGCCGCGGCCGCGGTCTGCGCCACCGTCCTCACGGCGCGCACCGCTGCGGCTTTCAGCCATTTTTTGCTCATTTCTGCTCTCTCCTCTCCAAATCGTCTATGCGGTGGTTGGCCACCTTCATCTTTTCCTCTAACAGCGCCGCGCCCTCCTCCAGCCGGTACGTGCGCTCGATAACGCTGTTGTGTCTGTCCACCTTCTTTTCCAGCTGTTCAAGGCGATAGGAAAACACGGCGGCGTTTTTCCTATTGGCGGCGTAGGCTCCCGCCAGCGTCCCTGCGAGCGCCAGCAGCGCCACAATTATTTCCGACAGCATACGCGCCTCCCCGCTCCCCGCGGCGCCGTTACGCGGCGTATCCAGTCGTCAAACGTCACGCGCTCCATGTCCATGCCCTCGGCGACCTTGCGGCTGCGCACGGCGGCGGAAACCGCGCTGCGCTCCGCGGCGTCCATGCTCTCGAAAACGTCGCGGTACTTTTTGTAGTAGTCGCCGAACCTCCGCTCCGTCGCCTCGCGGTATTTCCTGCTGCCGCGGCTCAGCCAGCGCTCGGTGTTCATGGAGTAGTAGGCGTCGAACACCATGCCCGCGCACACCGACTGCGCCGCGCCGCGCTTTCCCCGCCGCAGCAGCTCGCCCGTGAGCGCGTCGCTGCTGCGGAGCATATCCCCGTAGGTTTTGAGGATATACTGTGGGTCGTGCCTGCAAACGCTCTCATCGCGCCAGCGCCAGAGATAAAACGGCGTCGGGCAGTATTTCGCGTTCTCGCTGAGGCTGCGGCAGAGGATGTTGAAGTAGCTGTCCTCGTGTACTGTCAGCGCGGCGTTCCAGCGGATATTGTTCTCGGTGAGGAACTGCCGCCTGTGTACCTTCCCGTGGACAAATGTTGAGTCCATGTCGTGGTTCAGGTAGATTGGCTCCCCGCTTTCGGGGCTCCGCGTTTCCTCCACGAACACCGAGGTCAGCGTGTCGAAACCCGCCCCGCGCATTTCTCGGAAAATTATCCACAGCCCGCAGAGGTTGAAGAACATATCGTCCGCGTCGCAGAACATGACGTACTCCGCCTCCGCCCTGTCCAGACACGCCTGCCGTGCCGCCGAGACCCCGCCGTGCGGCAGAAGGTGGTACTGCACCTCAAACGGATAGCTTTGCAGCAGCTTGTCGGATAGGTGCACATCGCTGCCGTCATTGCAGATGATAACGCCCACCTCGCCGAAGTCCACGTTCTGCTGCATGGCAACGCTGTCCAGCAGCGGCTTTACCACCGCGTCCGTCTCGTTATACTGCGGCACCAAAATTTGCAGCTTCATGCTCACTCCTCCATTCCCGTAATTCTGTCGGCGTAGACGCTCCAGTTCGCCGCCGCCTTGTAGCTCGCCAGCAGGCTCTCCGGCACGTATACCGAGCCGAAGTAGCCGAGGTAGGTTGAAAGCGACAGCGGCGTGGAGGCAAAGGCGTTCAGGCTCAGCGTCGCAAGGCTGCTGCCCGCGAGGTAGACGGCGCTCAGCGCGGAGCAGGACTGGAACGCCGAGGAGCCAATGACCGTGCAGCGCGGCAGGCTGACGCTCTCCAGCGCTCGGCAGCCGCGGAAGGCGTGGCTGTAGACCGCGAGGCAGGACGGCAGGCTGACGGCGGCCAGCGAGGTGCAGCTGTAGAAAGCGTAGTTGCCGATGTACTCGCAGGCGGGCAGCGCCGCTTCTGTGAGCGCCGTGCAGTAGCCGAAGGCGTAGTTGCCTATGTCCGTGCAGACTGGCAAACTCAGCCGCGTCAGCGAGCGGCAGTAGTAAAAGGCGTTGCCGCTCACCGTCTCCGCCGCCGCGAAGTCCGCCGCCGCCAAGGCCGTGCAGGAGGCGAAGGCGTAAGACCCTATGGTCAGGCACATCGGAAAAGACACCTTCTCCAGCGCATAGCAGGAGATAAAAGCGTTGCCCGCAATGCTCTCGCAGGCGGGAAAGCTCACGCTCTCCAGCGCCTCGCAGCCCGCGAAAGCCTGACTGCCCACCTGCACGCAGGCGGGGAAGCTGACGGCACTCAGGCTGCCGCAGCCGAAAAAGGCGTAGCTGCCGATTGCCGTGACAAGCCCCTCCGTGTCATCGTAGTCCGCAACGGTGCGGCGCAGTATGGCGGCGGCGCTGCCGGAGTCCCCGCCGCCCGCTGGTATTCCGGCAATGGCCTCGGGGAAGGCGTCGGCCACTATTTCCACGCTGCCGCCCGTCTTGGCGCGTATGGCGGAGGCGATGTCGGAAAAGAGCGCTGTCAGACTGCTGTGATTTGCCATCAGTAGCTCGCCTCCATCGCCTCAAATATCGCCGTTCGGACGTAGCTGTATATCCCGCCCGAGGTGACAAGGTTCCCGCTGCCCGCGGTAGGCTCGGTGTCGAAGTCGTAGCCCGCGCTGCCGTCCGCGCCGTCCATAACGTCGAAGACGTGCTCGCCCTCGCAGTCCGTTATGGTGACGCGGTGGCCGCCCTCTATCTCCTCCACGCTCACCGTCGGCGAAACTCCGTCCACACCGTCAAGGCCGTCGGCGCCGTCCAGCCCGTCGAGGCCGTCCTCGCCCTTTATCACCAGCGCGTCCATGAGCGTCAGCGCCAGTCCCTCCGTGCTTGTCAGCTTTATTTCCGCCATATCACAGCTCCTCCCTGCTCAGCGCGCAGACAACTTGTATATACCCGGGAGCTTTCGCGCCCATCACCTGCCCGTCGGGGAACTTGACGCGCGCGTCCAGCGGCGCGGCCTCCGGCGGCAGGGCGAACGTCTCCTCCTGACTGAGCGGTATGTAAAAGCAGCCGTCGTCCGCAGAGAACGTGACCTCCTGCGGGTAGAGCTTGCGCAGACTGCGCCCAAGGCAGAACTCCGCCGTCTCCACGCTCTCGCCCGACAGGGCGCTGCCGTTGAGCGTCAAGGCCACGGGCAGGGAGTAAGCGTCGCCCTGCTTGATTTTTGTACTCATCTTCTCATTCCTCCGTCCCTCACCTCACGTAGCCGGCAAAGCGCACCCTGATGTCCGCCGAAACAACGGTCGCCGTGGTGTCGGCGGTGCAGTTGGACAGCACGAGCCGGTAGAAGGTGAATTTTTTCGTTTTCAGCTTTATAATCCGCGTGGCGGGGACGCTCTCGGCGCTCTCGGTTGCCAGCGAGTGCTCGCTGTAGTCCGTGCGCCTGTCCGTGCAGGCGGTCACGGCGAGGAACCCCGCGTCGGAGGGCTTCACGCCCAGCCACACCATCAGCGAATACTTGCGCCTAAAGTCGCGGTCGAACGACATGGCTCCGCTCTCCCACACCGCGTCGATGGCGTTGCCCGCGTCGCTGTAATAGTCGTCGGAAAAGTGCCGCAGCCAGCCGTCGGAGGTGCCGATGTAAACCTCGCCCTTGTAGTTAATCATGCTCTTGGCGTCAAAGTCCGTGTAGATGTACCAAGCGTCGGCCTCCACGTTGTTCACCAGCGCCGTGCCGTCCGGCGATATGACGTAATACTCCCGCGTCACCTTGTCGTAGAATGTCCGCGCCGAGGCAAGGTCGAAGCTGCCCAGCGTGCTGTCCACGCGGCGGGAGACGCAGCGCGCGCTGCGCTGGTCGCCGGTGAAGCTGCCGTAGCTGTTGGGGACCCACTCTATAACGCTGCGCCCGTCCAGCGTGCGCGGGCGGTTTTCCACAAGGCAGACCTGACCGGGCGCGCAGCCGCCCACGTCGCGGTTGACCGGCGTCACGTAAAACCCCGCCGTCACGCTGCCATCGGCCAGCGTCACCTCGGAATAGCTTATCGACCACGCGCTGTCGGTTTTGAAGGCCATAAGGCGGCTGTAGTGCCTTATGAGCGCGGTCAGCGGCGTGTTCTCGTCGCCGATTGCGGCCTCGTTCATATCGGGAAAGTAGTCCGCGCGCGGCCTGCCGTTTTCGTCGATGCCGCTGTAGAGTGTTGTGTTGCTCCCGTCGCCGTATATGAATACCCGCGTGTCCTGCGCGCCGTTGAAAAGCTCCGCCCAGTGCATACCCTCCACCTGCGCGCGGCTGTTTGCCGCCACAGAGTAGCCTATCTCAAGGCTGTTCACGCCCTCCGGCGGAGCTTCGGCGAGCGCCACCGTGCCCTGCGAGAGTGAGACGGTGTAGTCCGCAAGCTCCTCGCCCGTGGCCGTATAGCGCACGTAGTCCACTCCGGCAATGTCTGTCTCCGCTAACTGGAAAACCACGCTCTCCCCGTCGGGGCAAAAGCGCTCTCGGCGCAGACCGTTGAGCTTGTTCACCTGCTCCAGCGCCGTCCCTCCGCCGCTCGGCGGGGCGGCGGTCACGACCAGCGGGCGGTAGCCCTCCACCTCCGCCAGCGCCGTGCCGTCCCACACCATGTACTGCGAGCCGTTCAGGATATACAGCTTTTCCTCAAAGCCGAACATTCCCACCTCCGCGCCGGTGTCCAAGCTGCCGCAGTCGGTCTTGCTCCACTCCCCGCCGCTCTCGGCCAGCTGCCAGAGGTGGCCGTTGCAGGCCGCGCACAACACCTCCGTGCCGCCCACATAGCCGCTCCATATGCCGCGCACAACCGTGTCGCCCGCCTCGTCGCCGCCGACAGCCTTCACCGCCGCCGCATACCAGACGTACCTGTCGTCCAGCGCCCACGCCACGGCTCTGCCGGTGTAGGAATACTGCTCGTAGCTGCCGCCGGTCGGCAGCGTCACGGTCGTCGTCTTATAGCTCGTGAGATAGTAGAGCGTTCCCGCGGAGCTCGTGACCCACCTGCCGACGAGGTCATCGGGGGAGCCGAGCTCGCTGTAGTAGACCGTCTCGGCGTCCGCCGCGGCCACCTCGCCCGCCGTGACGGTCAGCGTGCCGTAGACCTTCACGCTGCCGCCGCGCGTCAGCACCGTCACGCCGCTGACGGAGGCGGACGACAGACCCACCGCTCCGCCGCGGCACAGCACGTCGCCCTCGGCTGCGTTCGCCGCCGCCTCCGTGAACTTCATAATAACGCCGTCAATGAGCGCGAATTTGCCCACGCAGTCGGAAAAGCCCACCGTCTCGGCCTCGCCGCTGAGCGTTATCGTCCCCACGCCGTCCACGCTGACGGAGGGGTAGGCGGTGAACTCCGCGCTTGTGGCGTTCAGCTCCGTCAGCACCGCGCTCTGGAGGCCGGTAGAAACGGCGTAGTCGCTCAGCAGACCCGCCACGTTGGCCGTGCCTCCGCGCTTTTTCAGCGCGCCGCCGCTCGTTATGCGCCAGTTGCGCATGTGCGCGGCCTCGCCCATTTGCAGCGTGCTGTCGCCCTCGGGCGCCTCGTTCACTCCCAGCCACTTATGTATGCGGAACACTGTGTCGCCGGAGCCCGATTTCACTTTTGCCATAGCCTCACCACCTCCCGAAGCCGCCCAGCTCTATGCCGCCGTAAATGTCCTCAACCGCTCCGCACTCCGCCTCCGAGGCCAGATAGCGTTCCCTCAGCTCCTCGTAGCGCTGGGAGTAGAAGTCCGCGGCGGCGGGGTTTTCGTCCAGCAGCAGGTTTGCCGCCAGACCGCAGGCCAGCGCGCTGAGGGCAAAGGCGTCGCTCACGCCCTGAACGCAGTCGTCAAGGCTCTCCGTCTGCGGCGAGTGTCCCCGCCGCCCGCGCCGCAGATTTAGCTCTGCCAAAAGCGTGTTGACTATAATCGGCGCTCTGCGCTCGTACTCCTCCGTGCCCTCGTGCTGCGCCTCTCCTTCCGCGTTCAGCTCGTCCATCAGCCCCATCGCGGCGCGGAAAATGTCCTCAACGCACACCATAAGCGCCTTACTCCGCCGCGGCTTCGGCGACCGCGCTATTCACTGCCCCGTCCAGTCGGGCGTAGGCTCTTATAACCGTGCCGCTGTCCACAGTCACGGCGGAGGAATACGTCTTGGCGCTGGAAGAAGTCTTGGGGTTCGTGCCGTCGGTGGTGTAGACTATCTCCGCGCCGTCGGCGGCACAGGTTATTGCCGCGCTGCCGTCAGTCACAGTGATAACCGGCGCGGCCACGCCCTCGGTGGCGTAGACGTACACGCCGCAGACCTTGCTGTCCAGCACGAACGAATCGTACATAATGCGGCACTCGCCGAGGTCGCCGTCCAGACCCGGAGGATTTTTGTGCGCGCGCAGCGTTTTGAGCTTCTGCGGGTCGGCCGTCGCTCCCGCGTGCTTGAGAATGAAGCTCACTCCCTGCGGCATATAACTGTCGGGCACCGGCACGACAGCCGCGCCGTCTATGAAGCCCACGACGCCGTTTTTCACGGACTGCGCGCCCAGCGTGTCCACGCTCATAAGCTCGGAGGCCAGCTTGCAGCTTATGTAGGCGCTCTCGCCTATGAACAGCGCACGGCCGCGGCGCGGCACTCTGGCGTTGCTCATGGCGGCGTTGGCGGTCATTATGGCCGTCACCGCGTTGTCTTTCGTCAGCGCGTCGGCTCCGGCGCAGCCCAGCCCCGCGCCGTTGGCCCACTTGTCGAGGCGGTAGATGTCTATTTCGGGAATAACCACCTCGTCCCAGCTGCTCTTGAGCTGGCGGTTGCAGTGCTTCACGTTCAGCTGCTCGGCGGCGTTGCCCGCGTCAATGGTGAACGTGAAGGCGCGGTCGCGGCTCATGGTCATGACCTGCACCGCGTCGCCCAGCTCCTCCGCCGTGCCGAAGCGGCTGCCGCCCGCGCGGTTGTAGTCGCCCATAGTCACGGGCTCGGCGGAGTAGACCTTCAGGCTCTTTACCCCGTCCCAGTCGAACGCCTTGCCCGCGAACTTCTCCGTCACGGAGCCGAGAGTAAAGCGCTCGTCTAATTTGTTTGCATACTTGCTTGCCAAATTGATTGCCATAGTTTTTTACCTTTTTCTTTTAAATTATAAATTTTGTTTGGCTCATTTGTTCAGTCGCCATACCACAGCGCGTCGAAGTCCGCCGCGGCGGACGCGCCCGCGGAGGCGGCGCTCCCCGCGCTCAGCGCGCGGCCGGAGCGTTTTTCCGCCTCGGCTTTCAGCGCGGCGTTTTCGTTCAGCAGATAGGCCGTCAGCAGGCTCTTGCCGCTCCTGACGCCCGCCCACACCGCCTCGGGCAGATTCTTCACGTCGGCGTCTGGCACAGCGTCCAAGAATGCGCGTATGTCCGCGTCCCTCGCCGCGCTCAGTGCCGCGCTCTCCGCCGTCTCGCCGTTCGGCTCCGCGCTCTCGGGCGTCTGCGCCTCCGCAGCCTCGGTGTCCGTCGCTTCGGGCGCAAAAATCATTTCCTCGTCCATGCTCTTGTCTCTCCTTTTTAAGTTAAATCAGATTAGAATTTTGCTGCAAGGCGGCGCTTTGGCGCGCCGTTATGCTGTCTATGAGCTCGCCGCGCTTGGCTATGTAGCCGTCGGGTATGCGCTCAAGGTAGTCCACAACGCTGATTTTGTCGCGCAGCAGCAGGTTGTCCAGCGTCTGCAGCGAGGCAATTTCGCTCCAGTACGACGATGCGCCCACGTCCAGCTTCAGCCCCAGACCCGCTCGGCGCAGCAGCGAGAAGTCAAACGGCGCCGCCCACTCCGCGCCGCGGCCGGCAAACTCCGCCGCGCTCAGCGCCTCCCGCGGCAGCTCCGCGCGCACCATGCGCGTGCCGTAGCAGGCGGCCATGAAGTCCATGTATATCCGCCCCAGCTCCTCCACGCACTGGTACAGGTTCTGCCGCGTCAGCTCGCTGGGCACAGCGGAGGCGCGCTGCAAAGCCAAAATTGCCGAGGCGTTGTCCGGCTCCTCGTCGCCCAGCGCGGCGGGCGTCGCGCCCAAAAACGTCTGCGTGTAGTCCACCGCAAGGCGTATGAACTCCGCAATCTGCGGCGAAATCTGCGCGGGGTTAATAATTTTCGCCACGCTGCCCACGTCGCCGCCGTTCACGCCTATGGCCGCGCCCACGCGGTTATCCCAGCGCGCAATGCGCGTGCGGTCGTAGACAATTTTCGGGTAGGCCGTCGTCATGAGGCTAATCATGCTCATGGCGAAGAGCTTATTTATAAATATCTGGTTGGGTATAAGTCCCGTGATGAGCGCCTGACCGTGGTAGCAGTCCTGCACATAGTCCCAGCTGAGCCAGACTATGGGATAGAGCGCAAGGCGCGTGTCCCACGGCTTTTTCACCATTGCGCCTTTGGTACACTCGCAGGCCCACACCGTGCCCGTCTCGCGGCTTTTCCAAAAGCGCAGCAGCACCGTCACCTTGCCGTTAGTCTCCTTGGCGGCGTCAATCTCCCTGTCGTCGCCGTCGTCGGCAATGCCGTCAAATGCCAGCCCGCTCTCCTTGGCCTTGGCGCGCACGTCGTCCGTCATTTGGCGCGAGGATATAATTATCCACGGCTGGCGTTGCACGCGTCTGTCGGAGGGATTGCCGAAAAAAACGCGGTTATTCTCCACAACCTCCGTAACTATCCCGCCCTCCTCGGCGTCCCAGTAGGAGTAAAGGCAGCCGTCGCCGTCCACGGCGGCGTTGCGCATCAGCTCCCGCAGCAGACTGCCCAGCCTGACGCGCTCGGCAATGTCCTCCAGCTCCCGCGTCACCGTGTCCGCCGCGCGCTGCCCCTCTCTCCGCGCCTCCCCTCCGGCGGCGCTGGCGGGCGTGGCGCGCAGCTTGAGGTTGTCGGATATCACGCTCGCCACGGAAAAGAGCGTCACGCGCTTTATGAAGTTGAACACCGGCGTCGGCAGTCCGTTGGCGGCCACGCCCTCCCACTGCTTGCCCACAAAAAAGTTTTCGTTTGTGCGCACCGTGTCGTTCAGCCCTATGGCGGCGTTGAAGCGCAGCGCCTTTTCGTAGTCACGCACCACGGCGGCGCAGTCGGGCAAGGATTTTCTCCCGCTCATTCGCCGTCCTCCTTTCCTGCGGCGGCGCGCAAATCATAGCTTAGTATGCTGTTCACGCCCTCGGCAAAAAGCCGCTCCTCGCGCGTGCCTCGCCCGCTTTCCTCGGGCATCGCGGCCGCGCTCTCGCCGCGCGCCGCCCTTGCCAGCGCCAGCGTCAGCACCGCCGCCGTCACCGCGCAGACGCACAGCACCAGCGCCAGCATACAAATTATCAGAATCTCCATCTGCTTCTCTCCTTTTCTCTTAAAAGTATTCCATGTAGCTCTCCGGCGCCTCGCCGCCGGTCATGTAGCCCTCGTAGTCCCCGCGCCGCGCCCGCGGCTTTTCCGCCCTCTCCGGCGGCAGCGCGCGGTTTACGCAGAAGTAGCGCAGCGCGTCCACCATGTGCGTCACCTCGTGCGGCGCTTTGGCGCAGTCGCTGGGGTTTTGCGGGTCGGTCTGAATGGACTGCACGTCCCTTATCAGCTCGCGGCAGTCGGAGAACACCATCAGCCCGGGCCGTCCGTCGGGTCTCGCGCGCAGCAGCTCCTTGATTTGCAGGTGTCCCTGCACCCTCGCGTTGGATGAGCGCACTATGGGGATACCGCAGAGCGTGAACACCTCCGCCATCGTCTTGCCCGTGTCCTTCTGCGTTGACCACATATCCGGCGGGGCATAGGTCAGGGCAATGCGCTCGCCCGGCAGGGTGGCCTCGCGCATGGCCTCCGCCGCTTGGCTGACAATAAGCCTCGGGCGCTTCACCTCGCGGTAAATCCAGCAGCGCCCGTCGCCGTCCACCGCCGCCCAGCAGCAGGCGAACATATCCAGCCCGTAGTCAAACGCTCTAAACCGCGGCCACTCCGGCGGTATGGCAAACGGCTCGCAGACGTGCTTTTCCTCGGAAAATTCGGGGAAGTAAGCTCCCGCCAGCGCGTTCCAGTCGCCGTAGCGGTGCGCCCGCCGCAAGTGCTCCGGCAGCGACGAGAGCATTTGCAGGTAGGCCGGCGAGGACTTCAGCAGCGGCTTGTTGTCCTCCACGGTGGCAAAGATGAACGAGTAGTCCTCCCCGCGCTCCCCGCCCTCGCCGCCGGAGCGGAACTCGCGGTCTATGAAGAGCCGCTTCACCCAAGCGTGACCCACGCCGCCGGGGTTGCACGTCAGGTAAAAGCGCTTGGGGATGTCGTTCACTCCGCGCAGGCAGCCGCCCAGCGTGCGGAACTCGCCGTAGGTGAACTGCGTGGCCTCGTCCATGAATATCCAGTCAAACTCCTGACCCTGATACTCCGTCTCTCCCGCAAGGCCGGAAAAGTGGCCGAAGCGTATGGTCGAGCCGTTGACGAAGTACATCGTTCTCTGCGTGGCGTTGTAGCGCCCCAGCTCCGGCGGCACGAGCCTCACGATAGGCTCAATGTGCCCCGACTGCAATTCCGGATATGTGCGCCGCAGCACCAATATCCTGATGCCCGCCCAAGTCAGCGCACCCGACACGGCCTTAATTCTCAGCGCGTGGGTCTTGCCGCCGCCCCTTGCGCCGCCGTAGGCCGTGTAGAGCGTCCTGCTGGCGTAAAAAAGCGCCTGCTTGGGGTTCGCCCGCCCGAGGTCGAGCGTAATTTCTCCCTCCTCCGCCATGCTCACTCCCCCGGGTTCGCCCCGTCCATGCGCAGCACCACCCTCACCGCGCCGTCGCCGCCGCCGCTCGCGGGTCGGTCGCTGTAGCCGCAGTAGCAGGGCTGCTTGGCCTTGAGTATGGACATGGAATCGCTCTGCTGCTCAAGGTAGTCGCAAAGCCGCATCTGCCCCGTCTTGAGTACCCTCACCTGCACCTCGGGGAAGTCCGGCGGCGTCTCGCCGCTGTCGTAGGCGCGCAGCAGTGAGAGCATCTTCGCCGGAGTTATCCCCGCCGCCAGACAAAGCCCGTTCACCGTCGGCTTGCGGCCGCCGGCCGCGCACTCGTCAAAGTAGGCGTCCAGCCGCCCCGCCAGCGCCTTGGCTCCGCAGGGGAAATCGCGTCCGTTCATTTTTTCATTCCTCCTTTCATCGCCCCCTCAATTACGTGAAAGCCGCCCAAAAGTCAAGCGGCTAATTTCCCCTTTCATCAATTTCTACATTTTTTACAGAACATATCGTTCAAAACTGTGGCAAATTCGACATATATAACAATATCGCGGCCTGTATCTATTGACAAGCCGCGACAAATCCTTATAATTGTGGTGATAAGAAATCGAAGAAATTAACGGAGACGCATAGTTAAATGGAAAACGCTTCAACTGCCCTCGGCACCGAGCGCGTAGGCAAGCTCATGCTGCGCTACGCCATGCCGAGCATAATATCTTTCGTCGTCAACGCGCTGTACAACATGGTTGACCAAATATTCATAGGCCGCAGCGTCGGCTACATAGGCAACGCCGCCACAAGCATAATTCTGCCCATAGCCACGCTGATGATGGCGCTGTGCTTCATGCTGGGCGACGGCTGCGCCGCCTACCTCAGTCTTAGCCTTGGCCGCCGCCGCGCCGACCTCGGTGCAAAGGCCGTGGGCAACGCAATGGTTCTCTCGGTGCTGTCGGGCATCGTCATGTGCGCGCTGTTCGAGATTTTCATGCAGCCCGCCTGCCGTTTCTTCGGCTGCAACGACGAGGTTCTGCCCTACGCGCTGGAGTACGGGCGCATCATCGTCGCGGGCTTCCCGCTCTCCGCCATCGCCATATCCTTCGGCAGCCCCATCCGCGCGGACGGCAGACCGAAGGAGAGTATGCTGGGTCTGCTGGTAGGCTGCGCCGCCAACTTCATTCTCGACCCTCTTTTCATATTCGTTTTCGACTGGGGCATGGCCGGCGCGGCGTTCGCCACCATAATCGGCCAGTCGCTCAACGCCGTGCTGTATATAATCGGCTCGTTCCGTTTCAAGAGCGTCGCCGTCAAGCCCGCGTGCTTCCGCCTCTCTCCCGCCATATGCGGCGGCGTGTGCAAGCTGGGAATGTCCAGCTTCATCACCCAGATAGCCACGGTGTGCGTCATAACCGCCACCAACAACGTCATCGTCACCTACGGCGCGCTGAGCAAGTACGGTGCGGACATACCCCTTGCCGCTTTCGGCATCACCGTCAAGGTCAATATGCTGCTCGTGTCCGTCATTCTCGGCCTCGCCCTCGGCGCGCAGCCCATCTTGGGCTATAACTACGGCGCGCAGCAGTTCGACCGCGTCAAGCACACCTATAAGCTCGCCGTCGTCCTCGGCACCGTCATTTCCATTCTCGGCTTCCTTGTGTTCGAGCTGGCGCCGGACGCGATAATCTCCATCTTCGGCAGCGAGTCCGAGCTTTACAACGAGTTTGCGCGCAAGTCCTTCCGCATATTCCTGCTGGCGACGCCGCTGCTGGGCGTGAGCATTATAACGCCTATATTCTTCCAGTCCATCGGCAAGCCCGTCCACGCCACGTTCCTCTCGCTCTCGCGCCAAATACTCTTCCTCATACCGCTGCTGTATATATTCGCCTACATCTTCGGTCTGGACGGCTTCCTCGCCGCCGGCCCCGTTTCGGACACTATATGCTTCATCCTCTCCGTGCTGCTTGTGGCATTGAGCTGGAAAAAAGTATTCGCTGCCAACGTAAAATCGTAAACTCCTGCCGCAGCCCTATAATCCGCTGCGGCTTGGAAATAAAAACAGAAAAGGAGAAACCATGAATACTGTTTCAAGAAGAATCCTCTCGCTCGCGCTGGCCGCCCTGCTGGCGCTGGGCACGGTGTCCGCGGCTCTGGCCGACGACGCCGCCGTGACCCGTGCGGAGGCCGTCTCCGCGCTCTACACCGCCGCCGGCGCTCCGGCCGCCGAGGCTGCCGCCTCCTTTGCCGACGTTGACGAGGCCGACGCCGCTGCCGTCGCTTGGGCAGAGAGCACCGGCGTTGTCACCGGCTACCCCGACGGCACGTTCCTCCCCGCCTCCGCCGTGACGCGCGAGGAGCTCGCCACCATGCTCTACCGCTACGCCGCCGCGCAGGGTCTGGACACAACACAGGGCGGCATGGGCATCCGTGAGGTCATCGACTACGAGGACATCTCCGAGTACGCCCTCTCCACCGTGGCTTGGGCGCTGTACGCCGGCATTTACACCACTGTTGACGGCTATATCTCCCCCAAGGACACCGTCTCCGCCGCCGCGCTGGACTCCATGCTCGCCGCCGTCTCCGCTCTGGACGCTGCCGAGGCCGACGTTTTCACCGGCACGGTTGACAGCATTGCCAAGTACGGCAACCTTGAGCTGTCCATTCCCGAGCAGTCCCTCATCGACGCGGGCTATGAGTACGGCGACGTGCTCACCGTCACCGTGAACGGCATTGACTACTCCGTTCCCTACTGCACCAACTACTCCGACGTTGACACCGGCAGCCTCGTGCTCCGCGCCTCCGACGGCGCTCTGACCCTCGCCATCAACATGGGCGACTTCGCCACCACCTACGGCATTGCCGCTAAGAACACCGCCGACGACGGCTCCTACGAGTGGGTCTACGCCGAGGGCGTTGAGGCTCCCGTCGCCGTCTCCATCACCATGAGCGAAAAGGGCGGCTACTACGACGAGTGGTACATCCGCCAGCTTGAGCGCAGCGACGAGCGCGCCGACTACGCAGAGCTGACCGACGCCGAGTTTGCCAACTTCCGCGCCGTCACCACCACCGGCATGGGAACCAACGCGCTCTACCGCTCCTCCAGCCCCGTCAACCCCGAAATTGCCCGCAACACCTACGCTGACGCTGCCGCCTCCGAGGCCGGAGTAAAGACGTTCGTCAACCTCGCGGATACCGAGGACGTTGCCGCCGCCTATGAGGGCTTTGCCGACAGCTACTACGCCACCCAGAGCGTCATCTACCTCAACCTCGGCGTGGACTTCTCCGCCGAGGACTTCCGGAGCGGTCTTGCCGAAGGTCTGCGCTTCATCGCCGCCAACGAAGGCCCCTACCTTGTCCACTGCAACGAGGGCAAGGACCGCGCGGGCTTCGTCTCCGCCGTGTTGGAGTGCTTCATGGGCGCGACCTATGACGAGGTTGTCGCCGACTACATGACCACCTACTGCAACTACTACGGCGTGACCGTCGGCTCCGAGCAGTACGACTACATCGCCTCTGCCAACATCGTCAAGTCCCTGCAGACCGCCTTCGGCGTTGAGGACTTGGCCGCCGCAGAACTTGGCGAGTGCGCCGAGACTTACCTGCTCTCCATCGGCCTCACCGCCGACGAGCTGACCGCCCTCGCCGCGAACCTCGGTCAGGACTACTAATAATCTTATAACGGCTCCATAAATCACCCAAAAAGGCCGCAGAGACTGTTTCATCGCAGTCCCTGCGGCCTGAACTTTATTTCTCGCGCGGCTTGCACACGAGCGCCACAATGTAGCCGAACACAATAGCGGCGCAGACCCCGCCCGCGGAGGCGGTAAAGCCGCCGGTGAACGCGCCCAGCACGCCGTCGCTCGCCACGGCCTCGCGCACGCCGCGGGCAATGGTGTTGCCGAAGCCCGTCAGCGGCACCGTCGCGCCGGAGAGCGCCCAGTCCGCCAGCGGCTCATAGACGCCAGCCGCGCCCAGCGCCACGCCCGCAACGACGTAGATTGTCAGTATCCTCGCCGGCGTCAGCGCCGTCTTGTCAATCAGTATCTGACCCACAGCGCACAGCGCGCCGCCCACTAAAAACACCTTCAAATACTCGCCCAGCATATCCATTTTCCTCTCACACCTCCCGCATATTCTCTATCGCCACGGCGTGGCATATTGCGGGTATCGTCTCGCCCTGCATGGCCGTGGTGGGCGACATCAGCGCGCCCGTCGCCGCAAACAGCACCCTGTTCCACTCACCCTCGGTTATCTGGTGCAGAATGTAGCCCGCCAGCACGCTGGCCGAGCAGCCGCAGCCGCTCCCGCCGCAGTGCGTGTCCTGCTCCGGCGAGTAGATGAGCACGCCGCAGTCGGTGAATATGCGGGAAAATTCCAGCCCCTCCTGCCGGAAAAGCTCCATAAGCACGTTGTGCCCGTGCTGCCCCAAGTCGCCGGTTATAACAGCGTCGTAGCTTTGCGGCGAGCGCCCCGTGTCGGCAAAGTGCGCCGTGAGCGTGTCCAGCGCCGCGGGAGCCATAGCCGCGCCCATGTTGTTCATGTCGGTGATGCCCGCGTCAACTATTCTGCCCGCCGTGGCGTGGGTGATGTGCGCGCCGCTGCCGCCGCCGTTTTTGAGAATGAGCGCGCCCGCGCCCGTCACCGTCCACTGGCTCGTGGGCGTGCGCTGACCGCCGTACTCCAGCGGCAGACGGTACTGCCGCTCCGCCGAGCAAAAGTGTGAGCTTGTCATGGCGCACACCGTCTCCGCGAACCCTCCGTCCAGCGCCATTGCCGCCAGCGTCAGCCCCTCCGCCATCGTCGAGCAGGCGCCGTAAAGCCCGAAAAACGGCACTCCCGTGTCCCTCGCGGCGAAGTTAGAGCTGACGCACTGGTTCAGCAAGTCGCCCGCGAATATGCCGTGCAAGTCCGACGGCGCGGTTTTCGCCTTGTCGCAGCACAGGGCAAAGCAATGCCGCAGCATGGTGCTCTCGGCCTTCTCCCAGCTCTTTTCACCGAAGTAGGAGTCCTGACTTATCACGTCGAACCACTCCGCCAGCGGCCCCTCGCCCTCCTTTTTGCCCACAACGCAGGCCCCCGCCGCCACCCACGGCGGATTCTGAAAAGCCACGGTCTGCTTCCCCAATCTCTTACTCACACCACGCGCCCTCTTTCCTTTTAATTCTGACCCTATCATGCCCGCAATAAGCAAAAAAATTCACCGGCCCTGAAGCTGTAAAGATGAAAACACTGCCTCAGGCACAAAAACCCTGCTCTGTACAGAAAAATTTGTACAGAGCAGGGTTTTCATTTTGTGATTTGCAGGGAAATTACTTTATGAGGCAACCCCCCCCCGGACGATATAGGAATATTCAGATTATGCGGCGGTCAGGTTTCGGTTATCAGCACCGTGCGGCCGTTTTGGTTCCATTGAACGTCGGCGCCGAATGCCTCGGCGATGACGCGGACGGGTACCATTGTCCTGTTGTTGATTATCTGCGCCGGTACGTCAACGGCAACGGCGCTGCCGTTTTTGTACATCTCGTTCGCGCCTATGGTAATCTTCACGGTCGTGCCGCCGCGCGTGGAGGTCGCGGTCTGGGTGGACTGGTCCCACTCTACGTCTGCGCCCATTGCCTCGAATATCGCACGCAGGGGAACAAGGGTGCGGTTATCTATAATTTCAGGGTTCTGCTCATAGGAGTGGAAGGAGATACGCTTGCCGTTGTACAGCACGGTTATGAGACTGTTGACGGAGCTGTCAGTGAGATAAGAAAGGCTGTGGCTCTGGCAGACCTCAGCTGCCGTGGAGCCCGCGCTGCAATATATTACGCAGTTATCCGAATAAACAGCTACCTTCCAGCTAAGATTTGTAACAGTGTCGGGCACATAGAGCGCTTGCAGATTCGGGCATTCCATGAAAGTGCCGCCAACCGATTCGGTTCCGTAAGGTATCGTGACTTCGACAAGCGACGAACAGTAGCTAAAGGCATTGCCGTCCAAGGTTTTGAGTGAGGTCGGGAGTATTACGGATGCAAGCGAGGTACATTCGCTAAATGCAAAGTCGCGTATACGGGTAACGCTGTTGGGAATCTCCACGTCGGTCAGGCTGGAGCAGTAGTGGAAGCAGCCGTAGGTCACGGTGTCGGCGTTCGGCGGCAGTTTGGCGGACACCAGCGAGGAGCAGTTGTCAAAAACGCCGCTTTCCAGCGTCAGCGCGGTACATTTGGACATATCCGCAGAGATAAGCGACGTGCAGTAACGCAGCGCGTCCTCGCCGAGGCTCTCCAGACCCGCGGGGAAGTTAATCTCACGCAGCGCGTCGCAGCTGTAAAAGGCGTCGCTGCCGATGGTTTTGAGCGTGGAGGGCAGGGTAACGCTCTCAAGGGCGTTGAAGTTTTCAAAGGCGTGGGAGCCGATAGATTCCAGTCCCTCCGGCAGGTTTATCTGCGTAACGGTGTCGCTTCCCGAGCCGTAGGCGTAGCAGAGAATGCGGTTGATGGACTTCACCGAGGAGGGGAAGGTTATGGAGCGGGCGGTGAGGTCATCAGGGGAGTTGGCCAAGTACTGCACAGCCGTCACGGGCGTTCCCGCAAGGGTGCTGGGGACGACAATGTCCTCATCGCTGCCGGTGTAGCCGGTGATGGTTACCTCGCTGTCGAGCAGCTGGAACTCCCAGTCGCCCTCGGTCAGCGCGGAGGCGGGCAGCGTCATAAGCGCTATGGCGGCGGCGAACACTGCGCCGAACAACAGGGCTCTGAGCAGATGTTTTCTCATGTTTACAAAACCTCGCTTTTTTGAGTTTTTTCGAGCGGCGTGTGCGTTACAAATCCGCCCGCGGTTATGATAACATAAATTCAGCCCACCTGTCCATAGCGTTTTGAGAATTTTATTTCCGCGCCTCTTGACATTTTCCGCGCGGGTGGTATCATATAATAGACAGTAATCAGGGGTGCTGGATGTTTTCCGGCTGAGACGGCGGCGAGCGAGCTGCCGAACCCTCGAACCTGACACGGGTAATACCGGCGTAGGAAGATGAAGTGTGAAGAAAATTTTTCAATAACGCTTTCTTTCCTGCAAACCCGTGCGCGCGCTCCTGCCGCACGGAATTTTTGTTATGGAGGAAAAAACTATGCAGAAAAACACAAACCAGAGAGTCCGCAGACTTGTCGAGGGCGCGGTTATGATTGCCGTGGCCTACGTGCTGTCGTTCATCAAGCTCTACCAGATGCCGCTGGGCGGCTCCGTCACGCTGGAAATGATTCCGCTCATTATCATGGGTCTGCGCAACGGAGTGAAATGGGGCTGCCTGACCGGCTTTGTCCACGGCCTGCTGCAAATGATTATGGGCTTCAGCAACGTCATGTACTGCCCGACGCTGCTGAGCCAGATAGGCTGCATTCTCATGGACTACCTGCTGGCCTACACCGCGCTCGGCCTCGCGGGAGCTTTCGCCAAACCCTTCGGTGAGCGGCGCATGACCGGCGCCATTGTCGGCACGGTTGTCTGCGGCGCGCTGCAATTTTTGTGCTCGTTCATCTCCGGCTGGCTCGTCTGGGGCAGCTACTATGAATCCATTGGCATCAGCGGCACCGCGCTCATGGTCTACAGCCTGACCTACAACGGCTCCTACATGCTGCCGAACACCATTCTCGCCGCGCTCGTCGTTGCGCTGCTGTACCGCGCCGCGCCCAAGCTGTTCGCGCCCCGCGCCGCCGCCTGAAAAGTGGAGACAAAACGCTGCTTCATCTTTGGCGCGGGCGACGCCTGCCCGCTTGTCTCCGCGCCCGCTGACGGCGACCTCGTCATTGCGGCCGACGGCGGGCAGGCGCTGTGCGCCGCACTGGGCGTGGAGCCGCAGCTGACAGTCGGCGACTTCGACTCCTCCGCGCCGCCGCCGAGCGGGAACGTGGTGCGCCTGCCCGTACACAAGGACGACACGGACACGCTGCGCGCCGTGCGCCTCGGCCTTGAGCGCGGGTGTACGGAGTTCCACATTTACGGCGGCTTGGGCGGCAGGCTCGGCCACACGCTGGCGAACCTGCAGACGCTGCTGTTTTTGGTGCGCCGCGGCGCCCGCGGCAGGCTCTACGGGCCGCACACGGCGGTTGAGGTCATCGAAAACTCCGCCGTCACGCTCCCCGCAGCCGGCGGCGTGTCCGTGTTCAGCATCGGCGGCACAGCGGAGGGCGTGACAATAACGGGCTGCGAATACCCGCTGCAAGATGCCGTTTTGTCCCCGGACTTTCCTCTCGGCGTCAGCAACCGCGCCGTTCAAACGCCTGTAACCATAGCCGTCCGCCAAGGCGCGCTGGCGATTGTGTGGGAGATATAGCAAAAAGCAGGAGGCTCACGCGGCCTTCTGCTTTTTTATGTTATATTTATTTTCTTACCGCTTATCCCCGAAGTTGCACAGCTGCATGGCTACGCCGTCGGACATCACCTCAAAGCCGAAGCGCTCGTAGAAAGCGGCGTTTTTGCTCTCCTCGGGCATGACTTCGATGTAGAGGTAGTTTTTATACTTCTCCTTTACCATTTCAATCATGCGGTTGGCGATACCGCGGTGCTGATAGAGCGGGTTTACAAGCACATAGTGCATATATGCCACCATTTCGCTGTCGTCCAGTACGCGCACCAGCCCCGCAAGGCGGTCGCCGTCCCACGCGGTGATGACGGTGGAAGAGTGCATGAGTGCCTTGTGCAGGCGCGTCGGGTACTGCCCCGACACCCAGCCGACGGAGAGGAAGAGCTCTTGTACCTGCTCTGCGGTGAAATTTTTTTCTTCCGTATATGTGATAGTCATAATGTCTCCTTGCTGCTGTAGTCGCACCGGCGGCAGTGCGGCATTTCTTCCTCGGTGTCGGGCTTATAGAACACACCCGACCAGCGGCAGATGCTTTGCAGAATGGGCACAACGGTCCTGCCCGTCTCACTCAGGCTGTACTCCACGCGCGGCGGTATTTCGTCGTAGGACTTGCGCTGCACTATGCCGTTGGCGATGAGCGACTTCAGCGCGGCGGCGAGGACGGCGTCGGTGATGTTGCCCATTTCGCTGCGTATTTCGCTGTAGCGGAGCGTACCCATCTCCGCAAGGACGCAGATTATGCGCGAGTTCCACTTGCCGCCGAACACGCTCAGTCCGTACTCCAGAGGGCAGCGGATATCCTCCTTGAGCTTCTTTTGATACATGGCTTGTCCTCCGAAAATGACGCACTCGGCGCCGGACACGGATGTTCCGCACCCGACGCCGTGTTGAGTGGCTGCGGTTACAGAACCTTTTTGTTGTCCGCGCCGGGAGTTGTGACGATGACCTTTTCCGGCTTGATGAGCAGCGCGCCCTTGGCGGTGGCGGCGCCGTTGAACATTTTTTCCACCATTGCCTTGAACTCGGCGACGACGGCGCCCTCGGTCACGTACTCGGCGGTGCCCTTAATTTGGTAGCCCTCCAGCGACTGCGGGTCGTAGACGGAAACAGCAATCCTGCCGCCATTTGCGCGGATGTTATTCAGCGTAGTTTCCAAAAACACATCGCCGACTGCCAGCAGACCGTCTTCCGTTATCGTCTTGAAGGCGACGGGCACAACATTCGGCTCGCCGTCAGCGCAGGTGGCAAGGTCCCACATACTTGCGCCCAGCAGTTTTTTCACGTTTTCGTTCAGCATGATAAGCAACCTCCTGAAATTTGTTTGTTCAATGAACTGTGTACAGTATAGCGAGGTTGCTGTCAAACATCAAGATATTAGCAAATTTATTAGCAGCTAATAAATTTCATAGTATAGCCCGCCCGTCAGTCGTCGTCGCTGAGCTTGAGCACGGCCATAAAGGCTTCGGTGGGAATCTGCACGCTGCCGAGGCTCCGCATACGCTTTTTGCCGGCTTTCTGCTTTTCCAGCAGTTTTTTCTTGCGCGTGATGTCGCCGCCGTAGCACTTGGCAAGCACGTCCTTGCGCAGCGCCTTGACGGTTTCGCGGGCAATTATCCTGCCGCCGATTGCTGCCTGAATCGGCACTTCAAAGAGCTGGCGGGGAATATTGTCCTTGAGCTTTTCGCAAATCTTGCGCGCGCGGCCGTAGGCCTTGTCGCGGTGGACAATGAAGCTCAGCGCGTCCACCTGTTCGCCGTTTAGGAGTATATCCACCTTCACGAGTTCGCTGGGGCGGTACTCCAAAAATTCGTAGTCCAGCGAGGCGTAGCCGCGGGTGTGCGCCTTGAGCGCGTCGAAAAAGTCGTAAATTATCTCGTTGAGCGGCATATTGTAGCGCAGCTCGACAAGGTTTTTGTCAAGATACTGCATATCAATATACTCGCCGCGCCGCTCTTGGCACATGGGCATGATGCTGCCGATATAGTCCGGCGGGCTGATGATACTCGCGCGCACGTATGGCTCGAGCGCTTGGTCGATAACGGCGGGGTCGGGGTACTCGTGGGGGTTATCCACGTGTACAACCGTGCCGTCGGTCTTTGTTATCTCGTAGATGACGGAGGGCAGTGTTGTCACGAGGTCAAGGTCGAACTCGCGCTCTATGCGCTCTTGGATAATTTCCATGTGCAGCATACCTAAAAAGCCGCAGCGGAAGCCGAAGCCCAGCGCCACGGAGCTCTCCGGCTCAAAGCTGAGGCTGGCGTCGTTTAATTGCAGCTTTTCCAGCGCGTCGCGCAAGTCGCCAAAGCGCGAGCCGTCCTCCGTGTATATGCCGCAGTAGACCATGGGCCGCGCCGGACGGTAGCCGGGCAGGGGCTCGGCGGTGGGCTCGGCGGCATCCGTCACCGTGTCGCCAACGCGGGTGTCGCGCACGTTCTTTATGGACGCGGTGAAGCAGCCGACCTCGCCGGGGCCGAGCCGCGCCACGTTTTCCACCCCCACGGGGCGCAGCCAGCCGCACTCCGTGACCTTGTACACGGCGCCGGAGGCCATCATCTTGACCTCCTGACCGACGCTGAGCGTGCCGTCCATGATGCGCACGTACACCACAACGCCGACGTAGGGGTCATACTGACTGTCGAATATCAGCGCGCGCAGCGGAGCCTCGGCGTCGCCGCTCGGCGCGGGGAAGGCGTCCACTATAGATGTCAGCACGCTCTCCACGTTCAGGCCGCTCTTGGCGCTTATCTCCGGCGCGTCGGCGGCGGGCAGGCCGATTATTTCCTCTATCTCCGCCTTGACCTTTTGGGGGTCGGCGGCGGGGAGGTCAATCTTGTTTATAACGGGAAGAATTTCAAGGTCGTGCTCCAGCGCGAGGTAGGTGTTGGCCAGCGTCTGCGCCTCCACGCCCTGCGCCGCGTCCACCACCAGCACCGCGCCCTCGCAGGCCGCCAGCGAGCGGCTGACCTCGTAGTTGAAGTCAACGTGGCCCGGGGTGTCGATGAGATTCAGCGCGTAGACCTCGCCGTTTGGCGCGGCGTAGTCCAGCCGCACGGCGCGCGCCTTAATCGTGATGCCGCGCTCGCGCTCAAGCTCCATGCTGTCGAGTATCTGGTCCTCCATCTCGCGGCTGGGCACGGCGTTGCACAGCTCTATAAGGCGGTCGGAGAGCGTGCTTTTGCCGTGGTCTATGTGAGCGATTATGGAAAAGTTCCTTATGTGATCCTGCGGCGTCATTTTTCAAGCTCCTTCAGCGTATTTTGGGCTTTTTCGGTCAGCTCGCCCAGCTCGGCGGTGAGCGCTCTCAGCGCGGCGGCGGGCGCGGAAAGGCCCGTGGGGTCGTCGGAGAGGCCGAGCATATAGTCCGACGATACGCCGTAATATTTGCAGGCGCGGCAGACGAACGCCAGCCCGGGTTCGCGCGCGCCGTTTTCGTAGTGGCTGAGCAGCGCCTGACTTATGCCCAGCGCCGCCGCCGCCTGCCGCTGCGACAGCCCCTTAGCGCGCCTCAGCGCGCCCATAGTTTGGGGAAATCCCCGTTTATCAGCATCCATATCTCCGCCCCCTTTTATGTGCAATTATAATTCAGCCGAGCTGATTTGTAAAGTACCAGCAATCGGGCATTTTATTTTCTGTTGACAAATGTACGAAATCGTACTATACTGCTAAAGTACGAAATCATACATGGAGGTGCCGCAAAATGGCGGAGCATATCTTTGACATTCGCAAAATCAATTATCTGATGAACGAGATAGACGCGCTGTATCATCAGGCATCTCTGAAGCTCGGCGTTTCGGATAGCGTTTCCCTTGTTTTGTATATTATTCACACCGAGGGCGGAACTTGTCTGCTCTCCGATATTTACAAGCAGACGGGAATCAGCAGGCAGACCGTGAACTCCGCCGTGCGCGGGCTGGAGAAAGACGGCGTTTTGTTCCTTGAGCAATCCACGGGGCGCAGCAAAAGAGTTGTGTTAACAGATAAAGGCAAATCTTTCGTGGATAACACGGTGGAGCGGCTTTGTCAGGCGGAAAGGCGCGCCTTTGCCGCATGGTCGGAGGAGGAAGAGCGCATCTGCATTGCTTTGCTGGAAAAATATAAAGACTGCTTCGGCGCGGAAGTCGAAAAGCTGTGATTATAGCCGGTAATGATATGCGTATTCAGCTTTCGGACCATTTCACCTACAGCAGACTGGTAAGGTTCACGCTGCCGTCGGTCGCTATGATGATTTTTTCGTCCATATACGGGATTGTGGACGGCTTCTTTATTTCCAACTTCGCGGGCAAAACGCCGTTTGCCGCTGTGAATTTGATTATGCCTGTACTGATGATACTCAGCACCGTGGGCTTCATGTTCGGTACCGGCGGCGCGGCCATAGTTGCCAAAACGCGCGGCGAGGACAAAGCGGAACAGGCAAACAGCTTTTTTTCCCTGTTTGTGTACACGGCGGGCGGGCTTGGCGTCATTCTGACCGCCCTGAGCTTTGTTTTTATCCGCCGCATCTGCGCTCTGATAGGCGCTTCGGGAGAGCTGGGAAATTACTGCGTCCTGTACGCGAGAATTATTCTGCTCGCGCTGCCGTTCAACATTATGCATCTGATGTTCCAGAGCTTTTTTGCCGCCGCAGAAAAGCCGAACGTGGGGCTTGCTGTCACGTTCTCGGCGGGCGTAACGAACATGGTGCTGGACGCACTGCTGGTGACGCTGCTGCCTCAGGACTATAAGCTGGCGGGTGCGGCGGTGGCCACGGCTGTGAGCCAATTTGCGGGCGGATTTATTTCCCTTGTCTATTTTTTGCGCAAAAACGGCAGCGCTCTGCGTCTCGGAAAGACGAGCTTTGACGGCAGAGCGCTCGGCAGGGCGTGCGTCAACGGCTCATCGGAGTTTATGAGCAATATATCCATGAATGTTGTGGGAATTTTGTACAATATACAGCTGATTAAATACGCGGGCGAAAACGGCATTGCCGCCTACGGCGTAATGATGTACGCCGGTATGGTGTTTTCCGCCGCCTTTATCGGCTACAGCGTCGGAGCTGCGCCGATTGTCAGCTACAGCTACGGCGCTTACAATAAGACAGAGCTGAAAGGGCTGCTGCGTAAAAGCGCTGTGATTATTGCCGTCGTCAGCGTGTGTATGGTGGCGCTGTCGGAGCTGCTTGCCGTACCGCTGTCGAAAATTTTTGTCGGCTACGATGCGGAGCTGACGGATTTGACGGTGTCGGGTTTCCGCACTTCTGCCCTGTCGTTTGCGTTCATGGGTTACGCCATATTCTTCTCCGCCTTTTTCACGGCGCTGAACGACGGCCTGACCTCGGCGGCCATATCATTTATGCGCACACTGCTGTTTCAAAGCGCCGCCGTGCTGCTGCTCCCTCTTCTTCTGGGTATTCAAGGCATCTGGTTCTCCATAGTCGCCGCCGAGCTGGCCGCGGTGCTGCTAAGCATAATTTTCCTCATCGCCAAGCGGAAAAGATATGGTTACCATTAAGTATGTTAAGGGCTGCGTCAAAATTTGAATTTCGACGCAGCCTTTATTTGCTTTTTGCTTCTTTCACGCCTCGGCGGCGAGCTTGGCTATGCCTTGGGTTATGCGGGCGCAGGTTTCTTCGCGGCCTAAGATGCGGGCTATTTCCACCGCGCCGCCGGGGGTGACGGCTTTGCCGGAGATGGCTATGCGCACCGGCCACATCACTTTTGCGTTCTTCACGCCGTCAGCCGCCGCCATGTCCGTCATGGCCGCCATTATGCTCTCCGCGTCCCACGCCGCCAGCGAGGTGAACACCGGCAGTATGCGCCGCAGCACGTCCAAGCAGCCGGGCTTGTCCGTCTTGGACTTCTTGTGTACGTAAAGCTCTGTGTCGTAGTCGGGCAAGGCGTCCAGAAAGTCCAGCTTTTCAGGAATGTCAGTCAACTTTTCGCACCTTGCCTGCAATATCTGCGCAATGAGCGCGGCGTCCAGCGCGGGGTTTTTCACCGCCTGACGGATATACGGCTCGGCAACGCGGGCGAAGTCCTCCGGCGACATGGCGCGGATATACTCGCTGTTGAAGTGCGTGAGCTTTTCGATGTCGAAAATGGCGGGGCTTTTGGATATGCGGGAGATGTCGAACTCCTGCGCCAGCTCGCCGAGGGAGTAAATCTCGCGCTCGCCCTCGGGGCTCCAGCCCAGCAGCGCCACGTAGTTGAGCACGGCCTCGGTGAGGTAGCCCTCGGCAATCAAATCCTCGTAGCTGGGGTCGCCGTGGCGCTTGCTCATCTTGTTGTGCTGGTCGCGCATTACGGGCGAGCAGTGGACGTACTTGGGTATTTCCCAGCCGAAGCCCTCGTAGAGCAGGTTGTACTTGGGCGCGGAGGAGAGATATTCGCTGCCGCGGACAACGTGGGTTATGCCCATCATGTGGTCGTCCACGACGTTGGCGAAGTTATAGGTGGGCAGACCGTCGCGCTTTATCAGCACTTGGTCGTCTAACTCGCAGTTTTCAACGGATATGTCTCCGAAAATTTCATCGTGGAACACCGTCACGCCCTCGCGCGGAATACGCTGGCGGATAACATAGGCCTCGCCGGAGCGCACACGGCGCAGCGCCTCCTGCGGGTCAAGGCTGCGGCAGGGGTCTTCGGTATGCTCAAAGCTGCCGCTCTCGTCCTCGCTCTTTTCGCAGAAGCAGTAGTAGGCGTGGCCGCGCTCAACGAGCCATTCGGCATATTTCAAATAAAAGCCCTGACGCTCGCTCTGGATATACGGCGCCACGGGGCCGCCCACGTCGGGACCCTCGTCGTGGTCAAGACCGCACTCGGCCAAGGTGCGGTATATAACGTCCACCGCACCCTCTACCAGACGGCCGCGGTCGGTGTCCTCGATGCGCAGTATGAATTTTCCTCCGCTGTGACGGGCGATGAGCCACGTGTAGAGCGCGGTGCGCAGATTTCCCACATGCATATAGCCCGTGGGCGAGGGGGCAAAGCGCGTGCGCACTCCCCCGCGCGGTATGCGAGCCTCCTGCTCCTCAATCCATTTCAAATCAGCCATTTTGTTCTACCTCCGTTTTTTGCTTTTCCCCAACGCCGCGGCGCTCAAAGTCCGAAAATGTGGACGGCTCCCGCGCACGCGGCGGTTATGACTGTTCCTGCAATCAGCACGCCGATGAATATGGCGGGCAGAGAGCGGTTCATGCGTATGTCCATGAGCGCGGCAATGAGCGAGCCTGTCCACGCGCCGGTGCCGGGCAGCGGTATTGCCACAACTATTATAAGTCCCGCCAGCGCGTAGCGGCGCACTATGTCTGCCTTGCTCTCCGCGCGGGACTCCAGAGCGTCGATGAGCCTGCCGAGGCGCGCGACGTGCCTGCGCAGAAACGCAAATATTTTGCGTATAAATAATATAACAAACGGCGTGGGGAGCATATTGCCTATCACGGCGGCGGTGAACGCCTCCGCGTAGCTCAGCCCCGCCGCCACGCCGAAGGGTATTCCCCCGCGCAGCTCTATAACCGGCAGCATGGAAACCGCCAGCGTCATGAAAAATGCCTTGAGCATCTCCCCGCTCCTTCCCGTTTGGACACATACTTTTCAATAATACAACAATTCGCGCAAACTGGCAAGCGCTTATGATACGACTTGTGAAAAGTTGACGAAATTTTAACATTTTTCGCGCGCGGGTATAATTTTTTGACCGGCGGCGCAGAATAGTTTCTGAGCGGCGTCGGAGCGCGTCTCCGCCTCCGCCAATCCAACGGAAAAGGAGCCGAACGACATGATAATTGACCGCATAGCGCTTATCCTCGCCATAATCGGCGGGCTCAACTGGGGCTGCGTCGGGCTTTTCAGATTTGACCTTGTGGCCTATCTTTTCGGCGGCCAAACCGCCACGGTCAGCCGCGTTGTCTATACCTTGGTGGGGCTGGCGGCCATATGGTGCATATCCCTGCTGTTCCGCCAGAGCGTGGCCTCCGACAGCGCCGACTGACCGCGCGGGAAAAAAGGGCGATACTTGGTTCTCACTTGACCGAGTATCGCTTTTTTCTGTTATCTAAATACAAGAAAGTACAGAAGCGCGCCGTACTCGGCAATGCTTATGAGCGGGAAGCCCAGCACAAAGGCGATATGCCGCGTCTTGTGGCGGAACGCGAGCATACCCAGCACCCCGCCTGCGCCGCCGCCCAGCAGCGCCAGCAGGAAGAGCGTATTTTCCGGCACTCTGCGGCGGTGCGCCTTGGCGCAGGCTTTATCCGCGCCCATGGTAACAAAGAGCACGAGGTTGATGATTATGAGATATGCCAAAAGGAATTTTTCCGCGCTCATTTGTCTGCCTCCTCTATTTCTCCGAAGTACCAGCCGGAAACGCCGCCGTGCTTTACAAAATATCCGCGCGACGTGCGCTCCACGACGGAGACAATGTCGCCGCGCTCAAGCGGCAGTACGTAGTCCGTGCAGTCATTGACCGTGGTGCGCCCGCCCTCGCGGCGGAGGTACTTTGTCAGCACCTCCATTTCGTAGCCCGTGCGCGCGTGGCGCACCAGCGAAAATTCCTCGCCCCGCCGCAGCACCCGCACTTCGGCGTCGCCCCAGCGGATATAAAAGCTCGCGCCGCCTCCGCGCTGGGCGGATAGGGTTTTGGCGCGGGGAAATTTATCATAAGCGGCGCACTCGAACTCGCCGCCGCCCGCGGGGATTATCAGCGCGTTGAGCTGGCCGTCGTCCTTGAGCGCGCAGCCGCCGTCTATGCTGGCAATTTTGCGCGCATGGTCTATTATGGGGTTGGCGTCCACAACGCTCTCGCGGTAGAGCATAACCGGCTGGTGGCCGACTATGACCCACTTGTCGAAAGCGTAGTCCGTGTGCAGGAAGTAATCAAACTTCTTGCAGCCGTAGTCGTCCCACTCCGCGCGCGGCTTGTCCGTAATGCCGCCGTGGACGAAGATATATTTTTCCGTTTCTATGACCGTGGGCAGGGAGTCCAAAAACGCGAACTCCTCCGCATAGCCGTCAAGGAGGACAGAGGCCAGCTCCGCAGTCGGCACAGCGGCGGCGGTTACGCCCACTCCGGCGCACATTTGGTTCAGCAGCGCGTTCGGCTTTTTCAGCAGATAGCGCACCAGTCCCGCGCCGCCGTCGGGGCGCGTGGGTGCGGAGCGCAGAGCGCGCCCCCAGTCGTCACAGTTGCCGCAGACGACCCAAGCGCCGCGCTCAGAGACAAGGCGCATTACATAGTGCAGCGTATCCAAGCTGCGCGCGCCTTTTTCCACAAAGTCGCCGTCAATGACGAGCAAATCACTGCCGCCGTAGCCGACCTTGTCCAGCAGCGCCGTCAGGTAGTCAAGCTGCCCGTGAATGTCGGATATGACTATGACCCGTCTGTCGGGCGCAATGCTCCTGTCGGAAACCGCGGCCTTCACAGCGGCCGCTCCATGACGTTCAGAAGGCCGAACGCGCCCTCGCACACGCCGCAGGGCGCGAAGCCGCAGGTTTTATAAAATTCCTGCGCCGCGGCGTTATCCTGCGCCACGCTCAGACACAGTGAGCTGCGGCCCAGCGAGCGGAACAGCGACACCGCGTGGCCGATAAGCTGTGTGCCGACCTGCATACCGCGCACGTCCGGCTCCACATAGCAGAGGCTAATCCAGCCCGCGCCGCTCTCCGCGCCGCGCTGCATATCGCAGTGTACAACGCCGATATTTCTGCCGTCCATAGCGGCAAAGGCCACGCTGCGCGCCTCCTGCGCAAGGCTGCGCCGCGCCGAGGCCACATAAACGCCCGCGTCGAAGCCAGCCTCCGTGCCGTGAATCTCGCCCCAGCAGCGGCGGTAGCAGTCGGCGTAATAGCCCGCCAAGTCGCTCGCCGCGGCGTTCTCGATACAGAGGTCAAAGGGGTCTCGGCAGTCCTCGGCCTTCCACCACTCCTGCTTGCCCAGAGTGCTGAGCGTTGAAGCGAGGTGGCTGTTGCTGTTGTACCAGCATACCCGCGGCTCGCCGCCGGTGTACTCCAAAAGCGCGACGCAGGTGTTGTCGCCGTGGGGAACCTCGGCAATGCGCTCGCTGGGTACGCCCAGCACGGAGCAGAGATAGGAGCGTATGGCCATGCCGTGGCTGAAGCAGGCGATGGTCTGCCCCTCGTGGCGCTCCGCCAGCTCGCCGAGCACGGAAGTAAGGCGCGCCCGCACCTCGGCAAACGGCTCGCCGCCCTCGGTATGCCAGCGGTCGGGGTCATTGTTGAACGCCCACATATTCTCCGGCTCGTCGCGCGTCAGGTTGCCCCAAGCGCAGTCCTCCCAAACGCCGAGCGCGACCTCGCGCAGGCGCGGGGTCGTTTGCAGCGTAAGATTATGATATTTCAGGATAGCCCCCGCCGTAGCCATAGTGCGGCGCAGGTCGCTGGAGTAGACCGCGTCTATCTTCTCCTCTTTGAACCGCTCCGCCAGCGCCTCCACCTGACGGTACCCTTTGGGCGTCAGCGGGCTGTCGTACTGCCCGTGCGCGCGGCGGAAGACGTTGCCCTCCGCTTCCGCGTGACGGATAAGATAAATTCTCGTCATCAGTATGCCGCCTCAATCGCCTTTATGCGGTCATAGAGCATACGGTTCACCGGCGTCGGCACGCCAAGGCTCTCGCCCAGCGCGATGACGCGGCCCGCGAACGTGTCCGCCTCCGAGATGCGGCGCGCCTTGCGGTCCTGCGCCATAGAGGGGTAGCCGTTGGGGTCAAGTATTTCCACCAGCCCGATATAAAAGCGCATATCGCTCTCCGTCAGGGGTATGCCCTTGGCCTCGGCCAGCGAGAGCACCTCGCGCATTGCGCCGATAAACGTGTCGTGTATCTCGCCCTCCGCCAGAGCGTCCTTGTAGGTGCAGTCGTAGGCCATGCAGGTCTGGTTTATGCCCACGTTGAGCATGAACTTGCCCCACATACGCTTTTCGATGTCGCCGGCAACAGTGTGCGGCACGTCCAAGTCGTGGAACAGCTCGGAAACCTTTTTCACGTTTTCCGCCTGCGACGGCCATTTTGCGCCGATAACCAGCTCGCCCATCTGCGTGAAGCGCAGCTCGTTGCCCGCCTTCATAGCGTCCATGCCCTGCGCCACGCAGAAAACAAGGCGCTCGAAGCCATAGCGCTCGGCTATGCGCTCCTCGCTGTCGATGCCGTTGAGCAGGGAGACGATTACCGTATTTTCACCCACCAGCGGCTGCATGAGCTCCATGGCCTCCGCCAGCGCGGGAGCCTTGACCGCGACGAGGAGCACGTCCGCCGTGCCCTCGCACATCTCCGGCGTCGCCATGTTAAAACGATAGGGCTTGCGGTTGACAAACTGCGGCCTGCCGTTGAGGCGGCGGTAGCGCGCTTTGTCCATGACAAACGTCACGTCGCCGTAGCTATCCACCATACGTGAGCCAAACAGCACGCCCAGCGCGCCCATGCCGATTATCTGAACTCTCATATTGCCTCCAGTGTGGACTTTAATATCTCCAGTCCTTGGTCAAGCTCGTCGCGGGTTATGACCAGCGGCGGCAGCATTCTCAGCACGTCGGAGCCGGCGGTGAGCATGAGCAGGCCGTTTTCCACGCACTTGGCTGCCACCGCGCCCGGCTCGGCAGAGCGCAGCTGCACGCCGGTCATAAGGCCGGTGCCGCGCACGTCGGAAACGCAGTCAAGGTTCCAGCCGCTGATAACGGAGCGCATATAATTGCCCTTTTCCGTCACCTCGGCCAGCAGCGCGTCGTCCAGCTGCTCCAGCACGGCGCAGGCGCCCGCGCAGGCCACGGGGTTGCCGCCGAACGTGGTTCCGTGCTGACCCTTGCCCAGCACCTCCGCCGTCTTTTCGGGGCAGATGAAGCCGCCTATCGGCAGTCCGCCGCCTATGCCCTTGGCAAAAGAGACGGCGTCCGGCGTCACGCCGAAGTGCTCGTAGGCAAAGAGCTTGCCCGTGCGCCCGATGCCGGTCTGCACCTCGTCAAACATCAGCAGCAAATCACGCTCGTCGCAGAACTCGCGCAGCTCGCGCACATAATCGGGGTCTATCATGCAAACGCCGCCCTCGCCCTGAATCGGCTCTAACATGACGGCGCAGACGTTGCGGCTGTACGCCGCGTGCAGGCTCTCCATTGAGTTCGCCATCGCGTAGCGGAAACCCTCCGTGAAGGGGAAGAAATAGTCGTGGAAGTGCGCCTGACCCGTGGCCTTGAGCGTTGTTATGGTGCGCCCGTGGAACGAGTTGTGCAGCGTTATTATGGTCGCGCGGCCGCGGCCGTACTTGTCGTAGCTGTACTTGCGCGCCAACTTAATCATGCCCTCGTTGGCCTCCGCGCCGGAGTTGCAGAAAAACACGCGGCTGAGCCCCGTGCGCGCGGTCAGCGTCTCCGCAAGGCGTATGCACGGCTCGGTGTAAAATAGGTTGGAGGTATGCGCCAGCTTGCCCGCCTGCTCGGTGACGGCGGCGACCCACTTTTCGTTGGCGTAGCCCATTGAGTTGACGCCTATGCCGGCGGTGAAGTCTATATACTCTCTGCCCTCCGGCGAATAGAGCTTTGCGCCGCTGCCGCGCTCAAGGGCGACGGGGAAGCGGCCGTAGGTCTGCATAATGTGTTCGCTCTCGCTTTTTATAAGTTCCTGAGTTGTCATATTCAATTTCTCCCTGCTTACTTATTGTATCGCTTACTTTTTGTCGCGCGTTATCATCGTGCCGATGCCCGCGTGGGACAGCACTTCTATCAAAATGGAGTGGGGTATGCGCCCGTCCAGTATGTGTGTGCGGCGCACTCCGCCGCGTATAGCGTCCACGCAGCAGTTCACCTTGGGTATCATGCCGCCGGTGATGACGCCGCTTTCTATGAGCGGTGGTACCTCGTCAATGCCCATATAGGAGATGAGGCTTTCCTCGCGGTGCGGGTCGGCCATTATGCCCTTGACGTCGGTTAAGAGTATGAGCTTTTCCGCGCCGACGGCTATGGCAATCTGCGCCGCCGCGGTGTCGGCGTTGATGTTGTAGCAGTCGCCGCCGTCAATGCCCTGTGCCACGGTCGCCACCACGGGTATCAGCCCCGCGCCCTGCGCCGTCTTTATTATGTCCGCCCTCACGCCGACGACCTCGCCCACAAGACCGTAGTCCAAGCCGTCCGCTTCCAATTTCTTCGCCATCAGCAGGCTGTCGTCCGTGCCGCACAGACCCACGGCGCGGCCTCCCGTGCGGTTTATCATGGCGGCCAAGTCCTTGTTCACCTTGCCGCACAGCACCATGCGCACAACGTCCATCGTCTCCTCGTCCGTGTAGCGCAGGCCGTTGACGAAGCGGCTTGTCTTGCCCATGCGCGCCAGCACGCGGTTTATCTCCGGCCCGCCGCCGTGGACAACGACGACATGGATGCCGACAAGGCTCAGCAGCACAATGTCCTCAATGGTCTTTTCCTGTAACTCGGGGCTTGTCATGGCGTTGCCGCCGTACTTTATAACCACGGTCTTGCCGTAGTATTTTTGTATATATGGCAGAGCCTCAACCAGCGTCTGCGCCCTGTCGAGATTAGAAATTTTCATAGCCTTCCGTCAGCTCCTGTAGTCGCCGTTAATTCTGACATAGTCGTACGTCAAATCGCAGCCCCAGCAGGTGGCCTCGCCGCCGCCCGCTCGCAGGCTGACGACAATGGCGACCTCCTTCTGCGAGAGAATGTTCGTGGCCTCTTCCTCGCTGAACTCCAGCGCCTCTCCGCCGGAGTAGACCGTCACGCTGCCCGCGGCGGACTCAAAGCTCAGCGTGGCCGTTGCGGGGTCGAACGGCGCGCCGGAGTAGCCCATTGCGCACATAACGCGCCCCCAGTTGGCGTCGGAGCCGTACATGGCCGCCTTGACGAGCGAGGAGCCGACAACGGACTTGGCCAGCATCTCCGCCACGCTCTCGCTCTCCGCGCCGCGCACAGTACACTCAAGCAGCTTCGTCGCGCCCTCGCCGTCGGCGGCAATGGCACGGGCGAGGTGCGTGCAGACAGTCAGCAGCGCTGCGGACAGCTCCGCGCTGTCGCCCATGACCTCCGCGTTGCCCGCCATGCCGTTGGCGAGGCAGACCGCCATGTCGTTGGTGGAGGTGTCGCCGTCCACGGTGACGCGGTTGAACGTCTTTTTAACCGCCGCGGAGAGCGCGCGCTGCAGCGCGGCGGGAGCAACGGCGGCGTCAGTTGTTATAAAGCAGAGCATGGTGCCCATGTTGGGGTGAATCATGCCGCTGCCCTTGGCCATTGCGCCCATGCGGCAGGTTTTGCCGTCCAGCTCGAACTCCAGCGCAATCTCCTTTTTCACGGTGTCGGTCGTCATAATGGCCTCGGCAGCCTCGCCGCCGCCCGTGGTGCTCAGCGCGGCGGTCAGGGGCAGCAGGCTCTTGAGGATAGGCTCCATATTCAGCTCCTGACCGATAACGCCGGTGGAGGCGACAATCACATCGTCGGGGTTTATGCCCAGCGCCGCGCCCACGGCGAGGCAGGTGCTGTTGGCGTTGTCCGCGCCGCGCGGCGCGCAGGCGTTGGCGTTGCCGCTGTTGCATATTATGGCGGCGGCGCGCCCGTTGGCGAGGTTGGCCATTGTCTTATATACCGGCGCGGCTTTTACAAGGTTCTTTGTGTAAACGCCCGCGGCAGCGCACAGGCAGTCCGACGCTATAAGCGCAATGTCCTTTTTGTCGTGATTTGCCCTTATGCCGCAGTGCATACCCGCTGCCCTGAAGCCCTGCGGCGCGGTAACGCCGCCAGAAATTTCTTTCATTGTTGTTTTCTCCCTTACTCCTGTTTTATGTTATTATTATAAAATGTATATCAGATAAGACCCGTGTCTTCCGGCAAGCCGAGCATTATGTTCATGTTCTGCACCGCCGCGCCCGAAGCGCCCTTGCCTAAATTGTCAAACTGGCTGGTGACTATCATGCGCTCTGGCGAGCCGTTTACGGATATAATCATATCATTCGTGTCAAGCACCCTGTTGCCCGCCAGCATACCCGCCGTCGGCTCCGTTTCCACGCTTATGAAGCGGCTGCCGCCGTAGACCGCGGCGTAGACCTCGCGCAAGGCCTCCGGCGTGACGCGCTCCGTGAAAAACTCGGGGAAGAGCGTCACGGATGTCGCCATGCCCTTATAATACGGCGCGACTATCGGCGAAAAGGCCGGCGCGCGCTCCAAAGCGCAGAGCTTTGTCATCTCCGGCAGGTGCTTGTGCTCCAGCGAGAGCGAGTAAACGCGCGGGCTGTCCAGCTCCGCGGGGCGCTCGGGAGCCTCGTACTGCGCAATCATCTTGCGCCCGCCGCCGGAGTAGCCTGTCAGCGAAAAGCAAGTCAGCGGCGCGTCGGCGCGCAGCAGCCCCGCGCACCTCAGCGGGTACACAAGCGAGATGAACCCGCTGGCGTGGCAGCCGGGATTGGCGACCCTGTCGGCGCCCGCTATCGCCTCGCGCTGTGCCTGCGACAGCTCCGGAAAGCCGTAAACCCAGCCCTCCGCCGTGCGGTGGGCGGTCGAGGCGTCGATAACGCGCACGTCGGACGACTCTATCATGCTGACGCTCTCCCGCGCCGCGTCGTCCGGCAGGCAGAGAAAAACTATCTCCGCCGAATTTATCAGTCTTCGTCGCTCTCCGGCGTCGCGCCGCAGCCCGTCGCCCGGCAAAAGCAGCTCCAAGTCGTCTCGCGCGGCCAGCCGCTCGTAGAGCTGCAGTCCGGCGGTACCCTCGCGTCCGTCTATAAAAATTTTGTGCTTCACGCCACATCACCTCGGCAAAAATACAGCATTTAGAATATCACAACATCTGAATAAATACAAGCATCAATGTGCATAAATATTCATTAAACAAAAACAACTTTTTTCGTCCCCATGTGCGCGCTCGGCCTCACTTATCGTCCTCGAAGCGGCGTGCCGCGGCCTCGCGCAGCTTTTCCAGAGCCTCGGGGAAGCGGCTCGAGCGCAGTCCGCTGTGCCGCCGCACCAGCCTGTCGCGCCAAGGCGCGCGCTCCGAGCGCCGCCGCTCAAGCTGCGCCCTCAGCTCCTCGCTGCGCTCACGCAGACGCTCCAAGCTCTCGTACGCGGGGCTGCTCTCCAGCCTCTCCGCCGCGCGCTGCTCAATTTGCCGCCGCACATCCTCAAGCTCCTGCCGCACTTTTTCCATAGACGTAAGTACGCGGCGCAAATCGACGGCCGCCTTGAGGGAGACGGTGAAGTCCGCCGCGAAGCACGCGCCCGCCAGCACATCCAGCAGACTGAGCGTTATCTGCGGCACGCTCTCCACAAGGCGCACCATCGGCTCATGCACAACGTACACAAGCAGCAGCGTGAATCCGCCCCAGAGCAGCGAGGCTGGCAGACATACGTAGCCGCAGAGGTTGCCGCGCACGTCGGAGTAGTCCCAGTAGCGCACCTTGAATATAGCCTCCATCGCCGCGCCGACAACGAACTCCAGCGCCGTGGCACTCAGTCCGCCGGCCACGAACACGAGCCACGGCCTGTCGCTCACCGGCAGCGCCACCAGCAGCATAACCAGCGCGCCGCTGCCGTAGAGCGGAATCCACGGGCCGAACATAAAGCCGCGGTTTTGGAACTTTCGCGCCTTGAGCGAGCAGTAAAGAGTCTCCCATATCCAGCCGATAAAGCAGTATATGAAAAAATAAGCCGCCCACTCGCGCAGCGGGTATGTGTGAATTGCCTGTGACAGCATAGCTCTTTGTCTCCTAATTTATTCGGGTGCGAACGGCGGCGCATGACTGAGTATTTTTCCGAAAATCGAAGCTCTGAGCCGCAAATTTGCCGCTCGTTCCCGCTTTTGCCGCAAGATTGGTCTTGACATTTTTAAATAATTATGATTTTATTATAAATTTTATATTACACTTTTGCGAAAAGTGTGCTATAATGGGTGTATGCTTCAGCGCGGACGGGAAAAAATCCGCCGCATAAGGACAGTTTACCATATAAATTCTTAATCTTAAAGATATTTTTTCACTAAATTTGCAACGGAAGGAGCGTTCGCCTTGTTTTCTGTGGGAGACCTCATACTTTACGGCCGTACCGGCGTGTGCCGCGTCGTAGCCATCGGCGCGGACAGCGCGGACAGACAGTGCTACACCCTACAGCCGCTTTACCAAAAGTGCAGCATAAAAACCCCCGTGGATAACGGCAAGGTGTTCATGCGCCCTATTATCTCCAAGGAGGAGGCCGAGCAGGTAATAGAGGCCATACCCACAATCAAGCCCTGCGCCTACCACAACCGCAACCTCACGCAGCTCAAGGAGCACTACCGCGAGTGGCTGGACAGGCACGACTGCTTGGAGCTCGTGGCCATGACAATGTCGCTCTACGAAAAGCGGCGCGAGGCGGAGGAGCAAAAGCGCAAGTTCGGCGCGGTTGACGAGCGCTTTATGCGCGAGGCGGAGGAGCTGCTTTTCGGCGAGCTGGCCGCCGCGCTGGGCTGCGAAAAGAGCGCCGTCGCGGGCTACATTTCAAGCCGCATGGCCGCCATGCAGTCCGCCGCGGGCTGAACGCGGGCGGAAGCACAGCAAAATCAAACGGTATCCGTCCTTGTGCCGGATACCGTTTTTGCATTTGCGCATTGGCAGAGCGCGGCAAACGTGCTACAATGCTCACAGCGAGGTGATTAGCGTGGCAAGAAACAAAACCATAAATACCTCCCTTGAGGACGGCGCGGAATATCTCGGCCGCTGTGTCTCCGTCACCGAGCGGCAAAATACGCTCGGCGGCGTGCTGGACAAAACGATTTTGGGCAACACGCTCGCCGTATGTCCGCTCCTGCCCGCGCAGAGCGTTGACCTTGTCATTGCCGACCCGCCGTATAATCTCACAAAGTCATTCAACGGCACGACGTTCGCCAAAAAAAGCGCCGAGGACTACGAGAGCTACACCCGCCGCTGGCTGGGCGCGGTAAAGCCGCTGCTGAAGCCCAACGGCTCCATATACGTCTGCTGCGACTGGGAGAGCAGCCTTGTCGTCGGCAGAGTGCTGGGAGAGAGCTTCCATGTGCGCAGCCGCATCACTTGGCAGCGCGAAAAGGGACGCGGCGCTAAAACGAACTGGAAAAACGCGATGGAGGACATCTGGTTCGCCACCGTCGGCGGCAGCTACACCTTTAACCTCAACGCGGTGAAGGTGCGCAAAAAGGTCGTCGCCCCCTACCGCGTGGACGGCGAGCCTAAGGACTGGTCGGACTCCGAGGACGGCAAGTTCCGCGACACCTGCCCCTCGAACTTCTGGGACGACATCACCGTGCCGTTTTGGTCGATGCCGGAGAACACTGCGCACCCGACGCAGAAGCCGGAAAAGTTAGCGGCAAAAATCATCCTCGCCTCCTCAAACAAGGGCGATATTGTTTTCGACCCCTTCCTCGGCTCCGGCACCACGAGCGTCACGGCCAAAAAGTTAGGGCGTCATTACATTGGCGTAGAGCTTGTGCCGCTCTACTGCGTCTGGGCGGAACAGCGGCTGGCTATGGCGGAGGCGGACAAAGAGATTCAAGGCTACTCCGGCGGCGTATTCTGGGAGCGCAACACCATATCCGAGCAGAAGTCCGCGGAGGTCAGGCGCAGGAGGGAAAAGCAATGAAACCCAACACTGAGCTGAATATGCGCCGTCGGCTGCCGCAGTACCTGCTGGGGCTTATCATCATGGCGCTCGGCATTGTGCTCATCAAAAAATCGGAGCTGGGTATGTCGCCCATCAGCGCGCTGCCGGCGGCGGTCACGGAGCTGACGGCGCTCTCCCTCGGCACGACGACGGCCGCGTGGCACATAGTTTGTATGCTGCTGCAGCTGGCCGTGACGCGGCGCGTCACGCTGCGGCTGGCGCTGCTGCTGCCGCTGGCGGTGGTGTTCGGCTGGCTCATCGACCTGTTTATGCTTGCGCTCGCGTTCACGCCCGCGTCGCTCCCGCTGCGCTGGGCTCTCTGCTTTGTCGGCATTGTGTTCACGGCGCTGGGCATAGTGTTCATAAACGGCGCGGATTTAATGCTGCCCGCGCCGGACGCGCTGCTGCGCGCGGTCAGCCAGCGTACCGGCGCCCCGTTCTCGCGCGTGAAAATAGCGGGCGACGTGCTGTGGGTAGTGCTGACGGCGGCGCTGGAGCTGGGCTGCGGCGGCGCGATAGTCTCCGTCGGCGCCGGCACACTGGCCTGCATGGTGCTGACAGGACTTTTCTCCGGCCAAATAAAAAAGCTCCTCCCCCGGCTGGAAATGCCGCCGGTAGGGAAGGGCTGAAGCGCGGAGGTTTTGAAAAAGCAATCTCGGAAACATAAAACACTTTCCCGCTGCCGGCCAAAAGCGCAGCGGGAAAGTGCTTTTCGGGTTCATTTATTAAATCAATCAGTTCAAAAAGTCGCGGAGCTTTTTGCTGCGGCTGGGGTGGCGGAGCTTGCGCAGGGCTTTGGCTTCTATCTGGCGTATGCGCTCGCGGGTGACGTTGAACTCGCGTCCGACCTCCTCTAAAGTGCGGGTGCGGCCGTCGTCCAGACCGAAGCGCAGGCGCAGCACCTTTTCCTCCCTCGGCGTCAGCGTGGCCAGCACTTCCACAAGCTGCTCGCGCAGCAGCGTGAAGCTGGCCGCCTCGGAGGGCTCGCTTGCGTCCTCGTCGGGGATGAAATCGCCGAGGTGGCTGTCCTCCTCCTCGCCTATTGGCGTTTCGAGGCTCACCGGCTCCTGTGCAATCTTCAGTATGTCGCGCACCTTGTCCACAGGCATATTCATCTCCTCGGAAATCTCCTCCGCGCTGGGGTCGTGACCCAGCTCCTGCAAAAGCTGGCGGGAGACGCGAATGACCTTGTTTATTGTCTCAACCATGTGAACGGGTATGCGTATCGTGCGCGCTTGGTCGGCTATGGCGCGGGTTATGGCCTGACGTATCCACCACGTGGCGTAGGTGGAGAACTTGTAGCCCTTTGTGTAGTCAAACTTGTCCACGGCCTTTATAAGTCCGAGGTTGCCCTCTTGAATGAGGTCCAGCAGCAGCATACCGCGCCCCACATAGCGCTTGGCTATGCTGACAACAAGGCGCAGGTTGGCTTCCGTCATCTTCTGTTTGGCCTCTACGTCGCCGTCTGCCATGCGTATGGCCAGCGCAAGCTCCTCCTCCGGCGTGAGCAGGCTTATCTTGCCTATCTCCTTGAGGTACATTCTCACAGGGTCGTCTATGGCAAAGGTGTCGGCCAGCGCGTCGGCGTCAACCAGCTCCTCCTCCGTGACCTCCTCTATGGTCTCCATGCCCTCCATAACCTCGTCGTCCAGCGGTGGCAGCAGGTCGGCGTCCTCTATCGTGACGTCAATGCCGGAGGACTCGAGCGTTTCGTAGAACTTGTCCATCGTCTCGGAGTCAATGTTCAGCTCCTCCAAAACCTCTAACTCCTTGTTCGTGAGCTTGCCGTCCTTCTTGCCCTTTTCGACGAGCTGGCTCATAACCTCCTCGGGGTCAAGCTGCTCAGCGGGCTGTGCCTCTGTCTTTTTGCGCGTGGTGTGCTTTTTTGTTGTGCGGCGCTGCTCGGTGCTCGCGGAGGTCTCGGTCTTGACCTCGGCTTCGGCTTTCGTTTCTTTTTTTGCGGTCTTATTTTCGTCCATTTTATCCACCATACCCTTTTTTGTTTCTCATTTGCTCGGCGAACGCCAGAGGGTCGTCTCCGGCTGCGGCCGAGTATTTTTCTTCTTTTATCGTTGCTATGTAATCGCGCATGGCAATGCGCGCGTTAGCCAAATTTTCCGGCTGCTGCAAAATGCTCGTCAGGTGGCTTATCTCCGCGCCGGTGAACTCTCCGCCGAGCGCTGCCATACTGAGCGGCGCGTGGGCGAGCGCCTTTTCCCTGACGGCGGTGTAAAAGCGCCCCAGCAGCGGGCTTGTGAAGTCCTCCGGCGTCAATGAAACCTCGTTTACAAGCTCGGGGTCGAGGTACAGCAGCCTGATAACGCCCTCCTCCGCCATTGCCGAGCGCTCGTTTTCGTAGCGAATGGAGCGGTCGCGCGCCCTGCCGCGGCTGCCGGTGCGCACGGCGGCCTTCTCCGCCTCGCGCTTGGCGCTTTTCAGCCTCGCGGCGCGGCTGCGCTCTACCTCGTCGATAACCACGGACTTGTCCACGCCGACCTGCTCGGCCAGCCGCATGGCGTACACCTGCCGCTCCACTGCCGAGGAGAGCTCCGCCACCGCCGCGGCGGCTTCGCGCAGATAGGCAACCTTCTGCTCCGGCGTGTCCAGCGTGTACTTGGCGGCAATGCTCCGCAGACGGTACTCGACATGGTTTTCGCTCTTTTCCAGCAGCAGACTGAAAGCGTCCGCGCCGCGCGTCTTTATAAACTCGTCGGGGTCCTTCGCGCCCTCCATGCGCAAAACGCGCACCTTGAGGTCCAATTTTTCCAAAATGCCGATTGCGCGCTGCGAGGCCTTTTGCCCCGCGCCGTCGTTGTCGTAGGCAATGACGACCTCGCTCGTATAGCGGGACAGCAGCCGCGCCTGCTCCGGCGTCAGCGACGTGCCCAGCGAGGCCACGGCGCAGTCGAAGCCCGCTTGGTGCAGACTCACAACGTCAATATTTCCTTCAGCGAGGATAATATACCCTCTTTTTGACTTTTTAGCCAGATTGAGCGCAAAAAGGTTGTGACTTTTGCTGAAAACCATAGTTTCGGGGCTGTTCATGTACTTGGGCTCGCCCTCGCCGATTATGCGGCCGGAAAAGCCGATAACCGCCCCGCGCACGTCGATTACGGGGAACATCAGCCGCGAGCGGAAAGTGTCGTAAACCCCGCCGGACTTGCCGTGGCGCACCAGACCCGCGTCAAACAGCTCCTGCTCGGTGTAGCCCTTGGACTTCATGGCGCCGGTGAGCGCGTTCCACGAGTTCGGCGCGTAGCCGAGGCCGAAGGCCGTCGTCATCTTGGCGGAAATGCCGCGTCCCGCTAAATATTCCCGCCCCGCCGCGCCGGAGGGCGCCACGAGCTGGCTGTAGAAAAATCTCGCCGCGTCGCGGTTGAGCGAGAGCATACGCTCGCGCCGCCGCCGCTCGCCGTCGGAGCCGTTTTCCGGCAGAGCCAAGCCCGCGCGGTTGGCCAAGAAAGCCACGGCGTCGGGGAAGGTCAGGTTTTCTATTTCCATTATGAAGTTAATGACGCTGCCGCCCTTGCCGCAGCCGAAGCAGTGGTAAATCTGCTTGTCCGGCGCGACGGAGAACGACGGCGTTTTTTCGCTGTGGAACGGGCAGAGACCGAAGAGGTTCGCGCCGCTGCGCTTAGTCAGCTTGACGTAGGAGCTGACAACGTCCACAATGTCGTTTCTGTCCGCCACCTCCTGCAAGAAGCTCTCAGGGAAAAGAGGCATATTCCGTCACCTCACTTGACTGTCCACGACATGGGAATGAACAGCCTGCCGTATGTCTCCATTGCGTAGGAGTCCGTCATGCCGGCAACGTAGTCGCACACCGCGCGCTCCAGCCCGTCGCGCTCCGCGAGCATACGGTACTCCTCCGGCAGCTTGTCGGGATTGCGCACATAGTAGTCGTAAATGCCGCCCAGTATGCCCTTGACCTTGCTCTCCTCGCCCTTGGCGACGGGGTTATAGTAAACGGCCTCGTACATGAACGTGTGGAACTTGTCGTAAATCTCGGTCATGGGCGGAGACAGCTTTATCTCCCCGTCCGCACTGTTGGCGATAAGGTCCGTGATAATCGTGTTTATCCGCTGACTGTTGCGGTCGCCCAGCGCCTCGCGTATGTCGGCGGGCACGTCCTCCGTGCGGAGTATTCCGGCGCGCATGGCGTCGTCAAGGTCGTGGTTTATGTAGGCAATGCGGTCGGCGTAGCGGACAATGGTGGCCTCCTCGGTGTCGTCGGGCGCGCCGTGGGTGTGGTTGAGTATGCCCATGCGCGTCTCATAGCAGAGGTTCAGTCCGCGCCCGCCGCGCTCCAGCACGTCCACAACCCGCAGGCTCTGTTCGTAGTGGCGGAAGCCTCCCGGGTGAATATCCCGCAGCGCCCGCTCGCCCGCGTGACCGAACGGCGTGTGCCCCAAGTCGTGGCCGAGCGCGATGGCTTCCGTCAGGTCCTCGTTGACCTCCAGTGCCCGCGCCACGGTGCGCGCAAGCCGCGTGACCTCCATTGTGTGGGTCAGGCGGGTACGGTAATGGTCGCCCTCCGGCTGCAAAAACACCTGCGTCTTGTGCTTGAGGCGGCGGAAGGACTTGCAGTAGGTGATGCGGTCAATGTCCCGCTGGAAGCAGGTGCGCACGGAGCAGGGCTCCTCCGCCTCTGCGCGCCCGCGGCTCTCGCACGCCAGCACACCGCGCCCTTTAACCATAATTCTCTCCAGCGCCTCGCGCTTCTCCCTCGCGCAGCCCATATCCTTCGCCTCCCGACAAAAAATCTTTCACATATTATATACTCCGCCGCCGCCTAATTCTCCTTTATTTTTTTAATTTTTAAAGCGTTACGGGGTGCGGCAATTTTTTTCGCATTTGCCGCTCGACTTGCGCTGCTTCGCTTCGCGGGACGTTTCGCGTGTCATCGGACTGATACTTCACGTCAGGGCGCTACACCAAATTTACACTTACCGCGCGCAAAAATTTCTATTGCCATTACTGCGCGGAGCGGGTATAATAACAGCATATTCCCAGCCCATGAGCCTGCGGGCACAAATATACATAGGAAAGGCGTCCGCTTCGGAAAACTGTGCGGGGCGGACGGTACGGTGATTAAAATGAAAGCTAAAATGAGGCTTGCCAAAAGACTTTGCGCCTTGGCGCTCGCCATGTGCCTCTGCCTCGCTGTGTCGGTCACGGCGCTGGCGGACAATACCCTTGATACGTCGGCCGAAGCAGTCGAAAACAGCGACGGCAGCTACGATATTGATTTTAGCGCTACTATCAATATCTCTTCATCTGTCGCCGGCTTAATAGTTGCAACGGTTTTAAATAACAACATACCGCTGACAATCACCTTCACACTGACAAGCGACCTAATTGGCCAGCTGGGCCGCAATGACATCAGTTTTGACCTCAGCGGCAGCTACGGGCTTGACTGCGACAGCTCGCTGTCCGTAAGCGGCAGCACCGCCACCGCGACGTTTGTGCTGACCTCCCCCTTTGGTGAATTAGACGACAGCAACACCGCAGATGCTCAATCACTGGTGTCCGATGTGCAAGCCGGAAAGTATTCCAACACGGTTACGGCCAATGCAAGCATGACCTCCGAGCAGTTCGAGGCTGCGGGCGGCTCCGGCACCATTACCTACTCTGCCAAGGCCGCAATCAGCGCTTCAAGTCATTCATATAGTTATAGCGACAGCGGCACGGTGAACGTGACGGAGTATGACAGCGGCGAAGAAAATAACAGCTCCTCCGGCGCCGACTCTTCAGGCAGCGGTTCCTCCTCCGGCGGCACCACCACAGACAATACCACAGGTTCTGCCACGGATACTGCTACGGGTACCACCACGGATACTGTCACGGGCACTACCACTGATACTGTCACGGGCACCGGTTCTTCAGGCAGCAGTTCCTCAACGAGCGGCACCACAACGGATACGAGCACCGATGACACTGCGCTCGCTTTCTCCGACGTCAGCGCCGAAGATTACTTCTACGACGCCGTTTACTGGGCAGTCGAGCAGGGCATCACGAACGGCACAGCTGACAACAGCTTCAGCCCCAACAGCGGCTGCACCCGCGCGCAGGCCGTGACGTTCCTCTGGCGCGCTCACGGCTCCCCCGCGCCCGCAAGCAGCGAAAACCCGTTCACCGACATCAGCGACGACGACTACTTCTGCCAAGCCGCGCTCTGGGCCTATGAAAACGGCATCACCACCGGCGCAACCGAGACAACCTTTGACCCCGACGCCGCCTGCTCGCGCGCTCAGATAGCCACGTTCCTCTACCGCGCCTCCGGCGAGAGCGCGGAGGCCGGCAGCGTGTTCACCGACGTTTCCGCCGATGATTACTACGCAGCCGCCGTGACGTGGGCAGCCGCCAACGGCATCACCACCGGCGCAACGGAAACAACCTTCGCCCCCGACTCCCCCTGCACCCGCGCCCAGATTGTGACGTTCCTCTACCGCGACATGGCATAAAACAGAGCGCAAAAGCATAAAAACGCAATCGGCACGGCACAACCGCCGTGCCGATTTTGCGTCCCTGAGATTTTCTTTTTCTCTTGACATATAATATGTATCCATTATAATTATACAAACGTCCCAATTTGTATACCAAAGGTGACAGCACAAAAGAGGCAGCGGCAATGGAGCTTTTGACAGGCAGCGTTAAAAAGTTATATTTCAGATATCTGGCGGCGGCGTTCGGCAGCTCGCTTATCGCGTCAATTTATGCGCTCGTGGACGCCGCTATGGTCGGGCAGTACCACGGGCCGGACGGCGCGGGCGCGCTGGCTGTGGTCGCACCGGTATGGAACGTCATTTACAGTCTGGGAATGTTAATGGGCATCGGCGGCTCCGTGCTGTTCAGCACTATCAAGGGGCGCGGCAGTGCAAACGAGCGGGAGGCCAATGAGTATTTCACCGGCTCCGTTATCGGCTCGGTTGTGCTGGCTGTAATTGTGTGGGTTATTTTAATTTTATTTGACAGCGAGCTGCTGGCGTTTTTCGGCGCGAGCGGGAACACTCTGACGCTGGCGCTGGCCTACATAAAACCTATCGAGGCCGTACTGCCGGTGTTTCTGTTCAACCAGCTGCTCGCCGCTTACCTGAGGAACGACAGCGCCCCGGGGCTGGCGACGGCGGCGGTGCTGGGCGGCGGCATTTTCAATGTTTTCGGTGATTACTATTTCATTTTTGCCTGCGACTTGGGCGCTCGCGGCGCGGGCATTGCCACGGCAATGGGCACGGTTGTCTCGCTGCTCATCGCCATGCCGCACTTTTTCACGAAGAAGAACACTCTCCGCCTTGTGAAGCCGAGAGGACTGCTGAAAAAAGAGTGGGAAATTATCAAAACGGGATTTTCCACGTTTTTTGCGGACATAGCAATGGGCATACTTACCGTTTTGTTCAACCGGCAAATCATGAAATATTTGGGCGGCGACGCGCTGGCGGTGTACGCAGTCATTGTCAACATAAGCACATTCGCGCAGTGCTGCGGCTACAGCGTGGGACAGGCGGCACAGCCTATCATTTCCATAAATTTGGGCGCAGAAAACGGCGAGCGCATCCGCGCGGCGCTGAAATATGCGCTGCAGGCTACGGCGTTTTTCGCTCTCGTCTGGACGGCGCTCAGTATGCTGATACCGAATGTGTTTATAAAAATATTTATGTCACCGACTCCGGAGGTACTGGCAATAGCGCCCGCCATTTTCCGCAGCTACGGCCTGTCGTTCCTGCTGCTGCCGTTCAACATTTTCTCCACGTTCTATTTCCAAGCCCTGCTGAAACCCAACGCGGCGTTCATCGTCTCCGTCGGCCGCGGCTTAGTAATAAGCGGCCTCCTCATCTGCCTGCTCCCCGCAGCGCTGGGCGTGAACGCTCTCTGGTTCACCATGCCGATTACCGAAGCCCTCGCAGCGCTCTACGCCGGCAGCAGAATGGTGAGGTATACGAGGGATTTGGGACTACGGGGCAAATGCAGTTGATGGTATAAATTACCTTTTTCCTTTTCCTCGCGGCGTATAACCTATGAGATTCATACAGAATAGCCAACGCCGCGGAGAGCGCCGCGCGCGAGCCGGCAGTCGTCATTATCCTGCCCGCCTATTTTCCTCTTGAGCCTTAGCGCAAAATGTGTTAAAATCGTTTGGCGGCTTGGCCGCGTGTTTTGGATTATGCGCCCGCGTGGGCGTTGGGGAGGAACAGACAGATATGAACTCCATTGTGGAAAAGGCTTACGCGAAGCTGAACCTTTCGCTGGATATTCGCGGCCGTCACCCCGACGGCTACCACGAAATGCTTATGGTTATGCAGACAATTGACCTCTGCGATGATATAAAAATTACGCTCAATGACGAGGGACGCTTTACGGCGGCCTCCAACCTCGGCTTTCTGCCCACGGACGGGCGCAACATTGCCGCCGCCGCCGCGGAGCTGTTTTTGAAGGAGGCCGGCATGGAGGGCGCGGGTGCGGACATCGTCATGCAAAAGCGCATACCCGTCTGCGCCGGAATGGGCGGAGGCTCGAGCGACGCCGCCGCGGTGCTGCGCGCGCTGAACCGGCTCACGGGCGCGGGCTTTTCCGCGGAAAAGTTGGAGGCAATGGGGCTGGAGCTGGGCAGCGACGTGCCGTTCTGCGTGCGCGGCGGCACGGCGCTGGCCTCCGGCAGGGGCGAAAAGCTCGCCCACGCCGCGCCGCTGCCGGACTGCGACATAGTGGTCTGCAAGCCGCGGTTTTCAATCTCCACGCCCACGCTGTTCCGGCTCGTTGACGGCTGCAAGCTGCGCTACCACCCCGACACGCGCGGGCTCACCGCCGCACTGGAGAGCGGCAGTGTTGCGGACGCGGCGCGGCGTATGTACAACGTGTTCGAGGCCGTGCTGCCGCGCCGCTATGTGGACATCAGCGCAATCAAGAGCGCGTTTATGGACTTCGGCGCGCTGGGCACGGTGATGACCGGCACCGGCTCGGCCGTGTTCGCCATATTTGATAATACCGATACCGCCGCCCAAGCGCGCGACGCTCTGCGCGAGCGCTACGGCACGGCGTATTTGGCAAAGCCTGTGGGGAAAGTACTGTGAATAAACCTGAATTTCTTGACTTTGAGGGAATGATAAACGTCCGCGACCTCGGCGGACTGCCTGTCAGCGGCGGGCGGCGTATACGCTCCGGCGTGCTGCTGCGCGCGGCGCACTTGGGCATGGCAACGGATAATGATTTGCAGCGCCTGCGGCAGCTGGGGCTGAAATATGTTGTGGACTTCCGCGACATCGACGAGGCGGCGCACTCGCCGGACAGGGACGTTATCGGCGCGGAGCACGTCGCCCTGCCGGTGCTCGACCCCGAGCGCGTGCGCGTTATGTCAACCATCACGCCGCTCTCCGCAGAACAGGTGGCAGAGCATTTTCGGGATATTTACCGCTATATGGCGCTATCGGAGCGGGCACGGCAGGGGTACAGGAAGTTTTTCTCCGTGCTGCTTGATGCGCGCGGCAGCGCTGTGCTGTGGCACTGCACGCAGGGCAAGGACCGCACCGGCATCGGCGCGCTGCTGCTGCTCGCCGCGCTGGGAGCGGACAGCCGCGACGCGCTGGCGGACTACTATCTCTCCAACCGCGGCCTGCTCTCCGAGTACCGCCGCGTGACGGCGCTGGGCGACGCGGCGCAGACGGCAATGGCGAAAAAAGTGTTTTTCGTCCACGGCTCGTTTTTGCGCGCGTGGCTGGACGAGGTGGAGGCGCTCGGCGGCACGTCGGAGTTCCTGCGCAGCGCCATCGGCCTGACGGACGGCGAGGTGCGGCAGCTCAGGGAGTTCTACACCGAGTAGCGCCGCGTCAAACGGCGCAGATGCGCTTTTTTATCGAGCTTATCGCGTTTTTTTCAAGGCGCGAGACCTGCGCCTGCGATATGCCTATCTCGGCTGCGACCTCAATCTGCGTGCGCCCTTCGTAAAAACGGAGTGCCAAAATGCGCTTTTCCCGCTCGCCCAGCGCGTCTATCGCGTCGCCGAGAGCAATTTGCTCCAGCCAGCTCTCGTCCGTGTTCTGCGTGTCGCCGACTTGGTCGATGACCGCAACGGATTCGCCGGACTCGGTGTATATCGGCTCATACAGGCTCACGGGGTCGCTGATGGCGTCCAGCGAGAACACGACCTCGCTGCGCGGCAGTCCGAGGTGGCGGGCAATCTCCTCTATGCTCGGCTCACGCCCCGTCTGGCCGGTCAGGTGCTCCTTGGCCTGAAGCACGCGGTAGGCCGTATCGCGCATGCTGCGGCTGACGCGCAGGGCGCTGTTGTCGCGCAAATAGCGGCGAATCTCTCCCGCTATCATCGGCACACCGTAGGTGGAAAACCGCACCTCATGCGCGGGGTCGAAGTTGTCTATCGCCTTTATCAGACCGATACAGCCCACCTGAAACAAGTCGTCGGCATTCTCGCCGCGGCCGGAGAACTTTTGTATCACCGACAGTACAAGACGCAGATTGCCGTTTATCAGCTTCTCGCGCGCCGCCGCGTCGCCGCAGCGTGTCCGCGCCAGCAGCGCCTGTGTCTCCTCGTTTTTCAGGACGGGCAGTCCCGCAGTGTTCACCCCGCATATCTCTACCTTGCCAATCACCGCGTACCGCCTCACTTTGAAAAGATATACGCAGTATTTCCCCTTTGCGGGCAAACAATACATTTCCATACTGTTGCAAATTGTGGCAGCATAGGGTATAATTGACCCTGAAATATAGATTTGAAACGGAGGATTTTTCATGTTCAAGCAGGAGGCGCTGGAGGTTCTGACCCACCGGCGCAGCATCAGAAAATTCAAGCCCGAGCAGATAACGGACGAGGAGCTGAACGCGGTGCTGACCGCCGGCACCTACGCTCCCACGGCGCGCGGAAAGCAGAGCCCCGTCATTGTGGCGGTGCAAAACCCCGAGGAGCGCCGCGCGGTTTCCGAGCTCAACCGCCTCGTGCTGGGCGGCAGCGCGGACCCCTATTTCGGCGCACCCACTATTTTAATAGTGCTGACACCGCCGACGGAGCTGGGGCCGCTGGACGGCGCGGCGGTGATGACGAACCTTGTGAACGCGGCCTACGCCGTCGGGCTGGGCAGCTGCTGGGTCAACCGCCCGCAGACAATGTTCGCGATGGCGGAAGGTCAGGCCATGCTGCGCCGCTGGGGACTGGAAGGCGAATGGCGCGGCGTAGGCTCCGTAGCCCTCGGCTACCCCGACA
>JAJQCF010000019.1 GCA_021202845.1 Oscillospiraceae bacterium
GTTGTCACCGCCGTTGCCGCCGGTACCGCAACTATAACCGCCGCCGCGGGAGAGTGTACGGCCAACTGCACAGTGACAGTAACAGAGGCTGAAACCGATGTCGCAGTCACCGGAATAACGCTGGACAGCGCAGCTCTTTCCCTGACAACGGGAGAAACCGCAACGCTGACGGCGACCGTGACCCCCGAAAACGCCACGGATAAGACCGTGACATGGACAAGCAGTGACGCATCCGTTGCCACGGTTGACGAAAACGGCGTTGTCACCGCCGTTGCCGCCGGTACCGCAACTATAACCGCCGCCGCGGGAGAGTATACGGCCACCTGCGAGGTGACGGTAACAGAGGCCACCGCGGAATACACTCTGGGCGACGTGAATGGGGACGGCGTTATAAATACGGTGGACGCAACTTTGGTATTGCAATACTACGCAAAGATTATTACTGCTGATACTGAAGGAGTTACCTTTATCGAGGCCGCAGCAGATGTAAATGGGAACGATGTAATCAACACCGTTGATGCAACACTGATTTTGCAATACTATGCAAAAATCATAACTGAATTCTCAATCTAACCAAGGAGGGAATTAAATTGAGAAAACGTCTATTTTCAATTCTTTTAAGTGCAGCTCTGGTACTCTCACTGCTTCCTATGGGAGCCCTTGCAGACAATGAAGCAGAGGAAGAAAGCACAGCAGGCGCAATAATAACGGTGGAAAGCGCAACGGTTGCCGCCGGAGATAGCATAGAGCTTGCTGTAACAATTTCAGGGGCGGAAAATTTCAACTCTATCGGTATGACTATAACATATGACGATGATGTTTTCACGCTTACGGACATTGGAACCGTATATGATACCATTTCATATGGCTCAACTTCTATTGACATTGGTTATATGTCTTCAAATGATGGCGTTTCATTGGTTAAAAATACTGATGAAGGCATTTTCGAAGCCAGCAGCTCATCTGCAATTTCACTTGCAGATGAAGCCGGCACGCTGTTTACAATTACCCTTTTAACAGAAAGTACAGCTTACAACGGAGATTATGAAGTTTCGGTAGACGTTGATACCCTTGCTTATACGGATACAGGTGTTACAACTTACTTGGACTTCACTGTTGTCTCCGGCACCGTCACCGTCACCGGCGGGCAGGACTTTACCGCAGATGCGCCGGAAATTACCACCCAGCCGGAGGCAGCAACGTACACTTACGGCGACGCAACCGCAGAAGCTCTTAGCGTTGCCGCAAGGGTTACCGACGAAGGTACGCTCAGCTATCAGTGGTACTCCAACACTTCCGACAGCACCACGGGCGGCACTGCCATAACCGGCGAGACCGACACGGTCTACACGCCGAAAATCTCCGCCGTGGGAACCACGTATTATTACTGCGTTGTCACCAACACCATTAACGGCGCAACTGCCAGCGCGACCAGCAATACGGCGGCTGTGACGGTCAAAGCTCTGGACATTTCCAGCAGCGCAACCGTTACTGTTAGCGGCACTTACACCTACACCGGCTCGGCTATTGAGCCTAACGTTACCGTCACTCTTGACGGAACAGTTCTCACCGCGGGCACGGATTACACCGTAGCCTACACCAACAACACCAACGCCGGTACTGCCACCGCAACAGTCACTTTCACCGGCAACTACACCGGCAGCGCGAGCGCGACGTTTGAAATTGACAAGGCCGACCAGACGCTGACCGTAACCACGGCCAAGAGCATTCGTTACACTACAAGCGTTGACCTGAGAACGCTGGTATCCGGCAATCAGGGCGAACTGACATTCACACTGACCGAAGCAAACGGCTTTACCCTTGCCGACGACGGCTACACTCTGACCGCACCCGAAACCACAGGCGTCAGCGCCACTGTTACAGTGAGCGCGGATGAGGCAACTAACTACAACGCTTCTTCCGATTACACTATCACCGTAACCAGCATAGACAAGACCGACGTTTCCTCCGCAATCACCTTTGTTGACGGCTCCGCCACCTACACCGGCGAGGAGCAGAGCATTGCAGAGGCCACGATTGAAAGCGGCTACACCGGCAGCTTTACTTATTCCTATGCGCTGGACGGCCAAACCCTGACCGGCCTCCCCGTTGACGCCGGTACTTACACCGTGACCGCGACCTATGAGGACGACGAGAACATGGGCACGGCTGAAGCAACATTCACCATTGAGCCCAAGGAAATTGCCGCAAGCGATTTTGATGTAGACACCGCTGACGAGGATTACACCGGCGAAGCCGTGACAAAGGCCATTGAATCCGCATTGATAGAGAATACGGATTACACGGTGACCTACGAAAACAACACGGGTATCGGTGAAGCCGCCATCACCATCAACGGCATCGGCAACTACACCGGAGAGCTTACATATACCTTCAATATCGTGGGCGTTGCTGTGACCGGCGTGACGCTGGATGAGTCTGCGGTCGAACTGACGGTGGGCGATACGCTGACGCTGACTGCTACGGTAACGCCGGAGAACGCGAGTGACCCGACCGTAACGTGGAAGTCCGGCAAGGCGAGCGTTGCAAGCGTGGACGAGAACGGCGTTGTGACCGGCGCTGCTGCCGGAACCGCAACCATCACA
>JAJQCF010000007.1 GCA_021202845.1 Oscillospiraceae bacterium
CCTGCTCCGGCGTGGTAACGTCCATGATGACGCCGCCCTTGAGCATCTGGGCGAGCGAGCGGTTGAGTTCAAATCTTTCGTTTACCATTGGTCTGTACTCCTTATCTATATTGGAAATAGCGTTATTTTTGCGCTGCCCGCCGCATGGCGCAGGTCAGCAGAAAGAGCGCGGCCATTATCATCAGCACCGAGAGCTCCGGCAGCCACGCGGTGAGGGTGTTGCTGCCCGCGGCGCGCCAGACGGGCAAGTCCTCCACAAAAATGTGGTAGACAAACGGCAGGCCGAATATGAGGTAGAGCGGCAGCTTGACGGGCACTATGCCGACGACAGTCAGCGTGTACAGCACGAGCACTGCGGCGTAGAGCAGACAGCACAGCGCCGTGTGGACGGGGCTGGCGAAGGTGAACGCCTTCACCGCAAAAAAGAACACGCCACCGAAAACTCCCACGCAGGTCGGCAGCAGCGTCCTGCGTCCGAACGCGAGCAGCAGCGCCGCGAACAGAGCCATTGAAGCCACGGGCACGGCGCAGTAGAGCGCCAAGTCCGAAATAGGCGCGGGATTGCGGGCATAATAAACGCAGCGCGCGGCCGCGGCCAGCAGCATGAGCGCCATCGACACCGCGGCGCAGGGGTGCGCGGGGTCGGCGGTGAAAGCCGCTCGGCGCGTTTTGGCAGATATGTCAGAAACGGCTCATCACTCCCCGCTGCGCCTCCGCCGGTATGGCGGCGGCGAATTAACAATAAAGCGTATTTTATCACTGCGGGCGGAGAAAATCCAGTCCAAAAGCCAAAATCAACGCCATTTGTGCAACATCGCCAAGCATAGCTCTATAAATTCGTTAAAAATGACGATGCTTTCTGAGGTTGCATCTTTTGGCTGAGATGTTATAATTAGTGTGTAAATTATCGGCCTATTAGATTTTCTAATAATGCCTTTTTTGGGTAATTCATTGGCCGGATACGGAGGAAATAATGAAGGAACTCTACGTTGTAAACTGCTGCCGCACTGCGGTCGGTTCTTTCGGCGGCGCACTGAAGGACACACCGGCTGCGGAGCTGGGAGCGGTTGTTGTCAAGGAAGCACTCAAGCGCGCCAACGTCGCTCCCGAGAACGTTGACGAGCTTATGTTCGGCTGCTGCATCAGCGCCGGCATGGGTCAGAATGTTGCACGTCAGGTCAGCGTCAAGGCCGGCCTGCCCTATTCCGTGCCCGCCTATGCAATCAACATGGTCTGCGGCTCCGGCATGAAGAGCGTTATCGAGGCTGCCCGCGCCATCTGCGCCGGCGACGCCGACATCGTTGTCTGCGGCGGTACCGAGAACATGAGCGCCGCTCCGTACCTCGTCCCCGACGCACGCTGGGGCGCACGTATGTTCGACAAGACCCTTGTTGACTCCATGGTCAAGGACGGCCTTTGGGACGCCTTCTATAACTACCACATGGGCACCACCGCCGAGAACATCTGCGACGTGTGGGGCATCACCCGCGAGGATTTGGACGCTTTCGCCCTCTCCAGCCAGCAGAAGTGCGCCGCCGCTCAGGCTTCCGGCCGCTTCGACGACGAGATTGTTCCCGTTATGGTTAAGAAAAAGAAAGAGCTCATCGAGTTTAAGGTCGATGAGTTCCCCAAGAACAACACCACCGCAGAGGGCCTTGCCAAGCTGCGCACCGCCTTCCCCGTGTCCTCCGACAACGCTTTCGAGGCCAACGGCGGCACGGTTGTTGACACCTTTGACGCCAAGTGCTGCAAGGGTCCTCAGGCCGACGCCGGCAAGCCCCGCGTGACCGCAGGCAACGCCTCCGGCGTAAACGACGGCGCTGCCGCCATAGTCCTCGCCTCCGGCGAAGCTGTTGCCAAGTACGGCCTCAAGCCTATGGCCAAGCTCCTCGGCTGGGGTCAGGGCGGCGTAGACCCGCGCATCATGGGCACCGGCCCCATTCCCGCGTCCCGCAACGCTCTGGCAAAGGCCGGCGTTGAGCTCGCCGACATGGACCTCATCGAGGCCAACGAGGCGTTTGCCGCTCAGTCCATTGCCGTTGCCCGCGAGCTGGGCTTCGACATGAGCAAGGTCAACGTGAACGGCGGCGCTCTGGCTCTGGGTCACCCCGTGGGCTGCTCCGGCGCGCGCATCATCGTCACCCTGCTGCACGAAATGCTCAAGCGCGACGACGCCAAGAAGGGTCTTGCCACCCTGTGCATCGGCGGCGGCATGGGCGTTGCCACCGTATTTGAAAAGTGCTGAATTAACCCCTCTTGCGACCCCCTTCCGCGCCGCGGCAAAAACGGTGCGGCGCGGAATTTATGAGAATTAAAAACAAAGGAGAGAATCTACTTGGCTAAATCTAAAGTAACAACCATAGAAGAGGCAATGAAAAAATGCCACGACGGCATGAGCGTGCTTATTCCCGGTTTCGTCAACTGCGGCGTTCCCCAGACGCTTATTCAGGGCGTTATGGACGCCGGAATCAAAGACCTGCGCGTCATTTCCAACAACACCTCCGTAAAGGGCCACGGCATAGGCAAGCTGGTTCACGATAACCGCATTAAGCACCTGACCTGCTCCCACATCGGCAACAACACCGAGACAATGGAAAAGGTCGTTGCCGGAGAAATCGACATCACCTTCTGCCCTCAGGGTTCCCTCTGTGAGAAGGTTCGCGCCGGCGGCGCCGGCATCGGCGGCATTCTCACCCCCACCGGTCTGCACACCCCCATTGAGGAGGGCAAGCAGATTGTTGAGTGGGACGACGAGAAAAAGGAATATAAGTTTGTCAACGCCTCCGACCCCGTAAACGGCAAGCGCTATCTTCTGGAGCTGCCTATCCGCGCCGACGTGGCCTTTATCCACGCTTACAAGGCGGACACAATGGGCAACGTACAGTATGAGCTGACCGCCCGCAACTTCAACCAGCCCTTTGCTATCGCCGCCGACTTCGTTATAGTCGAGGCCGAGCACATTGTTGAGCTGGGCGAGATTGACCCCAACGACGTTATGACCCCCGGCTTTATAGTAGATATGGTCGTTCAGGCTGAGAAGGAGGTAGAAGACTAATGCGTCAACCCACTAACACCAGAGAATTTATTGCATGGCGTACCGCACAGTTCTTTCAGGACGGCGACGTTGTGAATCTGGGCATAGGAATGCCCACCCTTTGTATGCAGTTTATCCGCGACGGCATTGACGTCTGGTTCGACTCCGAGAACGGCGTTATCGGCATCACCTCCGGCGCCGATGGCGCGGACAACGAGAACCTTGTCGATGCTTCCGGCGCTCCCTCCACCATGCGCGTGGGCGGCTGCTGCTTCGACAGCTTCATGTCCTTCGGCTATATCCGCGGCGGACACATTGCCGCCACCGTTCTCGGCGCTTACGAAATCGACGCCGAGGGCAACCTTGCGAACTGGATGATACCCGGCAAGGCCGCCGCCGGCATGGGCGGAGCTATGGACCTTGTTACCGGCACCAGAATGACTATAGTCATGTCCACCCACACCGACAAGAAGGGCAACCCGAAAATCGTGCAGAAGACCAGCCTGCCCCTCACCGGCTATCACTGCGTGGACTACATCGTAACCGAGCTTGCCGTTATCCACATCACTCCCGAAGGCCCCGTGCTGGAGGAGATAAGCAAGAACACCACTGTCGAGGAAGTAGTTTCCAAGACCGGCTGCAAGCTCACCATTCCCGAGGGCGGCCCCAAGTACATGGAGGACTGCCTCTCCGCGTAACACATTCGCTTTTCCTCTCTTTTTCTTATAGCCTTTAAAAAGGCGGGCCCGTCGGGGAGTTTATGCGCCCTCCCCGACGGGCTTTTATATTCTTCACTCAATGCCGAAGATGCCATTGAGCGTATAAACGTCGGCGTCGGCAAGAGGCTCCGTGAAAATGCCCCCGTACTCGAAAAAGCTGCCGCTGAGCGCGCTGTATTTCCAGCTGTCCAATGTGGCGCCGTCTGTAAATTCAATAGATATGCACCGTGTGCCGTATGTGCTCTCACCCGAGGTCAGCTTGTCGGTGCTATCGGTGGAGAAGCTGTAGGAAAAGCGGGTATTGTCCGCGGGATTTTCCCTGTCCGCTCCGTAGCAGACCACGGTTTTGACTATGTTATAGAATGCTGCGATAGCCTCGCGGTCGGTGTAGGTGTGCGTACCTACCTCATCTTGAACCGCTTTGCCCTCCGCGGTGTTGTTGGCCTGATAAGGGCTTGTCGTAATGCTCACAATGTCCTCGGCACTGTCCGCGCCGTAGATGACGGAGAGCACATCGCCGTAGGTGTAGGTTTCGCCGTCGTCCGCGGCGAATGATGTGAACACCCAGAGCGAAAGCGTGCCGTCGGCGTCTTGACGAATGAGGTATTTCAAGTTATCAGCGCCGAGCGGGCAGTACCAAGTCGTTGCGCCCGCGTCAAGATACTCATTTCCTACCCACTTTTCCAGCTCACTGTCGGAGACATTCACCTGCTCGTACCACGCTGTCCGACCGTCAACGCTCACAGAGGACATGACAGACATTGTGTCAGCCGCCATTAGGTGAACAAAAACGCTGGAATCGACGCTTTGACGCGAATTGAAAAGCAGACCGCCGACAATAGCCAAGCACAGGCAAGCCGCGACAGCGCCCCGCTTGACCCAAGCGGTTTTTTTGCTTTCTTTCGATAATTGAGCGCTTCGTCGATATATTTAGCGTCCAGCTCGCTCATGGCCTCGGCAAATAATTTTTCGTTCATAAAAACACCTCGTTTTCAGCTAAATATTGCTTCATTTTTGCGCGGATGCGGGTCAGGCGCACAGTGATGTTTTTCTCCGTCAGCCCCACAAGAGCGGCTATGTCCGCGCAGCTGTCGGCGAACCAGTAGCGGCGCAGGAAGATGACGCGGTTTTCGCTCGTCAGCGTGTCCAAAAATTTTCAATAATGAGCGCCAGCTCTTTAGCGTCCAGCTCGCGCTCTACATTATAATATCATTTGCGCTACTTCGGCTTTGACATGGCGGCTAAACTATGCTATGCTGTGTGGCGGAGCGTGATAACTTTATGCGAATGAGAAAAAAACCGAACCTGCTGCCGCGGCTTGAGCGGGTGGCGGGCGTTCAGATAAGCGACCCCGAGGCAATGCGCGGAAAATGGCGCGAGACATTTCCCGACTACGAAAAGCTCTGGGTAGAACTCGGCTGCGGCAAGGGGCGCTTCACCGCCGGTCTGGCCGCGGAGAACCCGCGCGTGCTGCTGGCCGCCGTGGAGCGCGTGCCGGACGCAATGGTGATGGCGATGGAGCGCTGCGTGGCGGCGGGGCTGGCAAACGTGCGCTTTATGGACCGCGACGTGGCGGAGCTGGGAGAACTGTTTGCCCCCGACGAGGTGGACGGGATTTACATCAACTTCTGCGACCCGTGGCCAAAGAGCCGTGACGCCAAGCACCGCCTGACAGCGCCGGACTTCCTGCGCCAATATGCCGCGCTCATGCCGACGGGCGGCAGGATTTATTTCAAGACGGACAACCTGCCGCTCTTTGACTGGTCGGAGCGGCAAATGCTGGACGAGGGCTGGAGCGTTGGCGAGGTCACGCGGGATTTGCACGCCAACGGCGAGTGCGGGATAATGACGGACTACGAGGAAAAATTTCACCGTCAGGGCGTGAAAATAAACCGCCTTGTCGCCGAAAAAACCACGGCGACAAAAACGACCGCCGACGGCCCGCATGAGCGTCTGCGCAACGCCGGTCTGCGGGACGCGCGCGGCTATAAAGAGAGCATGGAGGCGAGCGAATGAGATTCATTTCATGGAACGTGAACGGCCTGCGCGCCGTGGTGAAAAAGGGCTTTGAGGATATTTTCTGGGGGCTGGACGCGGACTTTTTCTGCTTGCAGGAGACAAAGCTGCAGGCGGGGCAGATAGATTTGCTGCTCTCCGGCTACGAGAGCTACTGGAGCTATGCCGAAAAGAAGGGCTACTCCGGCACCGCGATATTCACTCGGCACACGCCGCAGAGCGTAACGCACGGGTTGGGGATTCCCTACCACGACCAAGAGGGGCGCGTGGTGACGCTGGAGTACCCTGAGTTCCGCCTTGTGTGCGTCTACACCCCCAACGCGCAAAACGAATTGCGGCGGCTGGACTACCGCATGGAGTGGGAGGACGCCTTCCGCGAGTATTTGCAGGGTCTGGACGCGGACAAGCCGGTCATAGTCTGCGGCGACATGAACGTGGCGCACGAGGAGATAGACATCGCCCGCCCCGCGGCCAACGTGGGTAACCCGGGCTTTTCCTACGAGGAGCGCGGCAAGATGACCGAACTGCTGGCCGCGGGCTTCACGGACACATACCGCTGCCTACACCCCGACACGACGGGCGCTTACTCTTGGTGGAGCTTCCGCGCCAACGCGAGGGCGAACAACGTCGGCTGGCGCATAGACTATTTCCTGTGCTCTAACCGCATTGCGGACAAAATTCAAAAGGCCTACATCTGCCCCGAAATAACCGGCAGCGACCACTGCCCCGTGGGGCTGGACATAGAGCTGTGAGAATAGGCAGCGTTGACATAGCGGGACAGCTGGTGCTTGCGCCTATGGCGGGCGTGACGGACGCGGCGTTCCGGCACATCTGCGCGCTCCACGGCGCGGCCATGACGACAACGGAAATGGTGTCGGCCAAGGCGCTCAGCTACGGCGACAAAAAGACCGAGGCGCTCATGCGCCTTCTGCCCGAGGACCGCCCTGCCGCCGTGCAGATATTCGGCCACGAGCCCGCTTTAATGGGCGAAATGGCGGCCAAGGCGCGGGAGGAGTCCGGCTGTGATATAATAGACATCAACATGGGCTGTCCCGTGGGCAAGATTGCCGCCAACGGCGACGGCAGCGGGCTGATGAAAAAGCCGGAGCTGGCGCGCGATATTATCGAGCAGGCCGCCAAAAACGCGGGCTGTCCCGTAACGGTCAAGTTCCGCAAGGGCTGGGACGGCGGCAGCGTCAACGCCGTGGAGTTCGCCGTAATGTGTCAGGAGGCGGGCGCGGCGGCCATAACCGTCCACGGGCGCACAAGAGTGCAGATGTACGAGGGGCGCGCGGACTGGGACATAATCCGCGACGTGAAAAAAGCCGTGAGCATACCCGTCACCGCCAACGGCGACGTCTGGGACGCGGAGGCGGCGGTGAAAATTTTGAAGTATACCGGCTGTGACTGCGCCATGGTTGGCCGCGGCGCTTTCGGCAATCCGTGGATATTCGAGCAGGGCAGCGCGGCGCTTGCGGGCAAAAATCCGCCCGCGGAGCCGCCGCTGGCCGCGCGTATGCAGACGGCGCTGGAGCAGATAAGCCTCTCCGCCTCGCTGCGCGGCGAGCGAGTGGCCTGCTTGGAGGCGCGGCGGCACCTGTGCTGGTATATGCGCGGCGTGCCGCACTCCGCGGAGTACCGCCGCCTTGCCGTCCATGTGGAGACGTTGGAGGACGTGCGGGCGCTCGTGGAGAAAATAATTCGAGAGCGGGGGAGAGGCAAATGACCCGTGAGGAGGAAAATCGGATAATAGAGGCTGTAAAGCGCGGGGACACCGAGGCTTTTGGCGCTCTTGTCTCCGAGTGGGAGAGAATGGTGTACTCTCTCGCGCTGCGTATGCTGGGCAACGAGCAGGACGCGCAGGACGCGGCGCAGGAGGCGTTTTTACGCGCTTACACGGGGCTTGCGCGCTTCCGCGGGGAGAGCCGCTTTTCCGTGTGGGTTTACAGCCTGACGCGCAACGTCTGCGTGGACGCGCTGCGCAGGCGGCGGGAGACTGTCGGCTTGGACGACGAAAGCGCGCCGCCCCCGCCCGCCGACCCCGCGCCCACGCCGGAGGAGACGCTGGAGCGCCGCGAGCGTAGCGAGGCTCTCGGCGCGGCGCTGGATAAGCTGCCGGAGAGCTTCCGCCGCCCGCTGGAGCTGTGCGCGCTGGGCGGCATGAGCTACGCCGAGATTGCCGCGGAATTGGGAATAACGGAGAACACCGTGCGCACACGCATTTTCCGCGCGAGAAAAAAATTGCGAGAATTTTTAGCCGAGGACGGGAACTTTTTCGCCTCTGCTGCGTCTGAATATACGGAAGGAGGCGACAGCCGTGGCTGAGTGTGAGAAATACATGGAAATAATAAGCGCAATGCTGGACGGCGAGGCCGCCGCGGACGAGACGCGCGAGGCTATGGAGCATATCGCCGTCTGCCCCGAGTGCAGGGCGTTTTACGAGGATATGCTCGCGCTCTCCGCCGAAATGCCCGCGGCGGAGCCTCCCGCGGGAATGCACGAGAGCATTATGGACGCCGTGCGCGCCAACGCGGAGGATAACCGCAGCGTGCGCCAAATAGCCGCGGAGGGCGCGGCAATGGCAAAGCGCAGCCCCACACTCGTCAGGCTCCGCCGCTGGGGCTACGCCGCCGCGGCCTGCGTTGTGGTGGCAGTCGGCATATTCGCCGCCGCCGAGAGCGGAGCGCTCACGGGCCGTTCGGGTTCTTCCGACACGAGCGCCTCAGTCTCGCATTCAACCTCGACCACGACCTCCGCATCCGCCGCAGACGAGGAGTGGGCGGAGCCGGAGACGGCGGAAATGGCGGAGGACGCCGCCGAAGACACGCAGCTCTTTGACGCAGGAGACGCGGCAGCGGGCGCCGCGGCGGACGACTACGGCTATTCGATTGGAACCAACGCCGCCTCCGCTGAAACGGACGAAGCTGCGGAAGCTGCCGAGAGCCGCGCGGCCGAGACAGACCTGACAGTCGCGGCCGGTGACATGGAAATGATGTTTGACGACGCGACGTCGGAGGCGCTGCTGGCGGCGCTGGAGACGGCGGAGTATGTGGACGCGCTGCCGAGCGAGGCGGTATGCACAGTGCGGTATAACGGCGCTGTGTTCTCAGTCGCGGCGCAGGAAGGCGCGCTCTACTGCGCGGACGACCAAGGCTCCGCGTGGCTCTGCGTCGGCTCCGCTGCGGAATTTGAGGAGTTGACGGGCATAACACTTGACTGAAACGCTGCGAGTTATAACAAAATCCATTAAGGTTATTGCAGCATTTTAAGAAATTATTGCTTTTCCTGCGTGTTTTGCTTGACTTTATACCGAAAATTGAGCATAATAACCTTATGAGGTGAATGCAAATGGATATAAGCCAACTCAAATATTTTATAACCGTGGCGCAGACCCTGAGTCTTTCGGAGGCGGCGCGCCGCTGCGGCATATCTCAGCCAGCCATGAGCTATTCTATAGTTGACCTTGAAAAGCAGCTGGGCGCAGAGCTTTTCATACGCTCGCGCAAGGGTGTTACGATAACCGAGGCCGGAATGGAGTTCCTGCCCGACGCCATAGAGATAGTCAACAACGCGGAAAAAGCCGTGTTCCGCGTCAGACAGCTGGGCAAGGGCGACAACGGCCGCCTGAGCATTTCCGCCCTGACGACCTCCAGCGCCGTTCTCAGCCGCTGCTTGGCCGTTTTCTCCAAGCGCTGCCCGGATGTGCTGACGGACATAACCTTTACCTCCGGCAGAAGTCAGGTGCTGGCAATGAACGAGCAGAAGTACGACTTCCACTTCGCGGTACAGGAAATGGTTCCCGCGGGGGAGACGTTCCAGAGCATGATTTCCCACCACGACTACCTGTGCGTCGCCATGCCCGCCGACCACCCGCTGGCCAACGAGCCGCTGGACTTCTCGCGCCTGAAGGGCGAGCGCTACATCGACGTAAGCGAGACGGACGGCCCCGCGCTCTACAACGAGATACGCCGCGTGTGCGCCGCGCGCAACTATGAGCCGAATGTCGTTTGCCAGTACGACAGGGCGGAGGCTGTGCTGCTCAGCGTGGGCGCCGGCGCGGGCATATCCATAATCCCTGAGGCGCTCAGCCGTGTGTTTTACGCGGAGAACGTGAAGTTTATCCGCATACCCGGCAGTGACACAATCCGCACATACGTCATAGCATGGCACACCAGAATGACCAACCCCTCCGCCAAGCGCTTCCTCGAGGTCGTTCAGGAGCTTTTTGAAAACAAATAAACATAAAGGACAAGTACCGACATGATAAGAAAAGCTGTGACGGCTGACATTGAGTCAGTCGCTGAAATATACTCCAAGGTCCACACCGAGGAGGAGCAAGGGCGCTTGACAGTGGGCTGGGCGCGCGGCGTCTACCCCACAAAGCAGACGGCCGCAGACGCGGTGAGCAGAGGCGACCTCTTCGTCGATGACATTGAGGGAAAAATCGTGGCCACCGGCATAATAAATCAGATTCAAGTCCCCGAATACGCCGACTGCCGCTGGCAGTACGATGTGCCCGCATCGGAGGTCATGGTTTTGCATACGCTGATTGTTACCCCCGAAGAGCGCGGCCGCGGCTGCGCGCGAAAATTCATGGAATTTTACGAATCCTACGCCCTGTCGCAGGGCTGCCGCTATCTGCGAATGGACACGCAGGTAAAAAATAAATCCGCCCGCGCCATGTACGCCAAGTTAGGCTTCAAAGAGCAGGGGACGGTGAGCTGCGTCTTCAACGGAATCGCAGGCGTCCAGCTCGTGTGTCTGGAGAAGAAAATATAATCGCATATGCTGAAAAAAAGAAGCACCTGCCTCGTCCAATCGGACAAGACAGGTGCTTTATGGTGCGCGAGGCGGGACTTGAACCCGCACGCCCGGAGTGAGCACTAGAACCTGAATCTAGCGAGTCTGCCAATTCCACCACTCGCGCGCACTGCGCATTTTCAACGCCTTAGTATAATAGCACTTCCGCCGCGAATTGTCAACACGGAATTTTTTCAATTTTGACATTTTCACGTTTCACACTAAAAAATTTTCTCTTTTCGCAAAAAATTCTGTTGACAAGCGCACACACAGCGAGTATATTATTGATACGTGTCTTGACACATGACAACATTGGAGAGGACTTCTTAGATTATGAAAAAGTTTTTTAGGGCGTTTGCGGCTTTTTGCAAGCGCAAGGACGTTGAGTTTTCCGCGCGGCGCTACGGCGTGGACGCGCTGGGGGCTATGGCGCAGGGACTTTTCTGCTCGCTGCTCATCGGCACCATACTGGACACCCTCGGCTCCCAGCTGCACATAGGCGCGCTCACGGCGACCGTGTTCACGCTCAACGACGTGGGCTACACCGTGGGCAAGTGCTGCTCGCTCATGGCGGGGCCTGCGATGGCGGTGGCTATAGGCTACGCTCTGCGCGCTCCGGCAATGGTGCTGTTCTCGCTCGTCACCGTCGGCTTCGCCACGAACCAGCTCGGCGGCGCTGGCGGCCCGCTGGCGGTGCTCGTCACGGCCTGCATTGCGGCCGAGGCCGGCAAATTGGTTTCCAAGGAGACGAAGATTGACATACTCGTCACGCCGCTCGTGACCGTGCTGGTGGGCGTGGGCTTGGCCGCGCTGATTGCGGCGCCCATAGGCACGGCGGCGAGCCAAGTCGGCCGCCTGATAGTATGGGCGACCACGCAGCAGCCGTTTGTGATGGGCATAATAGTTTCCGTGGTCGTGGGCATTGCGCTGACGCTGCCCATATCCTCGGCGGCAATCTGTGCGGCGCTCTCCCTGACGGGGCTGGCCGGGGGCGCGGCGCTCGCGGGCTGCTGCGCGAACATGGTGGGCTTCGCGGTGATGTCGTTCCGCGAGAACCGCTGGGGCGGGCTGGTGAGCCAAGGCTTGGGCACCAGTATGCTGCAAATGGGCAACATAGTTAAAAACCCGCGCATATGGATACCGCCAATCGTAGCCAGCGCCGTGACGGGGCCGGTGGCCACCTGCATTTTCAAGCTGGAGATGAACGGCGCGGCGGTGAACTCCGGCATGGGCACCTGCGGTCTCTGCGGCCCGATAGGCGTGTGGACGGGCTGGGCGTCACCCAGCGAGGCCGCAATCGCCAACGGCGCGGCGGCGATTGTCCCGGCAGCCTTCGACTGGCTGGGGCTGCTGCTGGTGAGCATCGTCCTCCCCGCCGTAATCAGCTGGGCCGTCGCCCTGCTCCTGCGCAAAATAGGCTGGATAAAGGAAAACGATTTGAAGCTGGACTAAGCTCCGCGGATAGAAAAAAGGCGCTCTGTCAACGTGAACAGAGTGCCTTTTTTATGTGATGCTGTAAATCTTATTTCTTGATGGGCTTAATCATGATGGTGAGCATCTGGGCGGACTCGGTGCCGGTGTTTTTGCAGCCGCGCTTGGTGCCGGGGCCGAAGTGGACGGAGTCGCCTGCATGAAGAACGTAGTCGGTGGTGGTCTCGTCGTCGTTGCCCATAGTGACGGTCATCTCGCCGGAGATTATGTAATAAATCATCTCAAAGTTCGCAGGAAGATAGTCAGCGCCGCCGCCGGGGAGGAAGTGGGACAGGCCGTTGACAATGGTGCCTTCGTTCACCTCGGCAGGGTTGTGCAGACGAGTGGTGCGCACGTCAAAATGGCCGGGAGCCTCGTAGGGGACGGCCTCGTTCTTCATTGTAACTTTGTAGCTCATTGGGAAAACTTCCTTTCATAATATCGTGTGCGGCTCGCGCCGTTGATTCACCAATAAAATATTAGCACTTTTCGCGCTCTTTTTCAAGGGCTTTCTGCGAATCTCGCCGCGATATTAAAAAAATTTTAAAATATTCTCTCTCGATTTACAAAAGGACGAAGTCATGCTATAGTATTTGTATGGATTAACGCGGCGCGCATGACGCCGCAAACAGTATATTGCGGAGGAGAGATGCACTGTGGCGGACTTTCATTCGGAGCTGAAGCGGAAGCAGGAGCGGGTTGAGGAATTTTTGCGGGCGCAGTTTGCGGACGAGCCGTCATACGCCGTGCTGCTGGAGGCCATGCGCTACAGCCTGCTGGCGGGCGGAAAGCGGCTGCGCCCCGTGCTGTGCATGGCGTTCAGCGAGGCCGTGGGCGGCACGGCGGAGGCGGCGCTGCAGGCCGGAGCCGCTATAGAGATGGTACACACATACTCGCTCATACACGACGATTTGCCCTGTATGGACGACGACGATTACCGCCGCGGGCGGCTCAGCAACCACAAGGTCTACGGCGAGGCCGTGGCGACGCTGGCGGGGGACGCGCTGCTGACCGCGGCGTTCGGCTGCCTTGCGGGAGCGGACGCGCCGCCGGAGCGCATAGTCCGCTGCACGGCCATACTCGCCGGAGCCGCGGGAGAAAACGGCATGGTCGCGGGGCAGATTCTTGACTTGGAGGGCGAAAAGCGCGCTTTGTCCGAAGCGGAGCTGCGCGAGGTGCATCTGCACAAAACCAGCGACATGATTCGCGCCGCCTGCCAGATAGGCGCGGTGCTCGGCGGCGGCACGGAGGAGCAGGTGGAGGCGGCGGGACGCTTTGCCCAGTCGCTCGGCGTGGCGTTCCAGATACGCGACGACGTGCTGGACTGCGTGGGTACGCAGGAGGAGCTGGGCAAGCCTATCGGCTCCGACAAGGCGAGCGGCAAGACCACGTTCGTCACCCTCTTCGGCGTGGAGGAATGCGGCAGGCTCGTGCAGCGGGAGGCTGAATGCGCGCTGGCGGCGCTGCGCTCGGCGGACTTTGCCCGCACCGAGTTTATTGAATACATCACCCAATCTCTGACGACCCGCCGCAGCTGAAAAGAGGCTTTTTAGAGAAATAATGAAACAGAAAATGCAAGTTTTGGGGAAAGCGTTTGCCTGCGCTTTCCCGTTTACTGTGCCCATACTCGCGGGGTTTTTGTTCTTGGGCATGACCTACGGCGTTTATATGAACGCGCTGGGGTTCAGCTTTTGGTACCCCATGCTTATGAGCGTCACCATTTTTGCCGGTTCCGTGGAGTTCGTGGCGGCAAATTTGCTGCTGGGAGCTTTTAACCCCGTGCAGGCGCTGGCGCTGACGGTTATGATAAACGCGAGACACCTATTTTACGGCGTCTCCATGCTCGATAAGTTCCGCGGCACGGGGCTGAAAAAGCTCTATCTCATATTCGGCATGTGCGACGAGACGTTTTCCATAAACTGCTCGGCTGTGATTCCCGACAGCGTCGACCGCGGCTGGTTCATGTTTTTTGTCACGCTGCTCAATCACTTCTACTGGTTCGCGGGCGCGACGCTGGGCGGCGTTTTCGGCTCGCTTATCAGCTTCAGCACCGAAGGACTGGACTTTGTCATGGTCGCCATGTTCGTTGTAATATTTCTGAACCAGTGGCTGAACGAAAAGCGGCACGTCAGTTCCCTGACGGGGCTTGCGGTGTCGCTTGTGTGTCTGCTCGTGTTCGGCGCGGACGACTTTATTATACCGGCAATGCTCGGCATTTTGCTCCTGCTGACCGCTCTGCGCGCTCCGCTGGAGAGGGGAGGGCGCGCGCAATGACGCTGACAGAGCGGATAATAACCATCGCAATGGTCGTGCTGGGCACAATGCTGACGCGCTTTCTGCCGTTTTTGCTGTTTCCCGCGGGGAAGGAGACGCCAAAGTATGTGCGCTATCTCGGTACCGTGCTGCCCGCGGCCGTGTTCGGGCTGCTGGTCGTCTACTCCCTGCGCGGCGTGAGCGTGCTCACGGGCAGCCACGGACTGCCGGAGCTTACATCCATAGCCGTCGTCGCGGCGCTGCACCTCTGGAAAAAGCAAATGCTGCTGTCCATAGCCGGAGGAACAATATGCTATATGCTGCTGGTGCAGTTCATTTTTTGACGGCTCAAAGATACTCCAAAAGATAACTCTCGCTGCCGAGAACCGGCGACAGCTCCGTGAGCACGGGCGCCATAGAGCGCGAGGGGGCGTTGCACGGCTCTTTCATCGGCGCTTCGGCGCCGCTGGCGAGCGGCAGGGAGAGCGTGACGGCAAAGCCCGCGGGCAGCGTCTCCGTCAAAACTGTTCCGCCGCTCCTGACAACGGCGGCCTTGGCAAAGGCCGTGCCCTCGCCGTCGCTCTCGTCGCACTCGCCGCAGGGTTCTCCGCGCAGGGTCAGGCGGGCGGCGTCGTCGGCGGTCAGTGTTATTTTCAGCGCGCCGCCTCGCGGCATACGCTTCACGCTCTCGGAGATGAGCGCCAGCAGCACTCGCTCCGCTAACTCTCCGTCCAGCTGCACCAAGAGCGTTCCCAGCTCCGTGGAGTAGTCCGGCGTGACGCGCGTTTCGCGCAGCAGCAGCGAGGCCGTTGTCACAACGTCCGAGCAAATCTCCGGCAGGTTGCAGCACGCGCCCGTCCGAGGCGGCATATCGGCGCGCTCCAGCATAAGGTGACCCACGGAGCGCTGCATAAGATAGTGACTATGCAGCAGAATGGACGCATACTTGCGCACGCCGGGCGACAGCGCCTGCTCGTCTATATTATTGAACATCATCTCAATGGCCATGTGGCAGTTGCCGAGCGTGGACTGGAGCGCGGACAGCAGCTCTGTGTCCGCACTCTCGCCGCTCTCGGCGGGCGGGGTGCGCAGGACTATTATCAGCGCGCCGCCGGAGCGGGCGGCCGTTATGTCGCATACGCGCCCGCCCACCATAGCGGCGGCCGACCAGCCGTCGGACTCGCCGGAGAGAATATGCTGCGGCAAAAACGCCGAGGCGCGCGCGCCCGCCCGCAGCTTGGGCAGAGCGGCAGCGGCGGCGGCGTTGAACGATTTTATTTTTCCCTCCCTCACACACAGGGCAGGTTCCGTCATCAGCGACATCAAAAGCTCAAAATCCTGTTTCATCTTGACCTCCATACTGCCGTCGGCTTCGCCCCAAGGGGGTGAAACGCGGGCGATAATTCAATTCTATTATTCGCGGCAGCGGGTTATCCTATTAAATATAGCTTAACAAATTATCACGTAAACCACAAGAGAAAAAGTCGATTTGCCTCGATTTTATTAAAAGTAATAAGGAAGAGCCACGGTACTGCGACATAGTACCGTGGCTGTTTATGGGATGAGGACAAAATGAAAAAGATGAAACTGTCTCTTGCGAGTATTATAATAACAATAAAATATTACAAAAGCAAGCGAGGATTCATTACAAAAGTATTAAGTTGAATATTTTTTATGTAAACAAATTGTGTACTCGGTGTAAAGTGACAAAATCGCCGTATGTCAACACAAAATCAGTCCAGCAAAACGGGAAAGGACAGCTTTTTCAGCTCTTCAATTATGTCAACCCTGCTTGCCGCCGCCAGCACGGAGACCTCCTTGCCCTCGGCGAACGCCGCCGAACGCCTTACTATGGCGTGCCGGCAGCCCAAGGCGCGGCAGGCGGAGACGGCGGCGGGGGCGCAGTCGGGCGGCAGGGAGCAGACGAGAGCCGTTTCCCCGCGCGGCGAGACGGTGAAGCAGCCGCCTTTGCACTCAAAAAAGCGGCTGCCGTACACCGCGGCGGCGCAGGCCAGCTCCGCGGAGACGGCGGCGGGGGTGCGCTCAGCGTACTGCGCGCCCGTCAGCTCGCTTATGTCAGCGGCGCCGCTGTCAAGCGGCAGCTCGGCATAGTCGAAGCTGCCCAGCGGCGTCATGCCGAAAGCCTCCGCATACCACCGCGCCAGAGATGCGTCCGCGGGGTGCAGGTAGACGGCGTCCGCGCCGGAGGCGAAGCAGTTTTGCGTTATCTCGCGCAGCACGGCGGAGGCGGCTCCGCGCCCGCGGAAGTCAGGCTCCGTCGCCAGCGCGCAGACGTAGCTTATCGTTACTCCGCCGCGGGTCGCGCAGGAGCGCGGCGGGGTGGTAGAGCGCCATTATCATGCGCCCGTCGCGCTGCGTCCACTGGCCGTGCTCGCGGGTTATCTTGAAGTCCGGCTTTATGAAGCGCATGGCGGCAATGCGCCCGAGGCAGACGATTATGCGCGGGTTTATAAGCCGTATCTGCTCCGTCAGCCACGGCGCGCAGGCGTCCTGCTCCGTGCCCAGCGGGTCGCGGTTTTGCGGCGGGCGGCACTTGACCATGTTGGCGATATAAATTTTTGAGCGGTCGAGGTCAATCATCTCCAGCATATCGTCCAGCAGCTTGCCCGCGCGGCCCACGAACGGCTCGCCCTGCAAGTCCTCATTCTCGCCCGGCCCCTCGCCGATGAACATGACCTCCGCGCTCTTGCTGCCCACGCCGAAAACCACGTTGGTCCGCGTCTCGCAGAGTTGGCAGCGCCGACAGCTCAGGCACTCCGCTTTCAGCTCGTCCAAGTTTGTGTACATGACTTCACTCCCTCGTTAATATCTTTCGGTATACATCAAATATAAATCAACCGCCGCTGTTTGTCAACGCGGCAGGCTCGCTAAAAAGGCGACGGCACAGGTAAAATGACAAATAACCGCAAAATATTATTGAATGTTCGCAAATTAGACCTTGATTAGTTGGCCGGCTTTGTGGTAAGCTATAGTTACAAAAGATGCGGCATATTCATCTATGGAGAGAGGCGGTGAGCGCCGATGGGTCAGAGCGAAAGAGCGGAGACGCAGACAAGCTCGGAATATATTCAACTGACAAAAAATTTTCGGCTGTTGGATAATGACTTTATGACATTGGTTTTTGGCGGAGATATTGAGACTACACAGTTACTGCTTCGCATTATTCTTAATGACGCTGAACTGATAGTTACGGAGACGACAGGGCAGTTTGAAATCAAAAATTCAAATGGTCGTTCTGTTCGCCTTGATATCCACGCAGTAGACAGCAAAGGCGAAAATTTTGACGTAGAAATCCAGCGCGCCAACCGAGGCGCGGGAGCGGAGCGCGCACGCTTAAACAGCAGCTTACTTGATTCAAAATTGGCAAAAACGGGAGACAAAATTCCGCGATTGAAACCGGCTTATGTTATTTTCATTACAGAAAATGATGTGCTGGGCGGCGGACTCCCAATGTATCACATCGACCGCACGGTTGAAGAGCTGGGGCACACGCCTTTTGGCGATGGCTCACATATCATTTATGTGAATGGCGCATACAGTGATGAGACAAATCCGATTGGAAAACTGATGCATGATTTTAGGTGTATTTCTGCGGCGGATATGTATTATGATGTTTTGGCTGACAGGGTACGCTACTTTAAGGAGACAGAAGGAGGTCGAACGCAAATGTGCAAAATGGTAGAGGATTTGACACGTGAGATAGCGATTTTGGCATCTATTGAGGCGTGGCAAGAGGATAACATTCCTGAAAACGAAATCCTGAGACGGATTATGAACAAGTACGACCTTAACAGGATAGAAGCGGAGGCGTATATTGCAAAGAGCAAAAGAAGCGCCTGAGGCGACGCAGTGACGCGCCGATTTGACGAAATGCGCCGCTCCGGCGGGTAAAAAGTCTGACGAGCAATAATATATGGGCTGCACCAAACATTTCGGTGCAGCCCATAGTTTTGCTCTTGCCGCTCACTAATAGCACCTATCCAGAGCTTTGGCAATTATTCATTGCTGCCTATTGCCATACTGTTTGTCAACGCGGCAGGCTCTCCGCGCTCGCGCTTTTGCGGGCGGGGAGTTTGGAGATTAGTATTCCCGCCAGCACGAGCGCGCCGCCTAAGATAATGCGCGCCGTCGCCGCCTCGCGGTAGATGAGCATGGAGAAGAGGAAGCCAAACACGGATTCCAGCGAGAGTATGAGCGCCGTGTGGCTGGCCTTGGTATAGCGCTGGGCGGTGTTTTGCAGGCAGAGCGCCAGCGCGGTGTTGATAAACACAAGATATGCCAGACCGCCCGCTGCCGAGGCGCCGGAGCAGACCATATCCGCGCCCGTTACGACCGCCGCTGCCGCTGCCAGCGCTCCCGCGGCGCAGAACTGGAAGAATGCCAGCACCAGCGGGTCAAGCTCGCGCGCGTACTTGCCCGTGAGCACAATCTGCACGGAGAATATCAGCGAGAAGCCCAGCGTCATGGGGTCGCCCGCCTGCACCTCTAAGGCGGAATTGAGGCTGATGAAGCCCACGCCGACTATTGCCGCCAGCGCCGCCGCGCCGTCGCGCGCCGTGGGCTTGACCTTTGTCAGCAGCCACGCCGTCAGGGGAGTGAAGCAGACGTATGTGGCCGCCAAAAACGACTGCTTGGCCGACGTGGTGTATTGCAGCGCGACCATCTGCACCATCAGCCCCAAAAATTGCAGCGCGCCCAGCAGACAGCCGCACTTTATCATATAGCGGTCGGCGCGGGCAATGCGCTTGGCGAACACCACGCCCAGTATGAGCGCCGAGCCGCAGAAGCGGTAGACCAAAATTGCCACGGGCGGCAGCCCCTCCAGCGCCAGCTTGCCCGCGACAAAGCCGCCGCCCCATATTGCGGCCACCAGCAGCAGCACCGCGTCCGCCGCCAGCGCTCTGTTCCTCTCGCTCCCGCGCATAATTTCCTCACGCCTCCCGAAAGATTTTTCAATAGGCAGATTATAGCGCGCCGCGGCCGCAATATCAAGATGCGGAGCGACAGCAAAATTCAACAAATATTCGCCCCGCGGAAGGGCGGGAAAAAACGAAAGTATTGAAAAATTTATTAACTTCCGCGCTGTACGCTTGAAATATTTACTGCAAGTGATATAATCTACAGCATATAAAATATTTTCAGGAGGCTATCACAAATGGCTAAAAAACAGTTCAAGGCTGAATCCAAGCGTCTGCTGGACATGATGATTAACTCCATCTACACGCACCGCGAAATATTTCTGCGTGAGATAATCTCCAACGCCAGCGACGCCATCGACAAGCTCTGCTACCTCTCGCTCACCGACGGCAGCGTCGGCATGAAGCGCAGTGACTTCCGCATCCGCGTCAGCGCGGACAAGGAAAACCGCCTGCTCACCGTTTCCGACAACGGTATCGGCATGAGCCGCGAGGACATGGAAAACAACCTCGGCGTCATCGCCCACAGCGGTTCGCTGGGTTTCAAAAACGACCTCGACGAAAAATCCGCCGACAAGGCGAAAATTGATATTATCGGCCAGTTCGGCGTCGGTTTTTACTCCGCGTTTATGGTCTCCGACGCCGTCACCGTCATCTCCAAGGCCTACGGTGCGGAGACGGCGTATATGTGGCAGAGCTCCGGCACGGACGGCTACACCGTCACCGAGTGCGAAAAAGACGGCGTCGGCACCGACGTTATAATGCACATCAAGCCCGACGCGGAGGAGGACAAATACAGCGAGTTTTTGGACTCTTGGCGCTTGCAGGAGCTTATTAAAAAGTATTCCGACTACGTGCGCTGGCCTATCATAATGACCGTGGACAACTGGGTCGAGCGCGAGACCGGCGAGACAGACGACAAGGGCGAGCCGAAAAAGGAATACGTCAACGAGCCGCAGGACAAGACCATAAACAGCCAAGTACCCATTTGGCAGCGCAGCAAAAAGTCCGTCACCGACGACGACTGCAAGGCGTTCTACAAGGAAAAGTTCCACGACTCGGAGGACCCTGTGGCCGTCATACGTGTGAACGCGGAGGGCACGGTCAGCTACAAGGCCATGCTGTTCATCCCCGCCAAGGCTCCCTACGACTTCTACACCCGCGACTACAAGCCCGGTTTGCAGCTCTATTCCAGCGGCGTGATGATAATGGAAAACTGCGCCGACCTGCTGCCGGAGTGCTTCCGCTTTGTGCGCGGCGTCGTGGATTCCCCCGACCTCAGCCTCAACATCTCGCGCGAGCTGCTGCAGCACGACCGCCAGCTCAAGGTCATCTCCACAAACCTTGAAAAGAAGGTCAAGAGCGAGCTGAAAAAGCTCATGGACAGCGACCCCGAAAGCTACGAGAAGTTCTGGAACAGCTTCGGCACCCAGCTCAAGTACGGCTTTGTCTCCGACTACGGCGCGAAGAAGGAGCTTATCAAGGACTTGCTCGTCTATCCCAACTCCTTCGGCGAGGGGCTTATTTCCTTTGCCGGCTATGTTGAGAAAATGCCGGAGAGCCAGAAGTTTATCTACTACGCCGCCGCGGACAACGCCGAGCGCGCGGCTCATCTGCCGCAGGCCGAACAGGTTCTGGACGCGGGCTTCGGTCTGCTGTACATGACGCAGGATGTGGACGCCTTTGTTGTCAGCATGATGGGCGACTGGGACGGCAAGGAGTTCTGCAATGTCAGCGTGGACGACCTCGGTCTGGAAACGGATATGCAGAAGGCCGACACGGAGAAAAAGGAAGAGGAAAACCGCTCCCTGCTGGACTTCGTCAAGGACAAGCTGGGCGGCGAGGTCGAGGCCGTGCGCCTGAGCCACAAGCTCAAGACCCACCCCGTTTGCCTCACAACCGAGGGCGAGATTACGCTGGAGGTAGAAAAATATTTCCGCAGCCTGCCCAACGGCACGGGAGAAAAAGTCACGGCGCGCAAGGTGCTGGAGATAAACGGCGAGCACCCCGCCTTTGCCGCGCTGCAAAAGGCATATACGGAAGACCCCGAAAGAGCCGAAAAGCTGGCGAAGATACTGCTCTGTCAGGCCAAGCTCATCGCGGATTTGCCGCTGGACGACTCCTCTGAGTACGCGGAACTGGTCTGCGCGCTGTTTTGAGTTGACATAATTCCATTTTTGCTGTATTGTATATAGTAGGCTGCCTGAGGAGGTAACTGCACATGGACCCGCGGCTCGGCGTTTACATTCACATACCGTTCTGCGCCTCCAAGTGCGGCTACTGCGACTTCTGCTCCTACGCGGGCAGCGAAAAGCTGATGCCGCGCTACCACGCGGCGCTGCTCGGCCACATACGCGAGGCCGGCCCCCAGCTGCGCCAGCACCACATAGACACCGTGTACTTCGGCGGCGGCACGCCGAGCTACTACGGCGCGCGCAAGCTGTGCGAAATTTTCAACTGCCTCAAAATTAACGCGCTCGTCTACAAGACAGCCGAGGTTACGGTTGAGGTCAACCCCGACAGCGTGAGAAAGCGCGACCTCAAGCTGCTGAGAAACGAGGGCTTCAACCGCGTGTCCATAGGCGCGCAGTCCGCGAACGACGACATACTAAAGCTCATAGGCCGCAGGCACAACTGGGACCAAGTGGTGCGCGCCGCGGAAAACGCGCGCGAGGCGGGCTTTGACAACATCAGCCTCGACCTCATCTACGGCCTGCCGAGCCAAAGCGCGGAGGACTGGGCGGACACGCTGAACAAAGCGCTCGCGCTGCGCCCCGAGCATCTGAGCTGCTACGCGCTGACGCTGAATCCGAACACGCCCATGTACGAGTACAAGTCCTCGCCTCTGCTGCCGGACGACGACGCGCAGGCGGATATGTACCTCTACACCGTGGAGACGCTGGAGCGCTTCGGCTACGGGCAGTACGAGATAAGCAACTTCTGCCTCAAGGGCAGGGAGTCGCGCCACAACATGAAATACTGGCTGCTGCGCGACTACATGGGCTTCGGAGCGGGCGCGCACTCCTGCGTGGACGGCGTGCGCTACAGCTTCGTCAAGGATTTGCGGCAGTACATAAGCGGTATCCACAACGCCGACAAGGTCATTGACGAGTATGAAAAAATAGAGTTCATCGGCCTTGCGGCGGAATATATTATGCTGGGAATGAGGACTGTACGGGGTATTTCCGAAAAGGAATATCACAGAATATTCAAAAGCGACTTTGAGCCAATCGAATCCGCGCTGTGCGAGTTCGAGCAAAAGGGCTGGGCGGTCACGGAGGGCGACCGCTGGCACTTTACGCCCAACGGCTTCCTGCTTTCCAATCTGCTCATCGGCATACTGCTGGATAAGCAGGCGGCGCTGAGAGCCTCCGGCAACCCGTGGATGGCTGCCGAAAGTCTCTTTGCCGAGCACGAGGAGCTGCCCGCGGGAGAGGAAATATTCTACCGCAGCCGTGAGAGAGAAAAACAGACAAACTGAACGGAGAAACATGACAAGATGAAACTATACGGCAGCAACAACGAAAAAAAGAAACCGTCCTCCCGCACTGAAAAACGCCCGACACACGCAAAATCGGCGTCCGGCGCGGGCAAAAAGGCAAGGATAATACTTATAGTAGTCTGCGTCGTGCTGGTCGCGCTCGTCATAGGCGGCGCCGCGGGCGCGGTGGCGGTGAGGAACATAGACACGTTCTACCCCAAGGTGACGGTTGACGGCATAGACATCGGCGGAATGAGCCTCACGGAGGCCGTCGCCGCCGTCAACGACGTGTACTCCGAGAGCGCGGACAACTCCGTGACGGTGCTGCTGCCTATGGACAATACGCTTGTCGTCACCGCCGAGGACGCGGGAGTGGCCAAAAGTTCGGCGGAGATAGTGCGCTCCGCGTGGGACACCATGCGCGGCAGCAACGCGGCGGCGGGGCTTGTTTCCTACCTCAAGTGCTGCTTTGTCGGCATGGATATCACGACGGACGATATAACCGAGATTGACGAGACGGCAGTCCGCGCAATGATTGAAAATGTTGTCTACGAGGTCAACCTTGCGCTGATGAATAATGACATGACGATAGGCGAGGACAGCATTGTCGTCGTCAAGGGCGCTTCGTCCATCACCATAGACACCGACGAGGTCTACGCCCTTGTGCGCGACGCCATTTTGAGCGGCTCTTTCGGCACTATAGAGTACGACGGTGTCATAAACGGCGATGAGCTGGATTTGCAGACCATATACGACACCGTGTGCTGCGAGCCGCAGGACGCGGAGTATGACCCCGAGACGGACTCCGTGACCGAGCACATAAACGGCATCAGCTTCAGCATTGACGAGGCGCGCAGCGCGTGGGAGGCCGCCGACTACGGCGACGAGGTTGTGATACCGCTGACCGTTACCGAGCCGGAGGTCACGACGGAATATTTGGAGAGCATATTGTTTGCGGATTTGCTCAGCAGCAAGTCCACCAGCCTCTCCGGCAGCAGCTCCAACCGCATTGCCAACGTCACGCTGGCGGCTGAGAGCTGCAACAATACAGTGCTCATGCCGGGCGAGCAGTTTGACTACAACACCACGCTGGGCGAGCGCACGGCGGAAAACGGCTATCTGGAGGCCGGAGCCTACTCCAACGGCGAGACGGTTATGGAGTACGGCGGCGGCATATGCCAAGTGTCCTCCACAATCTACTACTGCGCGCTCTACGCCAATCTTACGATAAACTCCCGCACCTGCCACTACTTCCCCGTCAGCTACGTTCCCCCGGGACTGGACGCCACGGTGTCGTGGGGCGGGCCGGAGTTCAGGTTCACAAATAACCGCGATTACCCGATAAGGATACTCTCTTGGGTGGAAAATGGTCAGGTCTACGTGGAGATTTGGGGCACGGACGTGGACGGCAGCTACGTGGAAATGACCTATGGCACCGAAGCGGTATATGACAGTGAATACACGACTGTACAAGTCGGCTACAAGGCTTACACCTACCGCTCCGTCTACGACAGCAGCGGCACGCTGCTCTCCCGCAGCCTTGAGTCCAGCAGCTACTACCACTACCACGACGCTGACATAGACTGGCCGGAGGAGACCGCGGAGCCGACCGAGACGCCGACACCGACCGTGGAGCCGACGGAGACTCCGACGCCGACAGAGACACCCGCCGAGACTGAAACTCCCGCCGAGACAGAGACGGCAGCCACCGAGCCCGCGGAGACAACGCCGCCCACGGACAGCGGCTCTGACATGGAAGTCGAGCCGACGACGCCGGTTGAATAAAACAGCAAACAGTGCCCGCGCACTGCGGAGAATATAAATGAGAGAGGAAGCACAACATGGAGAAAAACACCTTTTACATCACAACGCCGATATACTACCCCTCGGACAAGCTGCACATAGGCCATGCCTACTGCACCGTTGCCACGGACGCCATTGCCCGCTACAAGCGGCTTCAGGGCTGCGACGTGCTGTTTTTGACCGGCACAGACGAGCATGGCCAGAAGATTGAGGACAAGGCCAAGGCCGCGGGAGTTACGCCGAAGGAGTTCGTTGACCGCATAGTTGCCGGTGAAAAGGGCGTGCTGGACCTGTGGAAGCTGATGAATATATCCAACGACCGCTTTATCCGCACCACGGACGACTACCATGTTAAGGCAATTCAGCGCATTTTCCGCAAGATGCACGACAAGGGCGACATATACAAGGGCAAGTATGTCGGCAAGTACTGCAAGCCCTGCGAGAGCTTTTGGACGGAGACGCAGCTTGTGGACGGCAAGTGCCCAGACTGCGGCGGCGAGGTTCAGGACGCCGAGGAGGAGGCTTACTTCTTCCGCCTTTCCAAGTACGCCGACCGCGTGCAGCATTTGCTGGAGGACACGGACTTTTTAGAGCCGCGCAGCCGCGTACACGAGATGATAAATAACTTCATCAAGCCCGGCCTTGAGGACCTGTGCGTCAGCCGCACGAGCTTCACATGGGGCATACCCGTGGACTTCGACCCCGGCCACGTCGTCTATGTCTGGGTGGACGCGCTGTTCAACTACGTGACCGCTCTGGGCTACGAAAACGACAAGTATGACGACTACGAAAAATACTGGCCGGGCGTGAACATTGTGGGCAAGGAGATTGTGCGCTTCCACTCCATTATCTGGCCGGCCATGCTCATGAGTATGGAGATGCCGCTGCCGAAAAAGGTCTACGGCCACGGCTGGCTGCTGTTGGACGGAGGAAAAATGTCCAAGTCCAAGGGCAACGTGGTTGACCCCTACCAGCTCGCCGACCGCTACGGCGTGGACGCGCTGCGCTTTTTCCTGCTGCGTACATTCCCCTTCGGCTCAGACGGAACATTCTCCAACGAGCTGCTGATAAGCACAATAAACACCGACCTCGCCAACGACCTCGGCAACCTTGTCAGCCGCACGACGGCCATGATTGTCAAGTACTTCGGCGGCACGCTCCCCGCGGAGCGCGAGGCCGGAACGGAGGACGCCGCGCTCATTGAAGTCGGCTCCGCCCTGCGCAAGAAGTACGCCGAGCAGATGGACAAGTTCCAGCTGCAAAACGGCATTGCCGAGGTGTTCCGCCTGCTCTCGCGCGCGAACAAGTATATTGACGAGACGGCGCCGTGGGTGCTGAGCCGCGACGAGACAAAGCGCGCGCGTCTGGCGTCAATCATGTACAATCTGCTGGAGGCCTGCCGCATTTCCGCGGTGCTGCTCACTCCAATAATGCCGGAGACCTGTGAAAAAATTCTTGACCGCATAGGCGCGCCCGCCGCCGCCCGCACATGGGAGAGCGTAGCCGCGTGGGGCGCAATGCCCGCCTGTGCCGCTGTCTCGGCGGGCGAGGCGCTGTTCCCGCGCATTGACGCCAAAAAAGAGCTGGAGGCGCTGGAAGCGCTGAACGCGCCGAGCGCACCCGCAGTGGAGCCCGTTTTGCCCGACGTCAGCATAGACGAGTTCGCCAAGTGCGATATGCGCGTCTGCAAGGTGCTGAAGTGCGAGGCCGTGAAGAAGAGCGAAAAGCTGCTGTGCTTCACCCTTGACGACGGCAGCGGCACCCCGCGCCAGATTCTTTCGGGAATCCACAAGTTCTACGAGCCTGAGACGCTGGTGGGCAAAACCGTTGTTGCCATTTTGAACCTCCCCGCGCGCAAGATGATGGGCAAGGAGTCCAACGGTATGCTGCTCTCCGCCGTGCGCGAGGAAAACGGCGAGGAAAAGCTGCACCTGCTTATGCTGGACGACTCCGTTCCCGCGGGCTACCGCCTCTGCTGACAGTAAATTTCTCGGATATTTCGCCTGTCCCCGTCTTTACGGACTATCATTGCGTCAAACTATTGCCGCCCATGCCAAAAACGGCACGGGCGGTAATTCGGTAAAATGAGGTCAGTCGGCATATTGACTGCTGCGGAGAGCTCACTGACAAAGTCCACGACTACCGGAACCGGTGTATCAAGGACTGTTCCGCTTTCAGCAATCAAGTATATCTCCACCTCCGCAATTTGCTCGCTGTGTATTCTTGAAACCGTCTGGAGAAAGGAGACGTCCTCCTCCAACTTGTCCACCCTGTCGCCGGAGACCATCTTGTCCCATATCATCTGCTGCTCCTCGGCCAGAATGTTGAACTTGGGCATAATTTCTGATTCAGAGTACGCCATCATGCGGTTTTCCGAAGCGCTTATCTTGCCGTCCATAAACCCGTTCTTGGCAACAAAAATCTCTCCGGCTGCTTGGCTGATTTGCAAATCTGACAGCTAAACAGCCAAAAATTTAGTGAATACTGCAATTTATTTAGGCGTCTCGCACAAAACGGACGCTTAATTTTTTTACGCACCGCACTTGCTGTTTGTGTTTACAAATATGCAGGGGAGTGGTAAAATAATATACAACAGGTTGTACATTTTTCAAGAGAGTGCGCATTATGGAAAACAAGGACAACGAAGTATTTTTAACCACAAGAAAGCTGCTGCGCATAGGCAGACTGCTGCTGAACGTGCGCGGCGGGCACCTCAAGCCGCTTGGCATAACGGCGGGTCAGTCGGAAACCATGATGTTTTTTGACAAGAACGACGGCGCGACGGTCAGCGCGCTGAAGACCCACCTTGCAATAAGTCATCAGGCGGCGAGAAATTTAGTGGAGCGGCTCAAGCAGCGGGGCTACCTGACGGCAACGGTGTCGGCGGAGGACGGCCGTGAGCGCCCCGTGCATTTGACGGCCGAGGGGCGCGAGCTGTGCGAAATCCTCAAGAAAAACGGCACCGTCGCGGGCGGAGAGCTGCTGCTGTGCCTCTCGCGCGAGGAGCTGCACACGCTCAATGAGCTGCTGGACAAGGTGGAGACCGGTTTGGGCTGAACGTCATAGCGCAGAGGGAGGGCGCTTGCTATGTGCGGAAAGGAACGGGTAAAGCGTTACGCTGTGCTGCTCGCGGGGCTGCTGATATGCGCGTTCGGCGTGGCGCTTATAACAAAGGCGTCGCTGGGAACCTCGCCGAGCGTTGCCATTTCTTACAGTCTGTCGCTTGTTTTTGATAACATATCGCTCGGCACATGGCTTGTAATTTATCAGGCGGCGCTTATTACGGCGGAGATAATCATGCTGCGGCGGCAGACAAGGGCGGACGACATTATCGTGCAGGCGGTACTGGCGGTCACATTCGGCTATCTGGTGGACTTCTTTATGCTGCTCCTCGGCGGGCTGGAGCCGGTTTCGTACTTGGCGAAGCTGATTTTCCTGCTGCTGGGCTGCGCGGTTATGGCCTTCGGCATATACATAGAGCTTATTGCCGACGTGGGAATGCTGTCCTACGACGCATTTGTCCGCGTGACCGCCAAACTGCTGAAAAAGGACTACGGCAAGGTGCGGACGGCCATAGACGTGACCTTTGTCGCCATTGCGGCGGCGATTGGCCTTGTGTTTGAACGCAAGCTGCTCGGTGTGCGCGAGGGCACGATTATCGCCGCCATAGTCGCGGGGCAAATGGTCAGGGTGTACACACGTCTCTTCCGCGGCCTGCCGAAGCGGATTTTTCGTACTTGAGTGAGATATAAATAACGTCAGCGCGCTGCCTCGGAACGGTTTTGCAAAGCCGTGATGGGGCGGCGCGTTTTTGCGCTCACTTTGCAGTCATAAAGCCGCGTGCGGCGGAATATGATAGCTGCAAAGGGAGGAGTGGACATGCATTCTGGATTATTATCTGCGGCGGCGCTCCTGCCGCCGGAGCTGGCCGACGCGCTGGGGCGCTTGGGCGGACTGGAGCGCTGCGAGGAAATACGTCTGCGCTGCGGCAGACGGCCCTCGGCGCGCATAGACGGGCAGGAGCGGCCGTTTCACGCAGAGCGGACGGGGCGGCGCTGGCTGGACTACACGCTGAACGCCGCCACGCGCTCATCGTTCCACACCTATGCGGGGCAGCTGCGCGAGGGCTTTGTCTGCACGGCGGAGGGCGTGCGCGTGGGAGTGTGCGGCAGCGCGGCGGACGGTGCAATCTGCGCCGTGCGCGACGTGACGGGCATTGCCATCCGTGTGCCGCGTCAGGTGAGGGAGGCGGGCGCAGCGGCTGCGGAGCGCATTGTTGCCGAGGGAGTCTCCGCGCTCATCATCTCGCCGCCGGGCGGAGGCAAGACAACATTCCTGCGCGAGCTGATACGCCGCGCCTCGGACGCGGGCAGGCGCGTGGCCGCGGCGGACGAGCGCGGGGAGCTGGCGGGGGAGGGCTTTGACCTCGGCCGCTGCACGGACGTTATGAGCTTCATGCCCAAGGCGCGGGCGGCTGTGCTTATGCTGCGCGCCATGAGCCCCGACATTGTGGCTATGGACGAGCTGACCGCGCCGGGCGACGCGGAGGCGGCGCTGGGCTGCTTCGGCTGCGGCGTGGGGGTATACGCAACGGCGCACGCGGGCAGCTTGGAGGAGCTGCGCCGCCGCAGCGTGTACCGCCCGCTGCTGGAGTGCGGCGCGTTCGGGGCGCTGGTGGTAATATCCGGCGTCGGCACGGCAAGGCACTATGAGGTGCAGCGGCTGTGACGGGGCATGTTTTGGGCGCGGCGCTCGTGACGGCCTCGGGAGCGTTCGCGGGAGTTCGCGCGGCGGCGTCGCTGCGCCGAGACACCGAGCGCCTGCGCCGATTGGAGAGCGCCCTCGGTCTGGCGGCCTGCGAGCTCTCCGTGCGCTCCACGCCGCTGCCGGAGCTGTTCGAGCTTTTGGCGGCGGCGAGCGAGGCGGAGACTTCGGAAATGTTCGCCCGCGCCGCGCTGATGCTGGAGACTTTGCCCGTTTCCAAGGCGTGGGACGCGGCGGTGCGCGCGGCAGAAATCCCCGCCGAGGCCAAGCGGATTTTGCTGCCGCTGGGTCAGGTTCTCGGCTCCTGCGGCGCGGAAAAGCAAGGGGCGGAGCTGGAGCTGGCGCGCCGCAGCCTCCGCGTGCTGCTGGACGAGGCGCGCAGCAAGCAGGCGCGGCAGAGCAAGGTATATCCGGCGCTGGGGCTGTGCTTTGGGGCCATAACTGCCGTAATGCTTTTTTGAACAGCCGCGGCGGCAGCCGTGAATTGGAGTACATATGGATATTGATTTGATTTTCAAGATAGCGGCCGTGGGCATTCTCGTGTCCGTGCTGAACATTCTGCTCTCCCGTTCGGGCAGGGACGAGCAGGCGCTTATGGTGACAATAGCGGGACTTGTCTGCGTGCTGGTGATTATTGTGCAGGAGATAAGCGAGCTTTTTGCGCTGATAAAGGAGCTGTTCGGGCTGTGACGGACATTGTGGCAAAGGTCTGCGCTTTGGCGGCGTTCGGCACTCTTGCGGCGCTGCTTATAAGGCGCACGAACCCCGAAACAGGGCTGGCGCTGCAGCTTGCCGTTTGCGCCGCGGTGCTGTTCGCGGGCGCGCGGCTGCTGGAGCCGGTGACGGAGCTCATGCGCGAGGCCAAGGCACTGACGGGACTTTCCGAGGCGGTGTTCGCGCCGGTCGTGAAGTGCATATTCATAGCCCTCTTTTCCCGCTGTGCCGCCGACGTCTGCCGCGACGGGGGACAGAGCGCGCTGGCGGGGACGGTGGAGACGGTGGCCGCGATTGGCGCGCTCTACTGCGCTCTGCCGCTCATTGCTACGCTGCTGGATATGCTGGGAGAACTGCTGTGAGGGCGCTGACGCTGCTGGCCGCCGCGCTCTTGGCGCTGCTTGCGCTCTGCCCGAGCGCCTTTGCCGAGGGGCTGGCGGACGAGCTGGATACGGAAAGCCTCGTCTCCGCGCTGCCGGCGGAGGCGGCGGAGGCTCTGGACGGCGTCTCTCCGCTGGACACCGGCGACGGCGCGCTGGACGCAGTTGCGGACTACGCCCTCGGCGCGCTGGGCAGCGTTATTGCGGACGCTGCGGGCAACGTGCTGCGGGTCATGGCGGTGGCAATACTCTGCTCGGCTGTCTCCGGCGCTGCGGGCAGCGGCGCGGGCTGGGTAACGCTGGGCGGCGTGGCCGCCGTTGCCGTGCTCTGTCTCGGCGATGTGAACTCGTTCGCGGCAATGGGGCGGGAGACGGTGGAGAGCATAAGCGCATTTTCCAAGACGCTGCTGCCCATGCTCTGCACCGCGGCGGCGGTCTCGGGCACCGGCGGCTCCGCGGCGGCGAAGTACGCGGCGACGGAGATGTTTTTGCAGCTGCTGACGGCGCTGGCGGAGCAGGTCGTGTTCCCGCTCATTTGTGCCTACGCCGCGGCGGTCACGGCCTCGTGCGCCTTTTCCGACGGGCGCATGGAGGGCGTGGTGCGGCTGATGAAGCGCTGCTGCCGCACGCTGCTTGTGGGGCTTGTGAGCATATTCACGGCCTATCTCAGTCTCAGCGGATTAGTGGCGTCGTCAACCGACGCCGTGGCGGTGAAGGCGGCAAAGGCGGCCATTTCCACCCTCCTGCCTGTGGTCGGCTCCGCCGCGTCGGGCGCTGCGGGCGCAGTGCTGGCGGGTGCAGGAGTGATAAAAAGCGCCGTCGGAGCTTTTGGGCTGGCGGCGGTGCTGGCGATATGCACAGTGCCGTTTTTGCGTCTCGGCGCGTGCTATCTGCTTTTTAAGGCGGCGGCCGCGCTCTCCTCGGCGATGGCGGGCGCGCGCATAGGCAGGCTCATAGACGGAATAGCGGACGTCTACGGCATGATACTCGGCTTGGTGGGAGCGGCGGCGCTATTCCTGTTCTTTGGTGTTTATTCCATAGTGAGGACGGTGGTCAGCGTATGACGGAAGCGCTGCGGCAGTGGCTGCTGGGCATAGTCGGCGCGAGCCTGCTCTGCGCGGCGGCGGAGCAGATAACGCCAAAGGGCGCGGTGAAGTCGGTGCAGCGGGCAGTCTGCGGAATGGTGACGGCGCTGGCGCTCGTCTCGCCGCTGCTGAAGCTCGATTTTGCCTCCTACGCCGAGCATTTGAGCGCGTACCGTGTCGAAGCGGAGACGCTGACCGAGGATGCCGACGAAATTGCGGCAAAGCTGTCCCGCACAATCATAGCCGAGGAACTGCGCGCATATATATTGGACAAAGCCGCCTCGCTGGGCACCGAAGTCACGGCGGCGGAGGTGACGCTGCACTGGTCGGACGAGGGCATTTGGTACCCGACGGAGGTCAGAATAGACGGCGAGTACAGCGCGGCTCTGGCAGACGTGATTGAAGCGGAGCTCGGCGTTGGCGCGGCAGGGCAGCACTGGAGCGCGAATGAAGATGATTGACATGACCAAGGCCGCAAGGACGCTGGCGGCCAACAAATATGTGCTGCTGGTACTGGCCGCGGGCTTGGCGCTGCTGGCTTGGCCGTCGGCAGCGGAGGGCGCGGACACGGGCGGCGGGGACGCCTTGGCCGCCACGGGTACGGCGCTGACAACGGAGGCGGAGCGGCTGGCGGATTTTCTGGAGAACACCGAGGGCGTCGGCAAGGCGCAGGTGCTGCTGTCGTCGGAGGGCGCGGTCGTTGTGTGCGACGGCGCGGACTCGGCGGCGGTGAGGTATGCGGTCACAGGCGCGGTCGGGGCCTACACTGGTCTCGGCAGCGATAAAATCACAATTATCAAAATGAAATGAATTCAGGAGGCAATGAAATTGAAACAGGCTTTTAGGAAAAATCTCAAGCGCAATGTGGTTGCGTGCGCGGTACTGCTGTTCGTCGGGGCGGCGGTCTACCTCAACTGGAGCTATTCGGCAAATCTCGGCGAGGCGGACGCGGCAATGGTGGCGGCGGAGGACGCCGCGGCGGCTGCGGCGGAGGCGGAATATCAGGAGGCGCTGGCAGCCGACGAGGAGGCCGGTGCGGAGACGGGCAGCGAGTACTTTGCCTCGGCTCGCCTGACGCGACAGCAGTCGCGGGACGAGGCGCTGAGCCTGCTGGAAACAGCCGCCGCCGCGGAAGCGGCCTCGCAGGAGACTATAGACAGCGCAATGGACTCCATAGCGGCAATGGCGACATGGAGTATGCAGGAGAGCCAGATTGAAAACCTGCTGCTGGCCAAGGACTTTGACGACTGCGTGGCCTACATCAGCGCGGACAGCATAACCGTGGCCGTGCCCTCGCCCGCCGAGGGACTGAGCGACGCCGCCGTCGCCCGCATAACGGACACCATAACCACCGAAACGGAGTTCGACGCCGGACAGATAAGGATAATAGAAATACGCGAGGGCTGAAAATTAAACGGCGCAGCTGCGGGGCAATTACCCGCGGCTGCGCGCGTTAATGTACATCGAATATAGCTCGTTTGAGGAAAAGCCGGTGGTCTGCGCCGCCGCTTTGCAGGCGGCCTTGAGGCTGAGCCCCTCCGCGCGGAGCGTTTCCACGGCTTCGATAGCGCTTTCGGCGCTCACGGACGGCTGCGTCTGCTCCGGTTCGCCGCCGACGATGAGCACGAACTCGCCCCTCGGCGGCGTTTCGCCAAAGTGCGCCAGCGCGCCGGAGAGCGTGGTGCGCAGTACCTCCTCGTGCAGCTTTGTCAGCTCGCGGCAGACGGCCACCGGCCTGTCGCCCAAGGCGTCCAGCAGGTCGGAGAGCGTGCGCAGCAGCTTGTGCGGAGCCTCGTAAATTATCATTGTGCGCTTTTCGCCTTTCAGCGATTCAAGATGCTCGCGGCGGCTTTTGCCGTTTACGGAGATGAAGCCCTCGAACGTGAAGCGCTGGGTGGGCAGGCCGGAGACGGCCAGCGCGGTGACGGCGGCGCAGGGGCCGGGTACGGCGCAGACGGCAACGCCCTCCTCGGCGCAGCGGCGGACAATGTCCTCGCCGGGGTCGGATATGGCGGGCATACCGGCGTCGGTGACGAGCGCGCAGCTCTCGCCGCCCAGCAGACGGCTGAGCAGCTTTTCGCCCATTTCGGCGCGGTTGTGCTCAAAATAGCATATAAGCGGCTTTTTAATGCCAAAATGGTTGAGAATTTTCAGCGTGACGCGCGTATCCTCCGCCGCTATGAAGTCAACGGTACTGAGAATTTCCAGCGCGCGCGGGGATATGTCGCCCAAATTGCCTATGGGCGTTCCCACAAGGTAAAGCGTACCGGCCAGCGTGTTCAGCCTCCTTTGAAAAGGTGGGGTTTATAGATTTATTAAAGCGGGTTTTATAAATTTTTTATATGCGGCGGTATATCCGCTTCGATTCCTCCGACTCGCCGCCGTCGGCGTTTGTCAGCAGCAGCGGCGCGGCAAACTCCAGTGTGGGCTTGGCGCCCCGCCGCGCTTCGATGAGCACAAGGTTCGGCGGCGCTGAGGGGCGGTGCTGGACGCAGCGCAGGCGCTTGGGCTCCAAGCCGTTTTCCCGCAGTGCGGAGAAAACCTCCGCCAGTCTCTCCGGACGGTGGACAAGCGAGAAGGAGCCTCCCCAGCGGCAGAGGTAGGCCGCCGCTTGGCAGACGTCGGAGAGCGTACACTCGCGCTCCCCGCGCGCTCCGGCTCGCCGCTCGTCGGGCGAGGGCATGCCGCTGGAGAGCGGGAAGTAAGGCGGGTTGGCCACGACAAGGTCAAAGCTGCCCGCTGCAAAAAGCGCGCGGTGGCAGCGTATGTCGCCGGTTATAATCTCGCCGGCATAGCCGTTTACGGCCATGTTCTCCCGCGCCAGCTCCGCCGCGGCGGGCTGTATTTCGATGCCGACAACGCGCGCTGAGGGGTACGCCGATTGCAGCAGCACCGTCAGCACTCCCGCGCCGCAGCCGAGGTCGATTATGTTCTTGTGCCTGCCGCGGGCGGCAAAGTCGGCCAGCAGCACGGAGTCGGTTCCAAGGCGGAAGCCGTCGGCGGACTGCTTGAATTTCGGCCCGTTCGGCCAAAGCTCGTCAAAGCTGGGCATTTGTCTCACCTCGCACATTTGGTGTCGGGAGCAAAATCTATCATAAATCGCAGTTTTAGTTTGAGTTTAATAAGTTTAAAAGGTAAAGGGGCGATGAGCAAGCCGCCAATCGCCCCGATATCCGTAAGTATGAAGCTCAGCCCTCGGAAATGGAACCCATGGGGCAGGCGTCAACGCAGTCGCCGCAGTCGGTGCATTTGTCAGGGTCAATGCTGAAGTGGCCGACGTTGTCGTCCATGTCGATTGCTCCGCTGGGGCAGCTGTCCGAGCAGGCTCCGCAGGCGATGCAGCTATCGTCTATAACGTGCATAGTGTAACCTCCTTTTCTTACCTCGGTTCTCCGTCGAGGCTCTTTATCAGACATTTTAACATATAATTTCGGTTTGTCAAACGTAAATTCTTTATTCGCGTATAAAGTTTGTCATTAGCGCCGCGGGAGAGGCAGCGCGCTTTACGGTCAAAAGTCTAAAAAATTTTGAAAATCGAAGAAAAACGCCGATTGAACGAGCTTGGCGCAGATAACAGTAAGCTAAAAGTCAAGAAAGGTCAAAAACGAATGTTGATGTTTTGACCTTTCCTGACTATAATACAATCAAAGGTCAGGAAAAGTCAGACCTTGATACTCAAGAGGTGATAAGATGGCGACAAGCGATTTGATTGCGGAATTCATTATGAGCGCACTGGACGACTCCGGCGGCTACGCCGAGCTGCAGCGGTCGGCATTGGCGGAGATGTTTTCCTGTGTCCCGAGCCAGATAAACTACGTCATCTCCACAAGGTTTTCCCCCGAGCGGGGCTATGTTGTGGAGTCAAGGCGCGGCGGCGGCGGATACATCCGCATAACGCGGGTACACCAGACGCCGCAGGAGCTGGTGATGCACATGGTGAACTCCGTGGGCGACCGACTGAGCCTGAACACGGCCGCGGCCTTTGTCTCAAACCTGCTGGACGCGGGCATCATAGATAAGCCGACAGCCAGACTTATGCTCTCCGCCGTGAGCGCAAACGCGCTGAGACCCGTCGAGCCTGAGGGCAGGGACGCGGTCAGAGCCAGCATCTTTAAGCAGATGCTTGTAAATTATATATCATTCTGAAGGGAGATTTTTATAATGAAATGCGAAAAATGCAACAACAACGAGGCTAACTTCTACTACAGCTCCAATATTAACGGCGTCAAGACCGAGCGCCACCTCTGCGCCGACTGCGCGAGGGAGGAGGGCTTCGGCTCCTGCTTGGACTACCAGCCCGTGAGCGCCTTCAACAGTATGTTCGGCTCCATGATAAGCGACTTTTTCACCCCCATGCGCTCTATGGCGTCAGCGTTCGGCGGATTCGGACTGCCGATGGGCGGTATAATGGCTCCGACAAGGCTGTTTCCGCAGATTCAGGTGTATGTCGGCGGCGCTCCTGAGCAGAGCGGCAGCACCATACCCGCGGACGCCGGCGAGGACGTCAAGGCGCGGCGAGAATTAGAGGCTTTGAAAAATCAGCTCTCGGAGGCAGTCAAGGCCGAGGACTTTGAAAAGGCCATAGAGCTGCGCGACAAGATTAAGGAAATGCAGAAGTAAAGCAAATGACGAAGGGCAGGGCGGCTCGGCGTACAAAGCACCGATTATCCCTGCCACTTGAGTGTGAAAGGAGCAATTATTATGCGCAACGACAGATTTACGGAAAGAGCCAGAGAGGCCATTGAAAAAGCTCAGGAAGCCGCCGAGGGGCTTGGCCACAGCTACGTCGGCACCGAGCATCTGCTTTTGGGCATTCTCCGCGAGGGCGGCGGTCAGGGAGCCAAGGTTCTGAAGGAAAACGGACTGACGGACAGCCTGCTCACGGAGCTTGTAGAAAAATATGTGGGCAAGGGCGACCCCGACAGCCCCGTTCAGGGTCTGACGCCGCGAGCCAAGCGCGTTATAGAGCTGGCGATTGGCGAGGCCGCGGGGCTGGGTCACAGCTACGTTGGCACGGAGCACCTGCTCATGGGCATACTGCGCGAGCCGGACAGCACCGGCGCGCGGATAATCTCCAGCACGGGCGTGGACTTAAATAAGCTGTACACGGAAATTCTCTCCATGTTCGGCTCCGCGCCGTCGGGCCGCGCCAGACAGACGGCGGCGGCCGCGGCCGGCACGCCGCGCGCGGGAACAAAGCACAGCGACACCAAGACGCTTGACCAGTACAGCCGCGACTTGACGGAGCTGGCGCGGCAGGGCAGGCTTGACCCTGTAATCGGCAGGGACAAGGAGATTAAGCGAGTTATACAAATTCTCTCCCGCCGCAGCAAGAATAACCCCTGTCTCATCGGCGAGCCGGGCGTGGGCAAGACGGCCATTGCCGAGGGCCTTGCCCAGCGCGTCTCCCTCGGCGACGTGCCGGAGGACCTTGCGGGCAAGCGCGTTGTCAGCCTTGACTTGACGGCTATGCTGGCGGGTACAAAGTACCGCGGCGACTTTGAGGACAGAATAAAGGGCGTGCTCAAGGAGGTTGAAAAGAGCGGCAACATAATCCTGTTCGTGGACGAGCTGCACACTATTATGGGCGCGGGCGCCGCCGAGGGCGCCATAGATGCCGCCAATATCCTCAAGCCCGCACTCTCCCGCGGCGAGGTGCAGATAATCGGCGCGACGACGCTGGACGAATACCGCAAGCACATAGAAAAGGACGCCGCCTTGGAGCGCCGCTTCCAGCCCGTCACTGTGGACGAGCCTACGGAGGAGGAGAGCGTGGAAATACTCAAGGGTCTGCGCGACCGCTACGAGGCGCACCACAAGCTGAGCATAACCGACGAGGCGATAGAAGCCGCCGTCCGCCTCTCCGCGCGGTATATAAACGACCGCTACCTGCCGGATAAGGCCATAGACCTCGTGGACGAGGCCGCCTCCGCTGTGAGAATGGAGACGCTGACCCCGCCGGACGAGATGAAGGAGATTGAATCGCGCATTACGGCGCTGGCGGGCGAGAAGGACGAGGCCGTGCGCGCGCAGGACTTCGAGGCCGCGGCGCGCTTCCGCGACCAAGAGCGCGAGCAGCGCGAGGAGCTGGAAGCCCTGCGCAAGAAGTGGAACCTCAGCCGCGACGGGCACCGCACGAGCGTTACCGCGGAGGACATCGCCGCCGTCGTCAGCGGCTGGACGGGAGTGCCCGTCACCAGCATCACGGAGGACGAGAGCGCCCGCCTGCTGAAAATGGAGCAGGTGCTTCACCGCCGCGTGGTGGGGCAGGACGAGGCCGTCAGCGCAGTGTCGCGCGCCATACGCCGCGGACGTGTGGGACTTAAAGACCCGAAGCGGCCTATAGGCTCGTTCCTGTTCTTGGGACCCACGGGCGTGGGCAAAACAGAGCTGTGCAAGGCTCTGGCCGAGGCGGTTTTTGGCGACGAGAACGCCATGATACGCATAGATATGTCCGAGTACATGGAAAAGCACACTACGAGCAAGCTCATCGGCTCGCCCCCGGGCTATGTCGGCTACGACGAGGGCGGACAGCTCACGGAAAAGGTGCGCAGAAAGCCCTACTCCGTCATACTGTTCGACGAGATTGAAAAGGCGCACGAGGACGTGTTCAACATCATGCTGCAAATTTTGGACGATGGCCGCCTGACGGACTCGCAGGGCAGGCGCGTTGACTTCAAGAACACCGTGATTGTTATGACAAGCAACGTCGGCGCGCGCAACATTACGGAAAAACGCGGCAGACTGGGCTTCGACCACGGCGGCGAGAACGGCGCGGAGCGCTCCGACGAGGAGATACGCTCGCTCATCATGCAGGACCTGCGCAGGACGTTCAAGCCGGAGTTCTTAAACCGCATTGACGACACCATTGTTTTCCACACCCTGACGCACGAGAACATTGCGGAAATAACGCGCAATATGCTCGCCGAGGTCTCCGAGCGCATCGCGGGGCTGGGCGTGAAGCTCACCTACACCGACGCGGCGGTAGCGGCGCTGGCGGAAAAGGGCTACGACGCCGAGTACGGCGCAAGACCGCTCCGCCGGCTGATACAGTCCAAGGTGGAGGACGCAGTGGCCGAGCGTATGCTGGACGGCACGCTGCACGAGGGCGGCACGGCCTCCGTGGACGCGGAGGAGGGCGAGATTACCGTCACCGCCATTGAGAGCGTCACGGGCGCGGCGTGATGAAAATTTACTTTTGCCAGACGACAAAAGTAGTGCTTTTGCGGCAGCGTTCGCTCTTTACAAAACGCCGCCGCAGGAGTAATATATAATCACAGCTTATCCAATTGATATACTAATCGTTGGATATCCAGCTCATATCTTTATCCCACAACCCAATTCTTGCGGCTCGGCTTTTCTGCGGGCCGCATCTTTTTTTGAATTTTGCCCGCCGCGCGCGCTTTTTTGACCTCATTTGCGGCACATCTTGTTTATTATAGTGAGTATAGAGTATATTTTAACACAAGATGTTGACGGAGGTAGTGAAAATGGTGAAGAGCAGGCGACTGGTGAGAAATGTGAGCTACATACCGATTGAGGACATAGTTCCCGGGCCGCTGCAGCCGCGCAGCCGCTTCCCCAAGGACGGCTTGCAGGAGCTGAGCGAGAGCATTGCGCGCCACGGAGTTATCCAGCCGCTGACGGTCCGCCCGCGCGGAGGGAGCTTTGAGCTGATTGCGGGCGAGCGGCGTCTGCGCGCGGCGAAGCTGGCGGGGCTGATGGAAGTGCCGTGCGTCGTCATGGATATTGACTTGGAGAGTTCCGGCGTCGTGGCGCTCATCGAGAACATTCAGCGCGCGGATTTGGACTTCGTGGAGGAGGCACAGGGCATAAGCCGCCTCATACGTCTTTTCGGCATGAGCCAAGAGGAGGCGGCGCGGCGGCTGGGCAAGAGCCAGAGCGCCATTGCCAACAAGCTGCGCATACTCAAGCTGCCGCCGGAGGTGCTGGAGCGGCTGCGCGACAGCGGCTTCACGGAGCGGCACGCCCGCGCGCTGCTGCGGCTGGACGAGGAACGGCTCCCCGCCGCCGTGGACTTCATCATAGACCAGCGCATGACGGTGGCGGAGACGGAGCGCTACGTGGAGCGCCTGACCTCGCCGCAGCCGGAGCCGCGGGAGCCGACGCACCAAAAAACGCTCTTTGTGATGAAGGACGTGCGCCTGCTGATAAATACGCTCAACCGCAGCTTGGACGTTATGCGCCGCGGCGGCATAGACGCGGGCCTGACAAAAAGCGAGACAGAGGACGCAGTGGTGCTGACCGTGAGGATACCGAAAGGGAAGTAGGACGAAAACAAAAGCCCCGTGTGAATATTTGGGGCAGAGCAAGACAAATGCAGCGGCGGGACTATGCTGCATCGGGGCTTGCGAAAACAGGCTGCAAAATATTAAAAAAGAGTAAATTGTAGTCATGGGCGCACAAAATGTGTTCCCATGACTTGTTTTTTGTGGTATAATTACTCCTGTTTGATATTTATGATGACACCTTTAGCCGCCTGCGCCGACGGTGCGGGCTGCTTGCTGAGCACGGCAGGGAGATGATAGTTTGGCTAAGTTCTGCGAAAAATGCGGTCAGCCTCTGGCGGAGGACGAGAACGTCTGTCCGGCCTGCGGAGCCGAAGCGGCTCCGGCGGAGAGCGCCGCCGCCTTTACCACCATCAGCGCGGAGACCGAAGACTGGCGCGAAAAGCGAGAGCCGACCATTGACAAGGAAAAGTTAGAGAGAACATTCAAAATAAACCGCCGCACGATAATCATGTGCGCGGTAATGGCGCTGCTGGCGGCGCTCATAGTCGGCATAAACCTCTATAACCAGCCCATTTCGCAAATAGGCCGCGCGCTGGGCAGGGGAGAGTACACTACGGCGCTGGAGCTCTGGAGCGAGAATCTCAGCGAAAAGGAGACCTCCAAGCGCCTTGCAAAATATCTCTCCGCAGCCGCTGACGATGTCTACACGGCCTACACCGCGCGTGAGCTGACGCACGACGAGGCGACGGAGGCGCTGGACGCGCTGGTGACAATGGGGCTGGACAAGGATAAGCTGGCCGCCGTCACGGAGCTGATGGACGAGATGTACGCCTCGCAGAGCGCAATGGACAACGGCCGCGAGTGCTACGCCAACGGCAACTATCTGGAGGCGGCGGACAGCTACCTGCTTGTCATTGAGGCCGACCCCGACTATGCCGACTCCCGCACCTTGGCGGAGGAGAGCTTGCAGCAGTACGGCCTGACGGTCGTTACCTCGGCGCAGACGCTGATGGAGCTGGAAAACTTCGTGCAGGCCATAGAAGCGCTGCACGCCGCCGACAGCGTGCTGCTGGAGTACGACACATTCTGCCCGGAGTTGGACGATTTGCTGGCCGAGTGCGGCGGCTACTATGAGCAGTTCACACTCAGCGAGGCCGAGGAAATGGCCGCGCAGGACGACTACGCGGGCGCTGTGGCGGCAATAGAGCTTTGCGCGGAGAACCTTGGCGAGCTCTCCGAGACGCTGTCTGGGTTCTTGGACAGCTACAAGATGCTGTACGACAATCAAGTGATTGCCGCTGCGCGCGAGGAGCTGGTGGAGCCTTATGCCGCCGGTGACTATGCCGCGGCGTTCGAGATAATGGAAACTGCGGCGGAGAGCGTCTACAGCGAGGAGACTGCGGCTGCGGCAGTGCTGGCGTTGGAGCAGCAGTTCACGGCGGACGTCACCGCCTCGGCGCTGGCGGCGTTCGACGGCGACCTTGATAATGTCGAAGCGGCGCTGCAAATTGTCACCGACGCCGTGGCGGTGCGCTCCACCGCGGGGCTTGAGAGCTACAAGGAGTACTATGAATCCCTTATGCCCGTCAGCGTCCTCTCGCTGGCGTACACAAGCCGCGAGGGAACCGTGTTCCGCAGTACCGACGGCTGGCTCTGGGGCGGCAACGAGGACAGCATAGTTTTCAGCATAGACGGCGAGTACAACTACTTTGAGGGCGTGTTCGGCGTGAACAGCACGGACTACGACGACGCCGAGGGCTGGTTCGAGATTTACCGCGACGACGAGCTGGTCTACACCTCCGACACCCTCTACGCCGACTCCAACCCCACGGCGTTCCGCGTGGACATCACGGACTTCGACGAGCTGAAGGTTGTGTTCCACTGCAACTACGAGGTCAGCACCATAGACGGCGGCTACTGCTACCACAGCATTTCCGACGCCAAGGTCGGGCTCTACGTCTACGATTACGAGCCGCCTGAGGAATAAATAATAGTATAAACCCATACAAAACTCCCCCGCACTGCATGAACGCTTTGCGGGGGAGTTTGCATATAGAAGAATGCCGAAGTCCGGGGGTGAGGGCTTCGGCATCCTTTTTTGCTGGGGGGTTGTAAGGAAGAATGAAAAAAGAGTTAAATGTAAATTACAGGGGACTTATACGTCCTTTATAACAAGAGTCTTGCGCTGAGAGTACTCGCCGAGGAGGTCGAGCACGCCCTCGCGGCCGACGCCGCTGCTCTTGTAGCCGCCGAAGGGGGCGGTGTCTCTGCGCCAGAGGCTCGCGCCGTTGCAGACGACGGTTCCGGCCTCAATCTTGGAGGCGAGGGAGATGCCGTGCTGCAAATCACCGGCGATAACGCCGCCGTTCAGACCGTAGGTGGACTGGTTGGCAATTTCCACAGCCTCGTCCTCGGTGTCGTAGCCGATGACAGACCAAACCGGCCCGAAGATTTCCATATCCTTGGCAACGTCCATGTCCTTGGTGCAGTCCAGAACGGTGGGGGTGATGAAAGCGCCGTCGCGCTTGCCGCCGCAGATGAGCTTTGCGCCCTGAGAAATGGTGAGGTTAATCTGCTCCTCAACACGCTTGGCGGCGGTCTCGCTCACCAAGGGACCCATGTCGTTGGCGGGGTCCATCGGGTCGCCCAGCTTGAAGCCGCTGACGGCGCCGGAGAGCATTTCGAGGTACTTGGCCTTGAGAGTGTTGGGGATGAGGAAGCGCTTCGTGGTGCAGCAGACCTGACCGTTGTTGACAAAGCGGCACATGCACTCGCCCACGGCGGCCTCAAGGTTGGCGTCCTCAGTGATGATAACGGCGTCGTTGCCGCCCAGCTCGAGCAGTACGCGGTGGAAGTACTTGCCCGCGACCTCCATCATGTGGCTGCCGACGGCGGTGGAGCCGGTGAGACCGATAGCGTTGATTTTCGGGGTGTTGATGAGCCACTCGCCGGTGGTGGAGCCGGGGCCGGAGATGGCCTGCACGGTACCGTCGGGGAAGCCGGCCTCGTTAAGAATCTGGGCATAGCGCAGGACGGTCAGGGACACGTCGGAGGGAGCCTTGATTATAATGGCGTTGCCCATGGTCAGCGCGGGCGCGGTCTTGAACGTGAGGGTGGAGACGGGGAAGTTGAACGGACCAATGCAGGCGACAACGCCCAGAGGCTCGGTCACGGTGACGGCCAAATCGCCCAGAGCGCCGGCGGCGTCGTTATTGGGGAATACCTCGCCGTGGTTGTGGGTGATGCCGGAAACGCAGGAGCGGAACAGGGGAGCGATTTCGGAGACCTCGCCCTTGCACATCATAATGGGCTTGGCCATTTCGCGGCACTGCAGCTCCGCCAGCTCGTCGGCGTACTTGTCAAAGAGGTCGGCTGCCTTGAGCAGCACGGCGCAGCGCTGGTTGACGGACATGGCCGACCACGCCTTTTTGCCGGCCTGAGCCGCGTCCAGAGCGGCCTCAACGTCGGCCTTGGTGGCGGCAGGGTAGGTGCCCAGCACCTCGCCGTTCAGGGGGTTGGTGGATTCCAGTACAGCTCCGTCAGCCGCGCCGACGAATTTGCCGTTGATAAGCATTTGCATGTTCATGGTTGTGTATCCTCCTTAATAAATTATAATTGAATTGCGATTGCGATTTGCGCTTTGAAGCCTTCCGCCGACGAGGGGTGAAAGGGCGGAATGCTTCTAATTTTTGCTTGCTGCAAAAATTATATCATTTAACCCGAGCCGCCGAAAAGCAACAACATTTTCACCATTGACACAACAAATTGTGATAATACTCAAATACGGGCATTTCAGACTTTCCCAAACATTTTATAATTGGAACTATCGAATAAAAATGAAGCCAAAAAATGTGCAACAATAACAGCAAATCTGTTAAAAATATAACGATTTATAGGCAATACAACAATAATTTGCTGCATCGGTAAATGTTTGTTTATTCCTTTTCATTAACATAGCGTGATAAAATAACAAAAGCGAAATCGCAGCGGTGTTTTCGGCGACAGAGCTTCCGCAACAACATTTTGTTTCGGAGATTTGATAACATCAATGCATATTTGCCGCCGCTTTGCGCCGTATTTACACGAGCTTTCCCCAATGCAAAAATCATTAAATTTGACAGGAGGAATTTAATTATGGTTTATCATTACGACCAGCTTGCCCCCGTGCTCTTTGGCAACGGCGCTATCGAGCTGCTTGGCGAAAAGGTCAAGGAGCTGGGCTGCAAGAAGGTTATGTGCGTCTACGACAGCGGCGTTAAGGCCGCCGGAATTGCGCCCAAGGCGGAGGCCAGCCTGAAGGCTGCCGGAATTGACTACGTTGTCTACGACAAGATTACCGCCGACCCCACCGACACGCTGGTGAACGAGTGCGGCGCTATGGCTATCGAGGCCGGTGTTGACGGCTTTGTGGCTGTCGGCGGCGGCTCCAGCATGGACTGCGCCAAGGCCGCGTCCCTGCTGCTGAACCACCCCGCGCCCATCGAGCAGTACTTCACCGCTCCCCCCAGCTTTTTGGACTGCCCCTGCCCCGTGGTGCTCGTCCCCACGACCGCCGGCACCGGTAGCGAGGTGACGCAGGTCTGCGTTATCACCTATTCCAAGGACCACTCCAAGCCCTCTATATTCATGCGCAGCGCGCTCGCCATTGTTGACCCCGAGCTGACCTGCACTGTTCCGCCCAGCGTGACCGCCAACACCGGTCTGGACGCTTTCACCCACGCTTCCGAGGCCATTACCGCCAAGGGCAACAACCCGCGTTCCGAGCTGCTGGCCGTGGCCGCAATCCAGAAGATTGCCAAGTATCTGCCCATCGCCGTTAAGGACGGCAGCAACAAGGAAGCCCGCTTCGAGCTGGCTCTGGCCGCCAACTGGGCCGGCATTGCCTTTGCCGACACCGACTGCCACCTCGGTCACACTATGGCTGACGGCATATCCAGCACCTTCCACACCCCGCACGGCTACAACTGCATTCTGGTAAACCCCGAGGTTATGAAGCTCTGCGCCAGCGCTCTGCCCGACAAGGTTCAAATAGTGGGCGAGGCTCTGGGCGAGACCTTCACCGGTACCGAGACCCCCGAGCAGATTGGCGAAAAGACCGCCGCGGCAGTCCGCGCCCTCATGCGCGCCTGCGGCATCAAGAGCCCCAAGGAAGCGGGCATGGGCCGCCAGCAGTTTGTTGACTGCTACAAGATGGCAATGGAGATTGACTTCGGCCTGCGCATGAACTGCCCTGTCGAGCCGACCGCCGAAAACGTCCGCGCCGCCTACGAGCAGACCTACGACAACTATCAATAAGCCGCAACAAATAAATATTGTCATAGAGGCAGAGCTGTTCGGCTCTGCCTCTGTTGTTGGCTTTATAAAGACACTAAATTGTGCTTAATGCATAAAAATTGAACTTTAATTTTGGCGGAAACAGAATCAACAATTTGTTGTGTTCATTGGTTTTTGTGTGATATGATATACTAATAGGTTAATAAATATGCCCGCGCCGCTTTGACGGTCGGGAGGCGGAGAACTTTTATGGCGAGGAGGAGTTTCGCTTGAACATTCAGCAGTTGAAGTATTTTGTCGAGGTCAGTAAATGCAAGAGTTTTTCTAAGGCTGCAAAGAGCCTGTATATTTCGCAGCAGGGGATAAGCATGGCCATTATGCGCTTGGAGTCCGAGTTTTCTGCCAAGCTGTTTATCCGCACAAGCAAGGGGCTGATGCTTACCGCGGACGGGGAGTACCTGCTGGGCTGCGCGGAAACGATACTGGCGGAGTTTGAAAAGTGCGAAGACTACTTCCACAAGAAGCCGCCGATGGAGGCCATGCTCAACATCGCCGGAGTGCAGGGCGTAATTTCCGAGTTTTTGTCGGACTATATTGTGGACTTTCAGGATAACCACCAGCAGTACAAGCTGTTCCTGCGCGAGTACACGGACAGAGCCTGTGACACTATTGTTGAAAACGGTGAGGCGGAGCTGGGCGTCGGCTTGGAGCCTATGGACACAAAGAAGTTTGACGTAGTCAAGCTCTTTTCCAAGCGCCTTGTGCTCTTGGTTCACACCTCGCACCCGCTGGCCGGGTTCAAGAGCATACCGACGGAGATGCTGCACGGGCTGCCAATTGCTATGGTTGACGAAAAGGCCAAGAGCGCCGATTTGTTCTTGGATATATGCAAAAAGCAGGGCGTTGTGCCGAAAGTGTATTGCCGTGTGGGCGAGGTTGTTGCCGTCCACCGCCTTGTCAGCCGCAACAAGTGCGCGGGACTCTCCGTAGAAACAGTCGCCGCGGAGCTGAATTCGCCGGATACGGTCGCCATACCGTTCGAGGACCCCAGTTTGCTGTGGATGGTTGTGCTCTTCAAGAAGAAGGACACCGAGCTCTCGGCTGGGGCGCGCGCGTTCTCCGACTATGTGTGCAAGCGTATCTCCGAGGACAGCTCGCTCAACTGACGAGGGTGGAGAGTTATGGAAATACGCCAGCTTAGGCATTTTATAGCGATAGCCAAGTACCAGAGCTTTTCGCGCGCGGCGGAGGCGTGCTATATTTCCGCGCAGGGGATAAATATGTCCATTGCCCGCATGGAAAACGAGCTGGGGCGCAAGGTGCTGCGCCGCACCCGCAAGGGCGTGGTGCTGACGCCCGAGGGCGAATTTTTGCTGCCCAGAGCAAAAAAAATTATCGCACTTATAGACGAGTGCGATAAATTTTTCGCGGCGGACAGCGGCTTCCGGCAAATGCTGACGATTGCCGCCTCCACGGGCACCATTGAGGAGTTCGCGGGGCCGATAATCACCGACTTCCGCGCCGAACATTCGGAAATATCCGTGAAAATACACGAGTGCGTTGACACGGCCTGCGACAGCCTTGTGCTCAATCAGGAGGTTGAGCTGGGGATGACGATAGGGGAGCCCACCGACGAACGGCTGGAAAAAAGGCCGCTGTTCGCCTCACGCCACGCGGTCATTGTTCCTCAGAACCACCCGCTTGCGGAAAAAGACAGCGTCTCCGTGGAAGATTTGCGCAATGTCCCGGTGTGCTTGATGAACAAGGGTACTCGCACCTACGCCACCTACCGCGCGGCCTGCCACGCCGCGGGCTTCGAGCCGGCAATTGAGCTGTTTGCCGACAACATACTGCTCGTGTTCTACATGGCGGAGGCGCAGAACATGGTGGGAATCTCCACCGTGCATTTGGCCAAGCGCCTGTCCCGCCCCGCGCTCAAGGCCATACCGTTCGATAGCCCCGATATGGACTGGCGAATGTACCTGATAAAGCTGAAAACCGCCCGCCTCTCGCCCGCCGCCGAAATGTTGGAGCGCGAGCTGCTTAGACATACGGAGCGCGCCAAGTAAGGCGCGCTCCGCTGATTTTAATCTATTGCCGCTTCTTTAAGAAGAATTTCTGTCAGCTCGTCCGGCTTGGAAAACTGAACCATGTGTCCGGCTTCAATTGAGTAAACTCTTTCACAGGGCAGCTCGGCTATCATTTCGTCCTGATACTGCGGCAAAATTGATGCGTCCAAGGTAGTCCTGACATAGACCCTCGGTATTGACATGAATTTTTCGGTTGTGTAGACATTTTCATACTGAGCCGCGGGGGCTTCGGGATTTTTGCGCCTGCAAAGCTCGGCGGTTTGCTCTTCTGTCAAATCATTTGCCAGCCACTTGGCTATAAATGAATCCTCCAAGATTGTAACTTTTCCGTCGTCGGAAATCTTAGCAAGACCTTCCTTCGCCGCGTCTGCCCAATTAAGAGGACGAACGCTTGTGGGGCCGTCAACGCTGCGTCCGGGTTTGAGAAGCCATGCGGTAACGTAAATCAGACGCTTTATCTTTTCAGGGCAAATTTCAGCACAAAGTGAAATAATTGCGCCGCCAAGACTGTGTCCGACGAGTATTACAGGCTCATCCTGCTCCATAATAACCTTTGCCGCAGCTCTGGCGTAGGATGAGGCGTCTTGCTGCGCAATATCCTCATGGCTGTCGCCGTGCCCGGGGTTGTCAAGGGCGATTGCTTTATGCCCCGCGGCTTCCAAGCGCTCGGCAATGCCCTCCCAGTGCCATTTGCTGCCCCACGCTCCGTGAACCATTACAAAAGTACTCATTGATTTGTCATACCTTTCTGTATTACTTATAATTTTGCTGCATTAAACGGCAGCAATTTATCTTATAAAATCCGTTCTCACCGGCTGCTCGCGGGCGGGGAGGGGGACGCCGGCGGATTTGCCCGCCTCTATGCATTTTATGAGCCACGCCATGTTTTCGCCCAGCGTGCGCATGGTTTGCAGTCCCTCCTCGTCCTGCAGCACGTCCTCCGCCGCGGAGCCGTGGACTTGGTTCCAGTACTGCGAGGAGACGACCGGCATATTGGATATGGTGAAGTATTTGTTTAGCCGGTCAAAGGCGGCGGAGGCTCCGCCGCGGCGGCAGGAGACTACGCACGCGCCGGGCATATTCGTCATGCCGAGCTTGCCGGAGTAGAACAGCCGGTCAAGAAACGCGGTCAGCTGGCCGCTGGGACCGGCGTAGTAGACGGGCGAGCCTATCACCATGCCGCAGAACTCGTCCATGCGGGCGTTCAGCGCGTTCACGCTGTCGTCAATGACGCACTTGCCGGTCTTGTGGCAGCTGCGGCAGGCGATGCAGCCGGAAATTGGCTGCGCGCCGATGTTGAATATTTCACTTTCGATGCCGTGCTTGGCGAGCGTTTTGGCAACCTCGCTGAGCGCCGTATATGTGCACCCCGCGCGGTGCGGGCTGCCGTTAATCATAAGAACCTTCATTGCAAAATCACCCCTGCCTTAGCTTTCATATTCAAATTCGAGGTCATATATGCCTATTGTGTCGCCGTCTTTAACTCCGAGCGCTTCCAGACGCTCAAAGACTCCCGCGTTGCGCAGGCAGCGGTCGAAGTACATTCGGCTCTCGTAGTCGCTGAAGTTGATGCTCATAATCAGCCGCTCCAGCCAGTAGCCCTCGACGCTCCAGTAGTCGCCGTGCTGCTCTATGGTGATGTCCTCCGGCGAGCCGAGGTCGGGCAGCGGCGGCACGTAGTCCACGGCTATGGGCTCCGCAGGCGGCAGCGCGGCCAGCTCGGCGGCAATGGCCTTCACCAGCGCGTCAACGCCTTGATGTGCCGCGGCGGAAATGACGAAAAACTGATAGCCCCGCTCCTCGGCCAGCGTGCGCAGCTTGTCAAGGCTCTCGCTCTCGCCGCTGAGCAAATCGGACTTGTTAGCCACCACAATCTGCGGGCGCTCCGCCAGCGCAGCGCTGTACTCGGCCAGCTCGCGGTTTATAGCGTTGAAGTCCTCCGCGGGGTCGCGCCCCTCGCTGCCGGAGCAGTCCACAAGATGGACAAGCAGCCGGCAGCGGTCAACGTGGCGCAGAAAGTCGTGCCCCAGCCCCGCGCCGGAGCTTGCGCCCTCTATAAGCCCAGGAATATCGGCCATGACAAAGCTGACGCCCTCGTCCACGTAGACAACGCCGAGGTTGGGGAACAGCGTCGTGAAGTGGTAGTTGGCAATCTTCGGGTGCGCCTTGGACACGACGGAGAGCAGCGTGGACTTGCCCACGTTGGGGAAGCCGACAAGCCCCACGTCCGCCAGCAGCTTAAGCTCCAAAATGACCTCGCGCGTCTCGCCGGGCAGCCCGGGCTTGGCGAAGCGCGGGGTCTGGCGCGTAGGCGTGGCGAAGTGCTTGTTGCCCCAGCCGCCGCGCCCGCCCTTGGCGATGACGTAGGGCTGGCCGTCCGACATATCATGCATGACCTTGCCCGTGGCGCTGTCGCGTATCACGGTGCCGCGCGGCAGGCGGAGCGTGACGGAGGCGCCGTCCTTGCCCGAGCAGCGCTTGCCCTGACCGTCCATGCCGCGCTCGGCCACATACTTGCGGTGGTAGCGGAAGTCCATAAGCGTGGACATATGGTCGTCGGCCACGGCAATGATGTCGCCGCCGCGCCCGCCGTCGCCGCCGTCGGGTCCGCCTGCGGCAATGTATTTTTCGCGGTGAAAGCTGACCGCGCCGTTGCCGCCGTCGCCCGACGTGACCTTGATTGTTACCTTGTCAACAAATGCTGATGCCATAGTTATCTCCATAGTAAAAAACGGGCGAGCCGCTGCCCACCCGTTTGATTGTTTTTTGCCCGTTTATTGCTCTACGCAGTAAACAGAAACCTTTTTGCGGTCCTTGCCCATGCGCTCGTACTTGACAACGCCGTCCGCAGTAGCGAACAGGGTGTCGTCTCCGCCCTTGCCAACATTGGTACCGGGGTGGATTTTGGTCCCGCGCTGTCTGACAAGGATGTTGCCGGCCAGAACAAACTGTCCGTCGGCTCTCTTGGCGCCAAGGCGCTTGGACTTGCTGTCGCGTCCGTTGCGGGTAGAACCCATACCTTTTTTATGAGCCATTTAAGTTACACCTCCAAGTGTCAAAATCGCGGAAAATTATGCGTTGATAGCTTCAATCTGAACCTTCGTGTAGGGCTGTCTGTGACCCTGAGTGCGGCGGTAGCCCTTTTTGGGCTTCATCTTGAACACGCGCACCTTGCGGCTCTTGCCGTTTTTAACCACGCTGGCGGTGACGGTTGCGCCGTCCACCACAGGAGTGCCGAATACGTTGCTGCCCTCGTCCATAACGGCCAAGACTGTGTCAAAAGTGACGGAAGCGCCCTCTTCGGCATTGAGCTTTTCAATAAAGAGAACGTCGCCCTCGGAAACAGCGTACTGCTTGCCGCCGGTAACGATGATTGCCTTTTTCATTCGTTGCACCTGCCTTTCTTCATGCAGACTCGCTCTAAAGGCGTGGCAAAGCCCACTTCAGCCTTTTCAATGCGGCTTGAATAGTATACCACGCCCCAAAAGGCGTGTCAAGAAAATTTTTGCGCAAATGCGCTGAACCTCGGCAATCACACCACCTGAAATATATAAAACTTCAAATAGTCCGTTTCGGGGATGCTCCAGTGGATGGGGTGGTCGGGGGACTGCTGGCGGGCTTCTATCTGGCGGAGGCTGACGCAGGCGTCCTCGGCGGCGGAGCGGAGCATTTTGCGGAACAGCTCGTCCGTCATAAAGTGGGAACAGGAGCAGGTCGCCAAGTAGCCGCCGCGAGGCAGCAGGCGCATGGCCTTGAGGTTAATTTCCTTGTACCCGCGCACGGCGTTTTTTACCGCGGAGTTGGACTTGGTGAACGCCGGAGGGTCAAGGATTATGAGGTCGTAGCCGCTTGCGCCGCTCTTGGACATCTCGGTCAGCAGGTTAAAGACGTCGGCGCAGAGGAAGTCCATTTTGCCCTCCAGACCGTTCAGCCGTGCGTTGCGGCGGCTGAGGTCTATGGCTGATGCGGAAATATCCACGCTCGTGACGTGCTCCGCGCCGCCCAGCACGGCGTTCATGCCGAAAGCGCCCGTGTGCGTGAAGCAGTCCAGCACGCGCCTGCCCGCCGCTATGCGCGACACGGCGAGGCGGTTGTATTTCTGGTCGAGGAAAAAGCCGGTCTTTTGACCCTCCATGTAGTTTACATAATATTTTAGCCCATTCTCGGTAATAACGGTTTCCCCGTCAAGGTCTGTGCGCAGGGCGGGGTGGGAGTAAAAGCCCTTGCCCTCCGTCAGCCCTTCCTTGAGGCGCAGGGCGGAGTCGTTGCGCTCGAATATGGCCGTCAGAGGCTGGCCGAGCGAGGCGAATATGTCAATTAAAATAGAAAAAATCATGTCCTTGCGCTGTTCAAGGCCAAGGCACATGGTTTGCGTCACTAAAATGTCGCCGTAGCGGTCCACGGTCAGCCCGGGGAGCGAGTCCGCCTCACCGAAAACAAGGCGGCAGCAGGAAAAGTCGCGCCCCATAACGGCTCTGCGGTACTCCACCGCCCATGTCAGACGGCGGCGGAAGAAGTCCTCGTCAAAGCGGTCGTTGGCGTTGAACGACAGCAGGCGCACGCGGATTTTGGAGTGGCTGTTGTAAAAGCCGGAGCCGAGGTAGCGGCTTTTTTGGGAGTAGACATCCACAATGTGGCCGTCGGCGTGCTCGCCTTCCTCGGAAGTTATTTCGTCAAAATAGACCCATGGGTGACCGGAGCGCAGGCTGCGTTCGGCCTTCGGGGTGACGGCGACGCGCGGGTAGGGACGCTGGGCCATAGTTACAGTTCCCCCGTTTCGTAGAGCAGCGCGGTCATGGCCATTAGCGGCGCGGTCTCGCAGCGCTGTATGCGGCTGCCCATTGAGCATATGCGCATACCGACAGCCTTTGCCAGCTCAGCCTCGTAGTGCTCAAATCCGCCCTCGGGGCCGGTCATAATGGCGGCAGAGGATACGCTCCCCGCGTCTTTCAGAGCTTCCTTGAGGCTGAGCCGCCCGCTGCCGGATTCGTAAAAGAACAGCGGCAAAGTCGTTTTTACGGCAATGTCCAGCGCACCGGCGAAGTCCGACACGGCGCGCACCGGCGGAATCACGCTGCGCCCCGCGTCCTTGGCGGCGGCCTCCGCGGTTTCCGCCAGCTGCGCCAGATGCTTTTCCTCGGCCTTGGCGTTCATGCTGCGGCCGGACTTATCCGAGCGGAAGAACACTATTTCCGCGGCGCCGCCGCCCGTGCAGTAGCGCACGAGCTGGTCGACCCGCGCGGGAGACTTGGGCCAAGCCGCCAAAACGGTGATTTTTACTTGCGGCTCGGCGGCGCTTGGCTCGGATGAGATAACGTCAGCCTGCACTTCGCCGTCAGAAAAGCGCGAAATGCGGCAGCGGTGGTCGCTGCCCTTGCCGTCGCAGATGATAACCTCGTCGCCTAACTTGAGCCTGAGGGACGCCACCTCGTCGGCGGCCTTGCCGCTGATGACGGCGACGCCTCCGGCAAAATTGCTGCCGGCCATAAAAATTTTTGCCACAGTCAAATACCTCCGCTTTTGTGCTTAATCATAGGTGAGATGTACGCGCTTGTCTATGCTGAGGTCAAGCGTGCCTCTGTCGCCCGCGGCCAGCTCGTTTACCGCGGCCAAGAGCTTGAGGAATTTATACTCCAGCTCCTCGTCGTAGCCGAGCCTGACCGTGAAGCGGTCGAGGTAGTAAAAGCTGGGGTTGGAGATGTCCGACATATCAATCCACTCAATGTCGCCCTGCATATTGTTGTCCTCGATGGCGGCGAGAATGTCTGCCAGATATGTTACCTTGGGGCTCTCCGCGTCGCCGGGGGCTATGACCTCGCCAGTCTCCGGCGCAATCGGCGTGAGGGAGCGTATCTCGATAAGCGAGGACGCTTCGCTCTGCTCTATGGTGGAGAGCAGCTTGCAGCTTGAGTCTATAGCCCAAAGGCCGCTCTCCGACGTGACGTAGGCAATGGCCGCGCTCTCGATTATGTCAATCACCAGCTTATTCGGCAGAACGCGGGTTATGCTGACATCGGTGAGATACGGCAGCTTGGAATACATTCTCGCGGCGGCGGAGGATTTGTTGAGGAAGAACAGGTTGTCGCCCTCCTCAATGCCGCTGGCAAGAATTATCTCTTCCTCGGTGTAGTAGCTGTTTCCCGTGACCTCGATAGAGGAGACGCGGAAGAACACGCTCATGCCGAAGAGCAGCGCCGCGCATACTATTATGAACGTCAGCGGTGCGCGCAATGCGCCGCGGCGGCGTTTTTTTTGAGCTCTTGGCTCCGCCATAGGCTTTCTCTCTCCCGTAAGTCTTTGTTATTCAGTCAGTATAACGCTTCCGCCGAGACTTTGCAAGTCCGTATTCAGCCCCGCGTAGCCGCGCAGTATGTGTCCCGCGTCATGTATGGCGGTCTCGCCCTCGGCGGAAAGTCCGGCAATGACCATCGCCGCGCCGCCGCGCAAGTCGCCCGCCGTGACGTGCGCGCCGTAGAGCGCGGGCACGCCGTAAACCATAGCCACGCGCCCCTCGGTTCTTATATCCGCGCCCAGACGGCGCAGCTCGTCAACGTGGCGGTAGCGGCTTTCAAAAATATTTTCCACAAATACGCTCGTACCCTCCGCTTTGAGACACGCGGCCATCAGCAGTGCCTGCGCGTCCGTGGGGAAGCCCGGGTAGGGTTTGGTTATAATCGGTCTGCCCGCCTTGAGCGCGCCCTGCCGCCGAATGTGTACACAGTCCGCGCCGGTGACGATTCCGCAGCCCATTTCGCGCAGCGCCGAGAGCACGGTTTCCATCTGCTCGGGGCGTACATCCCGCAGCTCAACCTCGCCGCCGGCGGCGGCGCAGGCGCAGGTTAGAGTTGCCGCGGCAATGCGGTCGGACATGACGCGGTGGCGCACCCCGCCGCGCGGAGTGAAGCCCTCGACAACCACGGTTGAGGTTCCCGCGCCGTGTATTTTCGCTCCCGCTGCGTTCAAAAAGTCCTGCAGCGAGCATATTTCCGGCTCGCGCGCGGCGTTGGTGACGGTTGTCGTGCCCTCCGCGGCGCAGGCCGCCAGCATTATGTTCTCCGTCGCGCCCACGCTGGGGAAGTCGAGATTTATGTACGCGCCGTGCAGCGTTTCCGCTCGGCAGTATACCTCGCCGCCCGTTTCGTCCACCTCCGCGCCCAGCGCGCGCAGAGCCTTTAGGTGCAAATCTATCGGTCTGCTGCCGAGCTCGCAGCCGCCGGGACGGGAGAGGCGCACCTCGCCGGTGCGCGCCAAAATTGCGCCCATGTAGGTGACGGAGGAGCGCATTTTGCCCATCAGCTCGTGCGGTATGCGGTTATCGGAGAGCGCGGCGGAATCTATGGTCACAGTGTCGCCCTCGCGCGCCGTGCGGCAGCCGAGGTGGCGGAGAATATCGAGCGAGGCGTCAACGTCCAGCAGCGCGGGGCAGTTTTCCAGCACCGTCTCGCCCTTTGTGAGCAGGCTTGCCGCCAAAATGGGCAAAACGGCGTTTTTGGAGCCTTGAACCTTTACCGTCCCGCAAAGGCGGTTTCCTCCGTGAACAGTCCACAAAGACATTGTTGTTTCCTCCGCTAAGCAGGTTTTTGTGAACCATACTATGCGGAGGGCAGGCGGATTGCTATTTCACGTACCCCAATATCATATCGGCAATTATCTCCGTGGCATCCGCGACGCTGACCGAGCGCATACCCGCGGACATTGCGGCGAGCTTTTCGCTGTCGTGCAGCAGCGCGGAGACGCGGTCATAGAGCTCGGCGGGGGTGAACTCGCCCTCCAGCAGAACGTCCGCGCCGCCCGCCCGCTCCAGCACGCGCGCGTTTTTTTCCTGATGATTTGCCGTGACGTTGGGGGAGGGGACGAGCACTGCGGGCTTGCCCAGCGCCGTAAGCTCGCTGAGCGTGGATGCTCCGCTGCGGCAGAGAACCAAGTCCGCGGCGGCCATAACCGTCGGCATATCGTAAATATATTCGCGCACGTCGATGCCGCGGCCTGCCAAAAGCTCGCTGTTTAATCCCGCGGCGTCCAGCGCGGACTTTATTCCGGCGTAGCCGCGCTTGCCCGCGGAGTGAATGAGGTCAAATTCGTTTTTCTCGGCGGCTTCGGCAATGAAGCTGCGCATAGCCTTGTTCATGTAGTCCGAGCCGAGGCTGCCCCAGACGGACACAACCAGCGGCCTGTCGGAATTAAGCCCCAGCGCCTTGCGCGCTTCGGCGCAGTCGGCGGTGCGGAAGTATGGCCGCACAGGGGTGCCGGTGTAGACCGCGTTGACGCCCTTGCCGTAGCCCTCAGCGGCTCCGGCGAAGCCCAGCATGACGCAGTCCACGGTCTTGGCGAGCATTTTTGTCGTCAGCCCGGGCTGCGCGTTGGATTCGTGGACGAGCGTCGGTATGCCCAGCGAGTGCGCGGCCTTGAGCACGGGGTAGCAGACGTAGCCGCCGGTGCCGACTGCCACGTCGGGCTTAAACTCGCGTATTATTCTCTTGGCCTGCGGCACGGACATAAGTACGTTCCTGAATGTTTTCAGGTTGTGGACTATCTCCGCGGGCTTCAGGCTGCGGTGCAGGTTCGTTATGGTGACGGTTTTAATCTCGTAGCCCTCGCGCGGGACGAGCTCCGTTTCCATCATGCCGTCCGCGCCGATGAACAGCACCTCGCTGTCCGGCAGCAGCTCCTTTATTCTTCCCGCCACGCCCACGGCGGGGTTCACGTGGCCTGCGGTGCCTCCGCAGGTAAGCAGCAGTCTCATGCGGTTGTCTCCTCGTTTGCTCTAAGCTGTGTTATCTCAGCGCCGTTTTTGCGCGGTTTTACGCTCTTTTTCTCGGGTATATCTCTTGAAATGGAGAGAACTATGCCCATTTCCGCTAACTGTATCAGCAGCGCCGTGCCGCCGTAGCTGAAAAACGGCAGAGAAATGCCGGTCGCGGGCAGCAGGTTCGTCACAACCGCCACGTTCAGTATGACCTGCAAAGCCAGCAGCGAGGTTATGCCCGTGCAGACAAGAAAGCTGTAGCGGTCGCGGCAGTGAATGGCGAGCCAGTAGCCGCGCACTATGAGCAGCGCGAACAGCAGCAGCACGAGCATGGCGCCGACAAAGCCCATTTCCTCGCAGAATATGGCGAATATGTAGTCGTTGTGCTCTTCAGGGAGATACAAATATTTCTGCCTGCTCTCACCGAAACCCAGACCGGTCAAGCCGCCGGAGCCTATGGCGTAGAGCGACTGGATTATCTGGTAGCCGGTGTCCGAGGAGTCGGCAAAGGGGTCGAGCCACGCCGTAATGCGGTCGGAGGTGTAGCCCGTGCCCAGCAGCACGAGCGCGCCCAGCCCGCCGACCGCCGCGCCGCCCGCGATGAACCAGAAAAGGCGCGTGCCGCCGGCAAACATCATTATGGCGGTTATGCTGACGATGATTATCGAGGCGGAGAAGTGCGGCTCAAAGACGAGCAGGCCGATTATAATTCCCGCGGCAGCCACAAACGGCACAACGCCGTACCTGAACGTGCTCATTTTGCTCTTGAAACGGCAGACCAGCTCCGCCTCAATGAGTATGACGGCTATTTTGGCAATTTCCGAGGGCTGGAACGTGATGCCGCCAATGGTGAACCAGCGCTTGGAGCCGTTGACGTTTTCGCCCGCGACCAGCACGAGCAGCAGCAGGACGACGGCGAAGATATAGATAGGCGCGGCGAAGCGGCGGTAAAAGCCGATAGGAAAGCGCGAGGCTACGAGCATTGCCGCCACGCCCATGCCCGCGAACGTGAGCTGACGGGTGAAATAATACGTTGCGGTGTAGCCCGTCTCGCTGCTGTAGTATGCTCTGGCATAGGAGGCCGAGAGAACGGTTATTACGCCGATTGTCAGCAGCAGCATAACGAGCAGCAAAAACGGTATGTCAATGGAGCCGCGGCCTATGCCCGAGTCGTCCGTGTAGTCCGCCAGACGGTCTGATTTGTAGTCCATATTCCGCTATCCCTCCTTGTTTGGTTTCCGGTTTGAGCGCTCAGCGCCCCAGCACGCCGATGAACGAAATGGCGGCAAAGCACAGCGAGGTCAGAGTGAACAGGGCAAAAAGCTGCTTTTCCGTCCACTTGTGACCCGTCCAGCCGCCCATCTCCAAATGGTGGTGGAACGGGGCCATTTTGAAAACCCGCTTGCCGTGGCTGAGCTTGAAATACGTAACCTGTATAATGTCGGACAGGGTCTCTATTATATATATGAAGCCCAATGTGACGAGTATGAGCGGCATATCGTAGGCAAAGGCCAGCGCCACCACCGCGCCGCCGAGGAAGAGGCTGCCGGTGTCGCCCATGAAAATTTTTGCGGGGTTGAAGTTGAAAATCAAAAAGCCCAGCAGCCCGCCGGTGACGGCGGCGGAGAATATGCCGAGGCCGAGGTATTCCTCGCCGAAGTAAAAGCACAGCACGGAGTAAAACACAAAGACGGGGAGACTGGTGCCGGTTGCCAGCCCGTCCACGCCGTCGGTCAGGTTCACGGCGTTCACCGTACCCACTATGACGAACGCGGCAAACACGACATAGACAATCTCGTTAATGGGGTAAGTTCTGTTGACGAACGGGATATAGAGGTCGATGCAGCCGGCGCGCTCCGTGCTGGCGTGGATAAGCCCGAAAAAGCGCAGCAGGTAGATAAACGCGATTGCCACCACAAGCTGGAGCAAAAACTTCTGCTTGGCCGTGAGACCGAGATTTTGCTTCTTTTTCAGCTTTTCGTAGTCGTCCAGAAAGCCGATTGCGCCGAATATGAGCGCAAAAATCAGCACAAAGGCGTGGCTGTAATCGCCCGACGTCATTACCGACCAGCCGACGGTGAGCGTGACGACCGTGGCCGCCGTGATAAAGCAGATGCCGCCCATTGTCGGCGTTCCGGCCTTGCTGTTGTGCCAAGTGGGGCCGTCCTGACGTATCTCCTGTCCGGCCTTAATTTTTCTCAGGAACGGCACGAGAATACTCCCCACCGCCAGCGCGATTATAAAGCCGAATATCAAGGCAAATGCCAGCTTTGTTGTCATTTGTGTTTCCTCTTTTCAATGACGGAGGCCACAATCTCGCGCTCGTCCATGTGACGGCGGACGTGACCGACCTCCTGATATGTTTCGTGACCCTTTCCGGCCAAAAGAATTATGTCGCCGGATACATGGTTTTCTATCGCCCACTCAATGGCGGCGCTGCGGTCGGGTATGACCGTGTAATTTGTTTTTTCCGCGCCGATGCCGCCAAGAATATCCTCTATAATGGCATCGGGGCTTTCCGTGCGAGGGTTGTCGGAGGTGATGACGGCAAAGTCGGCCTCCTCGGCGGCTATTTTGCCCATTTTCGGCCTCTTGCCCCTGTCGCGGTCGCCGCCGCAGCCGAACACGGCCACCACGCGGCCGGACGCGCCCTCGCGCAGAGTGCGCAGCGCGTTTTCCAGCGCGTCGGGCGTGTGCGCATAATCAATAATAATTGTGTAGTCCCCGTCCGTGGGTACGCTCTCCATGCGCCCCTTGGGGCCGCCGACGCCGCGGAGCGCCGCCGCGCACTGCCGGAGCGGCACGCCAAGAGCCGTGCAGCAGCCGATTGCGCAAAGAGCATTATAGACGGAAAAGCGCCCGGGCATACCGAGCTGTACCGCCTCGCTCCCGTCTGCCGTTACCGCGCTGAATGACAATGAATCCGGCTTCAGCAGCAGGCCGCGGGCATAAATGTCCGCAGCCGGCGAGAGCAGGGAGCATGTCGCCGTCTCCGCGCCGCCGCGCCGCGCAGCGTCCAGCATGACGGGGGAGTAGGCGTCGTCGGCGTTTATCACGGCCTTGGCGCACTGGGCGAAAAGCCCCGCCTTGGCCGCGGCGTAGTTGTCCATTGTCTTGTGGAAATCCAAATGGTCCTGCGTGAGGTTGGTGAAAGCGCCGACGGCAAAGCGCACGCCCGCCACGCGGCAGAGCGAGAGCGCGTGGGAGGAGACCTCCATGACGGCGCAGCGGCAGCCCGCGTCGGCCATTTTGCGCAGCAGCGCCTGCAAATCTGCGCTCTCCGGCGTGGTGTGCGCCGCGGGCTCGGCCTCGGAGCCGATAACGACGGCGTTTGTGCCTATCAGCCCTGTCTTTGCGCCCGTGCTGTCCAAAATGCGCTTTATCAGCGTGGTGGTCGTCGTCTTGCCGTTCGTGCCGGTGACGCCGATAACCTGAATTTCGGAGGCGGGGTCGCGGTAAAAGTTCTTTGCCGCGAGCGCTAAGGCAAGGCGGCTGTCCGGCACTGCGATATAGGGCACGTCAACGTCCGGCGCGCTCTCGCACACCACCGCCGCCGCGCCGTTATTTACAGCCGTGGGGATAAAGGCGTGACCGTCTGTCTGAAAGCCCCTGACGGCGACGAACAGGTCGCCGCGCTCCACGCTGCGGGAATCATAGCGCACGGAGTTTATTTCCGTGTCCAAGTCCGCGCGAAGACACGTTATTTCAAGTCCTGCCAGAACATCTCTGAGCTTCACTGTTTTCCCCTCCAATCGGATAGCCTGACCGAGCGCCAATGCGGGCGATTAATAGAATCCGTTCATGCTCGTGTCGCTGTCCACCAGCGTGACCTCGACAACCGTGCCGTGCTCGACCTCGGTTCCCGCCTCTATGCTCTGGGAGGAGACAAGGAGCGTGCTGGAGTCAGTGATGTTGCTGCTGTTGGTCTTGATGAAGAGAGCGTAGTAGCTTAGGCGCTGGCGCGCTGTGGAGTAGGTCAGGCCGGTCAAGTCCGGCATTTCCTCCAAGTCCTCGGAGGGCTCGGAGCCGCAGTAGAGTATTATCTCGCTGCCCGCGGCCACGGTCTGGTTCGCCGCCGGAAGCTGGTAGGTCACAACGTCGCCTTCGCCTATAGTGCGGAAGCCCAGTCCGGCGTTTGTAAGCGCTGTCTGCGCGGAAACGAGCGCCATGTCGGTGACGTTGGGCACGGTCTTGTCGAGCGCGGCCAGCTCCTCGTCGGTGTAGTCCGCCTCGACGCCAAGGTAGGGGAGTATTTCCGCCATCATGTTGCCCACCGTCGGCGCGCCCATGTTGCCGCCGGAGATGTAAACTCCGCTGGCGTTGCTGGGATTATTCAGCAGCACCAAAATGGCAATCTGGGGGTCGTCCATGGGAGCCACGCCGAGGAAGGAGACAATGTACTGTTTAACCTCCGTCGCCGCTTCGATAACGGTGTCGGTGGAGGTGCCGGTTTTGCCGCCTATGCGGTAGCCCGCGACGTAGGCCTTTTTGCCCGTGCCGTCCACTTCGTCGCCCACGACCTGCTCGAGCATCTGGCAGAGCGTGGCGCTGGTTTCCTCGCTGATGACCTGACGGACAACCGTTGGCTCATTCGTGGAGACAACGCTGCCGTCGGAGTCCAGCGTTTCGCTGACTATGTACGGCTGCATCAGGTAGCCGCCGTTGACGCAGGCGGAAACAGCGGTTATGAGCTGCAGCGGCGTTATGTTGAACGTCTGGCCGAATGACGCGGCGGCGAGGGAGGACTTGTCATAGCTCGCGGTGAAAGCCTCCTCGCTCCACCATATGCTTCCGGATTCCCCGGGCAGCTCTATGCCGGTTTTGTCAAAAAGACCGAAAGCATCTATGTAATCATAGAATGTTTCCGCGCCGATTTCAAGTCCCAGCTGGACGGCGGCCACGTTGCACGAGTGCTGCAGCGCTTGAGTGAGCGTCTGCATACCGTGCCCGCCGGTTTTCCAGCAGTTGACGGGGTTATCCGCCTCGCGCCCGACGACGGCTATGCTGCCGCCGCAGTAGTATGTGCTGTCCAGCGTGGCGACGCCCTCCTCCAAGGCCATTGCGTAGGTGAGGATTTTGAACACGGAGCCCGGCTCGTAGGTGTCGGAAATGGCCGTGTTGCGCCACTGGCGCTGCTGCGCCTCGTTGAGGTAGTAGCTCTGTACGTCGGGGTCAGTGAAGGAGTCAATGAGCTCCATGTCCTCCTCGCTGACGGCGGAGTAGTCGTTGAGGTCAAAGTTGCCGAGCGAGGCCATTGCTAAAATTGCGCCGGTGTTCACGTCCATGCATATGGCGGCGGCGCCGTTTTGCACGTCGTAGTCCTCCACGGCCTGCTCAAGATATTTTTCAACGTAATACTGTATCGTGCTGTCAATGGTCAGCACAAGGTCATAGCCGTTTTCCGCGTCGTAGTAGTCCTCGTACTTCGTGTAGAGCATATCTGTGCCGTAGCTGTTCTTGGCGCGGACAATGCGCCCGCTGACGCCGCTCAAAACGTCGCTGTAGGTGTACTCAATGCCGCTGAGGCCGTCGTTGTCTATGCCCACAAAACCGATGACGTGGCAGGCCAGACTGCCGTAGGGGTAGTAGCGCTTGGAGTCGGTCTCTAACTTGACGCCGACAATGTTGTACTCGGTCTTGAACTCGCGTATTTTGTCGGCCACGTCGCTCTCCACCTTGCGCGCCACGGTCTTGTACCAAGAGCTTGTGTCGGTCATCATTTCCATTATGTCGGCGTACTCCACGCCGTAGTCCGCGCCCAGTATGCTCTCCAATGTCTGGGCTATAAGCACTTGGTCCTCTTCATAAAGAGCAATTTCATAAGGACTTATGTAAACCGTTTCTACCGTAGCGCTCATAGCCAAAATCTTCATATTAGTGTCGTAAATCGTGCCGCGTCCCGAGTCCACGGTTGTGGAGCGCACCTGCTGGTTCAGGGCGTCGGACTCGTACTCGTCGTGTTCGATTATTTGCAGCTGGAACAGTCTTATTCCCAGCACTATAAATGCGATTATGCCGCACACCACTAAAAGAAAGAGCGTGCGGCGGAGCATCATTGAGTTCGGCGGACGGTGCGTCCGGTTATTACTGTTGGATTCTGCCATTATTTTCTCCTAAATTCAGCGTTGGATAAGCCCGCAGGAGGCTTTTGAGGAATTGAAACAGTCTTTGAAAATTATACTGCTTCAGCCGCGGAAATATGCGCCTATTCCGGCGATGAAGTTTTCAATTCTCTCTATAAGACCGTCTCCCTCCGGCTCGCCTATGACAACGGCCTTGTCGGCGGCTGAGGTGTCTATGTAATATATCTGGTCGGCGGTCGGCTTTTGCATACCCAGCACGGAGGTGGCGTACTCCTCTATCTCCGTGAGGTTGTATGCGCTCTCGTACTCGATTTGCAGCCGCGTCTGCTCGGTTGTCAGCTCACTGAGCTGCGTTTCCAGCTCGGCGGCGGTGGCGGAGAGCTCCACCAACTGCACGCGGGCCAGTATGCTCGTCACCAGCAGCACCGCGGCAATGGCGAAGCCCAGCACGGTGACGGGGGCAATGCTCTGCTTTGTGCGCTGACGTGCGACGGAGCGGGTGCGCACCGCCGTCCACTCGGCCTGCTCCGGCTGCGCCCCGATGCCGAAAGGGTCGTCGTACTCGGGATTCAGCGCCGGGTGGTTGAAGTCGTAGGCAAGGCTGCCGTCAACGGCGCCTGCGCCGTAATCATACCCGCCGTATCTGTTCTTTTTTTGAGCCGCCATAGCTTCTCCTTCCGGTCGCGCACAGCCGATTTATGTGAAAAGTGAGTTATTTTCTGTACTTTTATACCCGCTCTGCCACTCGCAGCTTGGCGCTGCGGGAGCGCGGGTTTTCCTCCAGCTCCGCCTCGCTCGGCGTGAGCGGCTTGGAGGTGATGCTCTTTAAAGTCTGCTTGAAGCCGCAGACGCAGACGGGGAAGTCCCGAGGACAGGTGCAGCCGTTTTCCTTGGAGCGAATCGCGTTTTTGACAATGCGGTCTTCCAGCGAGTGAAAGCTGATGACGGCCAGCCTGCCGCCGACGTTCAGCAGCTTGTCCGCGCCCTGCATGAAGTCCGAAATTGCGCCCAGCTCGTCGTTCACCGCGATGCGTATGGCCTGAAAGCTGCGCTTGGCGGGGTGCTGCTTTTCGCGCAGGGCTGCGGCGGGCAGCGCGGATTTGATGATGTCCACAAGCTGCAGCGTGGTGGCAATGGGCTCCGTGCGCCGCGCGCGGACTATGGCGTCGGCAATCTTGGGCGCGTAGCGCTCCTCGCCGAACTCGTACAGTATGCGCCGCAGTTTTTCCTCCGGCCAGCGGTTTACCACCAGCCACGCCGTCAGGCTCTCGCCGGTGTCCATGCGCATATCCAGCGGAGCGTCCGCCATGTAGGAAAAGCCGCGCTCGGCCTCGTCCAACTGGGGAGAAGAGACGCCGAGGTCCAGCAGTATGCCGTCTACCGCGGGTATATTGAGGCTTTGCAGCACGTCCGCCGTTTCGCGGAAGTTGCCGTAGACAATGCTCACTTTGTCGCCGTAGGGCGCAAGGCGCGCTCTTGCCGTTTCAATGGAGTGTTCGTCACGGTCTATGGCAATGAGTCGGCCTGTCGTCAGGCGTTTGGCAATCTGCTCGGAGTGACCGCCCAGCCCTAAAGTGCCGTCCACGTAAATTCCCTCGGGCTTTATTGCCAGAGCGTTTATGCACTCGCTGAGCATTACGGAATAGTGGGGAAATTTCATGTCAGTCATATCAGAACATCAGCTCCTGCATAACGGAGGCAATATTCTCCGGCGTCATTTCCATTTCGTTGACCTTCTGCCACTCCGCGCTGTCCCAGAACTCGGCGTGGTTGTTGCAGCCGACGACGGTGACGTTCTTAGTCAGTCCGGCGTAGGAGCGCAGCTTCTGCGGCAGCAGAACTCGGCCCTGCGCATCAAGCTCGCACTTGGCGGCGTAGGCGAACAGCGGGCGCATTTGCTTTTGCTGGACGTACGGCATGGAGTTCACCTTGTCGGAAAAGCTCTGCCAGCTCGCCTCGCTGTAGGCGGAAAGGCACTTGTCCATGCTGAGGGTGACGTAAAAAACCTGACCCAGCTCCTCTTTTAAGCGCGCGGGTATGAAAAGTCTGCCCTTGGAGTCCAGATTGTGTTCATACTCTCCGGTCAATGCTTTTCATCCCCTTCGTCCGATTTGTGGTTCGGAGCTGTACTTTTGGTGTTCAAGCGAAACACTTTTCACCACTTTCCACCACTTTGATACCATTATACTTTCCTCTTGTAGAAAATGCAAGCACAAATTTTTAGCAATTTTTGGCCATCACAAGCAGAAAATCTACAGATTGTGGTTTTTAAAAAATAAAACGGACTTTTGCACACTATTTTGTGCAAAAGTCCGTAAAAAAATTTTTAATTAGGATTCCTTAATTCGCCAAAAAATGCGGTTGGAGAGGCATATTATACTATATTATAGTATTATAATGATAACCCTGCGCTCAATCGTCGGGAGTCAGCTTTCTCGCAGGCTCGGCTTTCTTGGGCTTTTCCGCTACGGAGCGGAAGCTGGCGCGCGAGGTGTGTACCTCGTTCAGCGCGGTGTTTATGGCCTCCTCCGTGCGGCGCAGGGCGTCGTCAACATACTCGTTCGCCACGCGGTAGAGCTCCTTGGAGCGCTTTTCTGCGGCGGTGGTTATCTCGGCGGCGCGCACACGGGCGGCGCGGACAATCTCCTGTTCCTCTACCATCTCTTTGGCCTTGTCCTCGGCGGACTTGCGTATGGCCTCCGCCTCGCGCTTGGCGTTGTTGATGAACGTGTCGCGTGCGGAAACCAAGCGGCTGGCCTCCGCCAGTTCGGAGGGCAGCTGGTTTTTAATCTCGTCCAGCAGGTTCAAGGCCTTGTCGCGCTCTATTATGCACTTTTCGTTGCCCAAGGGCACGCCCCAAGCCTCCGTCACCATTGTGTAGAGCATATCCAGCAGCTCAAGAGTTGTGTTTTCCATCTTTCTTTTACCTCCGATTAGCCTGTGTTTTGTTTATAACGTCGTCTATTATTTCGCGGGGGACAAAGTTTTTAAGGTCAGTGCCGTATTTTGCCATCTCCTTGACGGCGGTGGAACTGAGGTAGGTGTACTTTTCGCTGGAGGGAATAAATATTGTATCGAGCTTGCGGTTTATCTTGTTGTTGATAATGGCCATCTGCACCTCGGACTCATAGTCCGAAACGGCTCTCAGGCCCCGCACAAGCACCGCGTGCTCGTATTTTTTCGCGTATTCCGCAATAAGAATATCGGAGGTATCGACACGGACGTTTTTCAGCCGCTTTACAACCCGCTCTATAAGCTCCATGCGCTCTTCTATGGTGAACATCGGCGTTTTCGAGCTGTTGACCGTTACGCACACCACCACCTCGTCAAAAATGGCGGAGGCGCGGCGGATAATGTTCAGGTGCCCCAAGCTGATGGGGTCGAAGCTGCCGGCATAAATTGCTGTTAGCATGTCATCGCTTCCTTTGAGTATGCAGTGAGTTTGACCTTGCCGTAGCGGTACTCGCGGCCTTTTTTGTAGGGCGGCTCCAGCTCCGGCAGGGATTTTTCGCAGCGTGTTTCGCAGATTATTATACCACCTTCCGACAATATGTCAAACTCTTTGATTGTTTTCAGCGATTTTTCTGCCAAGGGGCTGTCGTAGGGAGGGTCGATGAATATGAGGTCAAAGCGCCCGCAGCGCGCCAGCCAGCCTATGGCGTCGGTCTGTACGATTTTAACGTCAAGCGCGCAGTGCGCCGCGTTTTCGCGTATTAGCTTTATGCTCTCGCGGGAAGAGTCCGTAATGACAACCTCCGCTGCGCCGCGGCTGGCCGCCTCCAGCCCCAGCTGCCCCGTGCCGCCGAACAAGTCCAGCACCCGCCGCCCCTCAACGTCGAACTGCACAATGCTGAAAATGGCCTCCTTGACCATGTCAGTCGTGGGGCGTATGTCGTAGTTCTTCGGCTCTCTGAGCCTGCGGCCCTTGGCCGTGCCTGTAATTATTCGCATAGGATTTTATCCGTCCTTTTTCTCGTCAGTTTGGTGAAAGTGGTCGTACACGGACTTGGCCGCGTTCGCGGGTATCACCGCCGCCAGCTCCTGCACGGAGGCGGATTTTATGGCCTTTATCGTCTTGAAGTGTTTTAAAAGCTCACTGCGCCGTTTCTCTCCAATGCCGGGTATGGCGTCCAGCGCGGAGCCGATGGCTGCCGAACGCAGAGAGCGGTGGTACTCGATGGCGAAACGGTGCGTCTCCTCCTGTATGGTGCCGATGAAGGAGAACACGGCCTGATTGCCGACAATGGCCGTCTCCGCTCCCGCGGAGTTAATGAGCGCGCGTGTGCGGTGGCGGTCGTCCTTGACCATACCGAAAACCGGCAGCGTAAGCCCCAGCTCTCCCAATGCGCGCTCCGCGGCCGCGGCGTGGGTGTCCCCGCCGTCTATCAGCAGCAGGTCGGGAACCTCCTCGAAGCCCTCCGCGCCCTCAATACAGCGGGCATAGCGGCGCGATACTGCCTCGAACATACTGGCGTAGTCGTCCTGTCCCTCGACAGTGCGTATTTTGAAGCGCTTGTAGTCGCGCTTCAGCGGCCTGCCGCCGACAAAAACCGTCATGGCCGCCACAACGCCGAATGAGCCGGTGTTGGAAACGTCGAACGCCTCGATTCTGTTAGGCAGCGTCGGCAGCGCGAGTGTTCTTTGCAGCCACTCAAGAGTTTTTGAGCGGCGCTGAGCCGCGGTGGTGGCGCGCAGCGACTCCTCGCGCGCGTTCACCTGTGCCGCCTCGGAAAATTTCCGCCTGTCGCCGCGCTGGGGGACTTCAATGGCAACGGCGTGGCCGCTGGCCTCGCTTATGAGCTGTTCCAGCTCTCGCGCGCCCTCCGGCTCAAAGGGGCAGAGTATTGTCTTTGCCGCCGTGCCGCGCGCGCCGTAGAAGCGGCTCAGCAGCGCACCCAGAGCCTCGGCGTCCGGCTCTATCGGCTCTTCCATAAGCGAAAAGTCCTTGTCCGCCAAGCTGCCGCCGGAGTAGTGCAGCACGGAAAAGCAGGTCTTGGCCCCGCGGAAGAAGCCTACGGCGTCCGTGTCCGCGCGGTTGAGCGCAATGACAAGTTGCTTCTCGCCAAGGCGCTCCACGGCGCGCAGCCGGTCGCGGTAGTCCGCCGCCAGCTCGAAGCGCAGCTCCTCCGCCGCGCGCTGCATTTTTTCCGTCAGCTCCGTTTTCAGCTCGTCCGCCTTGCCGGAGAGTATCAGCTCCGCCTGCGCAATGCGCGAGCGGTAGTCCTCCGCCGCGGCCTCCGGCAGGCACCAGCCGCGGCAGAGCCCCATGTGCTTGTTCAGGCACGGACGCTCGCGGCCGATGTCGCGCGGGAACTTTTTGCCGCAGGTGGGCAGAAAAAGCGTTTTGGAGATAGCGTCGATTATCTCGAACGTCGTGCCGCGGCTGCCGAAGGGGCCGAAATATTTTGCCCCGTCGGACGCCGTTTTGTTCACCACGGAGAATGTGGGGTACTCCGCGGCGGTGTCAAGGCGTATAAACGGGTAGCCCTTGTCGTCGCGCAGCAGAATATTGTAGTGCGGATGGTGGCGCTTTATGAGCGAGTTTTCCAGCACGAGCGCTTCAAACTCCGACGAGGCGACGATTACGTCAAAGTCCGCAACCTTGTCCGCCATAGCCTGTACCTTCGGCAGATGCTCGCCGCGGAAGTAGCTCGTGACGCGGTTTTTCAAACGCTTGGCCTTGCCCACGTATATGACCTCGCCGCGCGAGTTTTTCATTATATATACGCCCGGCAGCAGCGGCAGGGCGTTGGCCTTTTCCCTGAGCTGTTCAATTATGCCCATGCCGCGTTCGCCTCCGTCCGCGCGCCGGCTTAGCGGCGCTTGTCAATACAGCAAAAATTGGGACGTGTATGGAGATACACGCCCCGCAGATTTTATGTTGAAGAATTATTCGGCAAACTGATTGTTTACGAGGTCTGCCAGCGTGTCTACGGCCTTTTCCTCGTCAACGCCGTCGGCGATGATGTTGATGGTAGTACCGCAGACAATACCGAGGGACAGGACACCGAGCAGGCTCTTTGCATTCACCTTGCGGTCGTCCTCCTTTTCTACCCATATGCTGCATTTGAATTCGTTAGCCTTCTGGATGAAGAAGGTGGCAGGTCTTGCATGGAGGCCCACCTGATTGTTGACTGTAACGGATTTAGTTACCATGTCTGCCACTCCTAAGATATGTTTGTTTAAGGTAATAATAGCAATGCGCTTGTTCCCTGTATATAGTTTAGTCCATTTGCGCTGATTTTGCAAGATAATTTTTGACTAAATCGCAAAAAATTTATTAAACCTGCTTTCGGCGCGAAAATGCGAAAAAATTGTGTGTGCGAACGCTTGGTTTTGGGCTGGGAAAAATGAACGGAGGCTCCTCCGAAACGCGGGAGCCTCCGCTTGGCGCGCCACCCTTCACACGCAGGAGCTTACAACGGCCTTGGTTATGCGGGCTGCTTTGGCGGCTTCGGCGGGGGAGAGGAGGGACGAGAAGCTGAAGCGCACGGTGCCGGTTACCAGTGTTCCGGCGGTGGAGTGAGCCAGCGGCGCGCAGTGCAGTCCCGCCCGCACGGCGATTCCCGCCTTGCCCAACTTTTCGCCGACAAGGTTCACGTCTGCGCCGTGCGGCAGCATGGACAAAACCGCGGCCTGCGGCTCGCCGCGGAAGAGCGTCACGCCGTCGGCACCCTGCAGCTCGCAGCAGAACGTCTCCATCAGCGCGGCCTCGCGCCGCCTTACCTCCGGCAGACCGAGTTTCAGCAAAAACGCGGCGGAGGCGGCGAGCCCCGCTATCCCGGGGACGTTGTGCGTTCCGGCCTCGAGGCGGTCGGGCAGGAAGTCCGGCATTTCGCTGCTGCGGCTGTTGGAGCCGGTGCCGCCGTACATAAGCGGTTCGGCGCTGTTTTTGCAAATCAGCACGCCCGTACCCTGCGGACCCATCAGCCCCTTGTGCCCGGGCATGGCTATGAAGTCGGCTCCCAGCGCCTCAAAGTCGATGTCCAGCGCTCCCGCGGACTGGGAGGCGTCTATCGTCAGCGGCTTCCCGCTCTCGCGGCAGAGCGCGGCGCACTCCTCGAGCGGCAGAACGCAGCCGAACACGTTGGAGACGTGGCAGAGCACCGCGCTGTCGGCTTGCTTCAGCTTGCGGGCAAAGCAGTCTAAAAACGCCTCGGTGTCGAACAGCGGCGTGTCCGCAACCAATGTCTCCGCGCCGAGGGCGTGCAGCGGCCGCGTGACCGCGTTGTGTTCCCAGCCGGATATGAGAACGCGCCGCCCCGCTTTTATCTGCGTGTTTATGGCAATGTTCAGGCCGTGCGTGGCGTTCGTTGTGAACACGATATTTTCCGGATTTTTCACGTTAAACAGCCGCGCGAGCGTTTCGCGGCAGTCGTAGCATATTTCCGCGGCTCTCTCCGCGGCGGGGTGGGAGCCGCGCCCGGGGCTGGCCGCCGTGCTCATGGCGGCAATAACGGCCTGACGGACGCAGGCGGGTTTTAAAAGGCTCGTTGCGGCAGAGTCAAGGTAAATCATAGCTTAATCTCCGCCGCGCTGCCGTCGTCGTATATCACATATATTTTCCCGACGGCTATGCCGTTGGCGCGCACCAGCTCCAGCGCCTCGCGCCGCTTGCGCCACGCTGCTTTCACGCCCTGCGAGCAGCCCTCCGGCGAAACGCCCATCGGCGAACGCGACACGGAGGCGTAGATGCCGTGCTTTTCCAGCACCCGCGCCGCCCGCTGCGCATACGTGAGCGAGCGGCACATGATGAAGATATACTGTTCCAATGTTCTCAACTCCAAAAACAAAGCACAGCCCCCGCGTTTCGCGGCGCTATGCTTTGGTACAGACTACGCTATTCTATGCTTTTGGGTTGACATTTGGTCATCGGCGACAGATGAGCGCCACGGCGTGTGCGGCAATGCCTAAGCCTTGGCCGGTGAAGCCCAGCCCCTCCTCCGTGGTGGCCTTGACGTTGACGCGGGAGACATCTACACTGAGCGCGGATGCTATGTTTTCGCGCATTTTGAGTATATGCGGAGCCATTTTCGGCCGCTGGGCGAGAATGGTAGCGTCTATATTGCCAATCTCGAACCGCTTCTGCGCGAGCCTTGCGCCAACCTGCGTCAGCAGCACGAGGCTGTCCGCGCCGGCGTAGTCGGGGTCGGTGTCGGGGAAGAGATGACCTATATCCGGCTCGCCCGCCGCGCCCAAGAGCGCGTCCATTACGGCGTGTACGAGCACGTCGGCGTCGGAGTGGCCGTCCAGTCCTTTCTCAAACGGAATATCCACGCCGCCTATAATAAGCCTGCGCCCCTCGGCAAGACGGTGAACGTCATAGCCGTGGCCTATTCTGTATTCCGGCGTCATATTTCCTTTGCCTCCCTGAGCTTCAAGATTGCGTCCGCGGTTAAAAAGTCGAGCGGAGTTGTCAGTTTGATGTTTTCGCGGCTGCCCTGCGTCAGGCGAACTCTTACGCCCATTGCCTCTGCCGCCGAGCAGTCGTCCGTGCAGGGCGTGCCGTCGCTGACCGCCTTGGTGAGCGCGGCTTTGATGAGGTCGGCGTCAAAGCACTGCGGCGTCTGCACGGCAAAGAGCGCGGAGCGGTCGGGCGTTTCCGCAACAAACTTGTCCTCGGCGCGCTTGATAGTGTCGTTCACGGGCACGGCGGGAGCCGCGGCGGTGAACCTTATGGCACCGTTGACGGCAGCGGAGATTATGTCCTCCGTTACCAGCGGTCTCGCGCCGTCGTGTATGCAGATGATTTTGGCGCGCGAGTCCGTTTCGCAGGCGCCGATGAGTGAGGACTTCATGCGCTCGTCGCCGCCGATGACGGCTTTTTTGCACTTGCTGATGCCGTAATCCACGCAAATTTTCGAGTAGCTTTGCAGGTGCTCCGCCGAGGTCACGAGAACAATTTCGTCAATAACGGCGCTGTTTTCAAAAGCGAGCAGCGTCCGCGCCAGCACAGGCATACCCGCCAGCACAGCGGAGAGCTTGTCCATACCCATTCTCGACGACGCCCCCGCAGCCACAATAACCGCCGAAACAAACGGCCGCAAGGGAGAGGGATTTATTTTCATGTTATCACCCACTTGACGTTTTTAAGATATTATACACGGGAGACGGGAATTTGGCAACTATTGAATTTATAAACTACGGAAAGCGATTGAAAGCAACACGCAAAACTGAGCGCAAAAATTTTTCTGCGGAATCAATAATTTTTATCTGTACAAATGAAGCGCTTTGGTGTTATAATCAATTCAAGTTATTATCTCTATCATCTCTGCCACCGTATCGGCGCGGCGTGGGGACGGGAGGGTGCTTTTTGAAGAAACAGAACCCGTGGATACCTATTGCTGCTTGCCTTGTTGTTCAGCTGTGCGTGGGCATACTTTACCTTTGGAGCGCTTTCAAGGGCAACATTGTCGCGGCTTACGGCTGGAGCGCCGGGGCGGCGAATATGGTGTCGTCTTACATGATATTGGCGTTCGTGTTCGGCAACCTTATCGGCGGCGTTATAAACGACCGGCGGGGGCCGAGGCTGACGTGCCTGCTCGGCGTAGCGCTGTTCGCGCTGGGCATCGGGCTGACCGCGTTCGTGACCTCGGCGGGGCTTTTCTACCTGACGTATGCCGTTATGGCGGGGCTCGGCTCGGGCTTTGCTTACGGCGCGTGCATTTCCGCCATACAGAAGTGGCTGCCGCACCGCCGCGGGCTGGCCTCGGGGCTGGCGTGCTCGGCGTTCGGGCTTTCCACCGTTGTCTTTACTCCGGTGTCGGACGCGCTGATGAACCTCAACCGCGGCGCGGACGGCATTGTGAGCTTCACGCCCGTTTTTCTGACGCTGGCGATTGTGTTCGCCGTGCTGGGGCTGGCGGCGGCCGCGTTCATTTCTCTGCCGAGCGAGGACTACCTGCGCTCGCTGAACCTGCCGCAGACCGCGGCGGGCGGCGGGGAGGACTGCACTCTGCGGCAGTGCGTGCGCAAGCCTACGTTCTGGGCGCTGTTTTTCTCAATATTTTTCATCAACGGCACATGGAACCTGAGCGTGCCGCTGATTAAGGACCTCGGCATGGAACGCGGGCTGACAGAGGCCGCCGCCATTGCCTGCGTCTCGTTCACCGGCATAACAAACGCCCTCGGCAGACTGATAATGGCCTCGCTCTCGGACAAAATTGGCCGCGCCAACACGCTGTACGTGCTGAGCGGCATCACGTTCGCCGGCGCCGTTTTGATGACGTTTATCACGGGCTGCGGCTACTTTGTCACCATTGCGCTCATCGCCTTTGCCTACGGCGGTCCCTCGGCGCTGAACGCCGCGCTCTGCACGGATTTGTTCGGCGCGCGCAATTCCGGCACGAACTACGGCGTTGCCATGCTGGCGCTGGGCTTTTCCTCAATTTTCTTCAACTGGATATCCGGCAGCATACTCCACGCAACCGTGGAGAACGTGACCTCCACATTCATCATGGGCGCAGTCACGTCCGTGATTCCCGTGTTCCTGATGATTTACATCAGCCGCTGCCTCGCCGGACGCGCCGTTAAGAGCAAATAGAGCGCGTTTATGCGCCTGAGCGGCGCGGAAAGCCATGATATTTTTCACATTCCTCGGCAATTTTTTAATAAAGTTCATAAATTCATCTTGAAAAATGGAATTCGATATAGTACAATAGGGAATGATATGTTAGCTCCTGCTATATGGCAGGCGGCTGCCGTACCCTGAAAATCGCACCGAAAATTGCAAAAATATTATAAATAAACATAAGAAATAAACAGTACAATATACAGGGGGATGAAATTTAACATGGCATTTGTTCCTGAAACCGGACCCGAAAATGTTGTGACGATAAAGGTCATCGGCGTTGGCGGCGCCGGAAATAATGTTGTGAACCGCATGGTCAGCTCCGGCACAAAGGGCGTGGAGTTCATCGCGGTCAATACCGACAAGCAGGCGCTGGCAATCTCCAACGCTGACCAGAAAATTCAGATAGGCGAAAAGCTGACCCACGGTCAGGGCGCCGGCTCCGACCCCGACGTCGGCAAGCGCTCCGCGGAGGAGAGCCGCAACAACATCGCCAAGAGCCTTGAGGACGCCGACATGGTGTTCATAACCGCAGGCATGGGCGGCGGCACCGGCACGGGCGCGGCTCCCACCGTTGCGGACATTGCCCGCGAGAGCGGTGTGCTGACAGTCGCCGTTGTTACCAAGCCTTTCTCCTTTGAAGGCCGCCGCCGCATGGAGCAGGCCAAGCGCGGCATAAACGAGCTGCTGGGCAAGGTTGACAGCCTTTTGATAATCCCCAACGACCGCCTCAAGTACGCCACCGACCAAAAGGTCACGTTCGCCAATGCCTTTGAAATTGCGGACGACGTGCTGCGTCAGGCTGTTGTGTCCATATCCGACCTCATCAAGAACACCGGCTTCATCAACCTCGACTTTGCCGATGTCACCGCCGTTATGAAGAACGCGGGCTACGCGCACATGGGCGTGGGACGCGCCGCCGGCAAGGGCAAGGCGGAGGAGGCTGCGAGAGCGGCTGTTGCCAGCCCGCTGTTGGAGACCTCCATAGACGGCGCGAAGGGTGTGCTTATAAACATCACCGGCTCCGAGGAAATGGGCCTTGACGACGTTGAGGCCGCCGCGAGCTTGGTGCAGGCCGCCGCCGACCCCGAGGCCAACATCATATTCGGCGCGACGTTCGACAATGCTATGGAGGACGAGATTCGCGTCACCGTCATCGCCACCGGCTTCGACTCCGCGCCCGGCGAGGAAGCGCCGCAGGCCAAGCCCGAGGAAAAGCCGGAGGAGCAGCTTTTCACAGCTGCTGCCGCCAAGGCTGAGGCCGAGCAGCCCGCGAAGCCCTCCGAGGACGAGGACCCGCTGGACAGCATTTTCAAAATCTTTAACAGCAAGTAATTTGCGGTGAATATTAGCAAGACCGCCGCCGCTGCTGGGCAAAAAGCAGCGGCGGCGGTCGCGCTGTCAATGACAAAAAAGGAGGGGGACACGCATGACAAAACACCGCTTTGCGGCCATAGTCAGGGAGCTAATTATGACCTACTCCAAAGCGCGGGTGTCCCGCTACAGCGCGGCGCTGGCTTACTATCTCACCCTGACGATATTCCCGCTGCTCATCTGCGTTTACGCAATGCTCAACGCCTTTATCGACGTAGAAGATATGGTGAGCTTTCTCAACGAGTTTTTGCCGTCGGCGACAAGCGATATGCTGGCCGACTATTTGGTGTACGTCGGCTCCAACTCATCGGTGGCGATGATAACCGCGGCCGTAGCGCTGCTGCTGACCGCCGCGGCGACGGCCTTCCGCACCATACAAAACGCAATGGACCAGATAACGCACCGCGGGCGCTTCCGCGGCGTGTTCGCAATGGCGTTTTCGTTCGTGTTCTCGCTGCTGCTGCTTGTTGTTGTCTACTTTGCCATTGTCGTTGTCGTCGCGGGCGGCTGGTTCACGCGGCTCATTGAGGAGTATATACCGCTGCTGGGCTTTGTGGACTGGTGGAGCTGGGCGAGGTTCCTGCTGCTGCTTGTGATTATGATGCTCATATTCTGGGGGCTTTACCGCCTGACTGCGGAGCGCAGCTGCCATATGCCCATGTCCACGGGCGCGCTCGCCGCCGCGCTGGCGGAGGTTGCGCTGAGTATTGTTTTCTCGCACTTCATAAGCGTCAGCACAAGATACAGCCTTGTCTACGGCTCGCTGGCATCTGTCATGCTGATGATGCTGTGGCTGTACTTCTTCAGCAACGTGCTCATTATGGGTAATGCCGTGAATGTGGCGATTTACAATACTAAAAATATGCAAAATAACCGTTGACAAAGCCGAGATTAGAATATATAATAAATTAAATCGTTAGAATCAGACGGAGATTTAATCAAAATGAGCGCTATTGCAGTCATCAGCATACTGGCTCTACCCAGCACCGTCCTTATACGACTTATCGTATCGGGCATCGGTGCCAAAAGCTATGCTCTGTAAAGCAAAAGCGTTTTGAGAGGGAGCAGCTCATCTTGAACTCCAAATTATCCAAAACGACTTTCCGCCTGCGGCCATCAGCTTTTGGCCGCAGGCTTTTTTGTTTGAGCCGGGAGCGGCTTGGACACAAAACAGCACTATACGACAGGAGGAATGGAGCATGAAGCTCAACGGTGCAAAAATTTTAATGGAATGTCTGCTGGAGCAGGGGGTGGATACCATCTTCGGCTACCCGGGCGGCACGATACTAAATGTATATGACGAGCTTTACAGCTACGAGCAAAAGGGTCTTGTGCGCCATATCCTGACCGCGCACGAGCAGGGAGCCTGCCACGCGGCGGACGGCTACGCGCGCTCCACAGGCCGCGTGGGCGTGGCGTTCGCCACCTCCGGCCCGGGCGCGACGAACCTTGTGACCGGCATTGCCACGGCCTACATGGACTCCTCGCCGATAGTCTGCATCACCTGCAACGTCACGCGCGCCTCGTTGGGCAAGGACTCGTTCCAAGAGGTTGACATAACAGGTGTAACAATGCCAATTACCAAGTGCAACTTCCTTGTGCGCAGTGTCGATGAGCTGGCGGACATAGTGCGCGAGGCGTTTGCCGTGGCGCGCTCCGGCCGCCCGGGACCCGTGCTGCTGGATATACCCAAGGACGTGACGGCGGAGGAGACGGACTATGAGCCGCTCAGCCGCGGACAGCACGGCACCAGCGGCCGCCTCGGCGCGCTGATGAAGCGCTCCAGCCAGAACTTCAAGGCTCCCGAGCCCGACCACCGCGACATAGACAAGCTCGTGGAGTTTATCTACGCTTCCAAAAAGCCGCTGCTGATGTGCGGCGGCGGCGTTGTGCGCTCGCGCGCGGCGGCGGAGTTTGAGACGTTTGCCAACCGCATCGACGCGCCTGTCGCCATAACGCTCATGGGTGCGGGCGGCTTCCGCGGACGCAACAAGCTGACAACGGGGCTTATCGGTATGCACGGCTCACAGGCCAGCAACATGGCCGTCGATGCCTGCGACTTGCTTATCGCCGTGGGCTGCCGCTTCTCCGACCGCGTCGCGCTCAAGCCCTCCAGCTTCGCGCAGAACGCAAAAATTGTGCAGATAGACATCGACCGCTCGGAAATAAACAAGAACGTCGATACCGACCACCACATCATCGGCGACGCCAAGAGAGTTTTGGAATTGCTCAACGAGCGCATGAGCCAGCTCGACCACAGCGAGTGGAAGGAGTATGTGTTCTCTTTCGCCACGGAAACGCAGTACGAGGAGAGCAAGGACCGCCTGACGCCGAGCCAAGTGCTGTCCAGCATTGCGCGTATGCTGCCGCAGGACACCATTGTCGCCACCGACGTCGGTCAGCATCAGATGTGGGCCATACAGCATTTCCACTTTGACTACCCCGGCCAGCTTTTGACCTCCGGCGGCTTCGGCACAATGGGCTTCGGTCTGGGCGCGGCCATCGGTGCCAAGGCTGCGCACCCCGAAAAGTGCGTGCTGCACGTGACGGGCGACGGCAGCTTCCGCATGAACTGCAACGAGCTTGCCACGGAGCAGTATTACGGACTGCCGGTAATCACCGTAATTTTCAACAACGGAACGCTGGGCATGGTGCGTCAGTGGCAGAGCCTCATTTACGAAAAGCGCTACTCCGAAACGACCCTTGACCGCGCGCCGGACTTTGTGAAGCTGGCGGAGGCTTACGGGCTGAACGGCTACAGAGTGTCGCACGTTGACGAGTTCGAGGCGGCGCTTGCCGCGGCCAAGGACAGCGACCGCGGCACGGTTATAGACTGCGCCATAAACATGGACGAAATGGTGCGCCCGATGGTCGGCGGCGGCAGTCATATAACGGACTTCTTGGCGCTGTAACCCCCGGCGGGGCTGAACGGTATTTTTACGGATACGGAGGTTTATATATGAACGAAGAAAAGAAGCTCCAGACCTTGGCTGTGCTGGTGGACAACGAAGCGGGCGTGCTCTCGCGCGTATCGCGCCTGTTTTCCGGCAAGGGCTACAATATAGAATCCCTCGCCGTCGGCACGACGGACAACCCCAAAATTTCGCGTATAACGGTGGAGGTTATAACCGACGACCGGCAGACGCTGCTGCTCAGCAACCAGCTGCGCAAGCTCATTTGCGTACACTCGGTTAAGCTGCTCAAGCCGGAGCACTCCATACGCCGCGAGCTGGTGCTGATGAAGGTGCTGGCCGACACGAGCGAAAAGCGCAACGAGGTCATACAAATCGCCAATATATTCAGAGCGTCAATTATAGACGTTTCCGTCTCCAGCCTGACGATAGCCGTCATCGGCGACGAGTCGAAGTCCGAGGCTATCGAAAAGCTGCTTAAAGAGTTTGGAATCCTCGAGCTTGTGCGCACCGGCATGGTTGCGCTCGAGCGGGGCCAATATACAATCGACGAACAAACAAAGGAAAAAGGAGAATTCGATTATGGCAAAAATGTATTATGAACAGGACTGCGACATCAAAAAGCTGGACGGCAAGGTAATTGCCATCATAGGCTACGGCTCTCAGGGTCACGCACACGCCCAGAACCTGCGCGACTCCGGCTGCAGCGTCATCGTCGGCCTCCGCCGCGGCGGCAAGAGCTGGCCGGTTGCCGAAAAGGACGGCTTTGAGGTTATGACAGTCGCCGAAGCCACCAAGAAGGCCGACATCATCATGATTCTCATTAACGATGAGCGTCAGGCCGATATGTACAAGGCCGACATCGCCCCCAACCTCACCGCAGGCAAGGCCATTGCCTTTGCCCACGGCTTCAACATCCGCTATAAGCAGATAGTTCCTCCCGCCGACGTGGACGTTTTCATGGCTGCCCCCAAGGGTCCCGGCCACACCGTCCGCAGCCAGTATGTGGCGGGCAAGGGCGTGCCCTGCCTTGTCGCCGTTGAGCAGGACGCCACCGGCCACTGCTATGACATCGCCCTCGCTTACATCGCCGGAATCGGCGGCGCGCGCGCCGGCATCATGGAGACCACCATGCACGACGAGACCGAAACCGACCTCTTCGGCGAGCAGGCCGTGCTCTGCGGCGGCGTTGTTGACCTCATGAAGTGCGGCTTCGAGACGCTGGTTGAGGCCGGCTACGAGCCTGAGAACGCCTACTTTGAGTGCATCCACGAGATGAAGCTCATTGTTGACCTCATCAACAAGGGCGGCGTCGCGGCCATGAACTACTCCATTTCCGACACTGCCGAGTACGGCGAGTACGTTTCCGGCCCGCGCGTGCTGCCCTACGAGCAGACCAAGGCCAACATGAAGGCCGTGCTCAAGGACATTCAGGACGGCACCTTTGCCGGACGCTGGATTGCCGAGAACAAGAACGGCCGCTGCTTCTTCAACTCCAAGCGCGACCAGCTGGCACAGCACCAGATGGAGATTGTGGGCCGTCAGCTCCGCGAGCAGATGCTGTGGAAGAACGACGCTGACCTCGACACCGCCAGCAACTGAGGCAATATTCAAGGCAATACCGCATTGGCAGCAGTGCGGTACTGCCTTAATTTCAATCAAAACCAATCGGACGCTTATTTAAGCTGATTATTCAATTTATTTTTTGCAAATCTAATCTTAGAAGAAAGAGGAACTGACATATGCTTTCTGACCAGATAAAACTCGGCGTTGAGCGCGCGCCGAACAGGAGCCTTCTCTATGCTCTGGGGCTCACGGACGAGGAGCTTCGCCGCCCGCTTATCGGCGTAGTCAGCTCCTATAACGAGATAGTCCCCGGCCACATGGACCTTGACAAAATCGCCGACGCGGTCAAGGCCGGAATACGCGCGGCGGGCGGCACTCCCATAATGTTCCCCGCCATAGCCGTCTGCGACGGCATTGCGATGGGTCATGTGGGCATGAAATACTCCCTCGTGACGCGCGACCTCATAGCCGACTCCACCGAGGCAATGGCTATAGCCCATCAGTTCGACGGACTGGTTATGATACCCAACTGCGACAAAAATGTGCCCGGCCTGCTCATGGCGGCGGCTCGGCTTAACATACCGGCAATTTTCTGCTCCGGCGGCCCCATGCTGGCTGGAAGACTGCGCGACGGCCGCCGCACCTGCCTGAGCCATATGTTCGAGGCGGTGGGCAAGTATTACGCCGGAACGCTTGACGAGAGCGGCGTTGCGGAGTACGAGGAGCACGCCTGCCCCAGCTGCGGCTCCTGCTCAGGAATGTACACCGCCAACTCTATGAACTGCTTGACGGAGGCCATAGGCATGGCTCTGCCCGGCAACGGCACCATACCCGCGCCCTACTCCGCGAGACTGCGCTTTGCCAAGCTCACGGGTATGCAGATTATGGAGCTCGTCAAACGCAATATACGCCCGCGCGACATTATGACCCCCGCCGCTTTCCACAACGCGGAGACCGTGGACATGGCTCTGGGCTGCTCCACAAACACCATGCTCCACCTGCCGGCCATTGCGCACGAGGCAGGCGTGGAAATTGACCTTGACGACGCCAACCGCATTTCCGCCGTTACGCCGAACCTCTGCCATCTGGCTCCGGCGGGCGACACGTTTATGGAGGACCTCGACGGCGCGGGCGGCGTTGCGGCGGTGATGAAGGAGCTGACAAAGCGCGACCTCCTCGACACCACCGTCCTTACCTGCACCTGCAAGACGCTGGGCGAGAACCTTGAGGGTGCGGAGAACCTTGACCCTGAGCTTATCCGCCCCATAGACAACCCCTATTCCGCAACGGGCGGCATAGCCGTGCTGCGCGGCAACTTGGCCGCGGACGGCTGCGTTGTCAAGCAGTCCGCCGTCGCGCCCGAGATGATGGTTCACTCCGGCCCCGCGCGCGTTTTCGACTCCGAGGAGGACGCCATTGCCGCAATTTACGCGCGCAAGATTAACCCCGGCGATGTTGTTGTCATCCGCTACGAGGGACCCAAGGGCGGCCCGGGTATGCGCGAGATGCTCAACCCCACCTCAGCCATTGTCGGCATGGGTCTGGGCGAGAGCGTGGCGCTCATTACGGACGGCCGCTTCTCCGGCGCTACCCGCGGCGCCTGCATAGGCCACATCAGCCCCGAGGCCGCCGCCGGCGGCACCATTGCGCTGGTGGAGGAGGGCGACGAGATTGCCATTGACATTCCGAACTGCAAGATAGAGCTGTGCGTACCTGACGACGAGCTAACTCGCCGCCGCGCCGCGTGGGTCTGCCCCGAGCCGAAGATAAAGACCGGCTATCTGGCGCGCTACGCCAAGTTAGTGACGAGCGCCGACAAGGGCGCCGTGCTCATGTGACACAGCATAAAAAATTTTTGAAGAAGGGAGAAGACCATGAGTCAGGTAAAAATATTTGACACCACTCTGCGCGACGGCGAGCAGTCGCCGGGCTGCAGCATGAACCTGAAGGAAAAGCTGGAGGTTGCCAAGTGCCTTGAGCGCCTGAAGGTTGACATAATTGAAGCGGGATTTGCCATATCCAGCCCCGGCGACTTTGAATCCGTGAGCAAGGTCGCGGAAGTCATAAAAGACTGCACCGTGGCGTCGCTGGCGCGCGCGAACGTGCAGGACATTGACTGCGCATGGGACGCCGTTAAGCACGCCGCCGACCCCAGAATACACCTTTTCATAGCCACAAGCCCCGTCCACATGGAATACAAGCTGAAAATGACGCCGGACGAGGTGCTGGAGGCAACCGCCGCAATGGTCGCCCACGCGCACAAATACTGCTCGAATATCGAGTTTTCCGCCGAGGACGCCACGCGCAGCGACCCCGAATTTCTGGTTAAGGTAGTCGAGACGGCCATCGCCAACGGCGCAACGGTCATAAACCTGCCGGACACCGTGGGCTACACCACGCCGGACGAAATGCGCGCGCTCATTGCCCAGATGATAGAGCGCGTGCCCAATGCGCACAAGGCGGAGTTCTCCGTACACTGCCACAACGACTTGGGCATGGCGACCGCCAACTCTCTGGCGGGCGTTATGGGCGGCGCGAGACAGATTGAGTGTACGATTAACGGCCTCGGCGAGCGCGCCGGCAACGCCTCTATGGAGGAGTGCGTTATGGCAATGCGCACCCGCCGCGACTGCTTTGAGGGTCTGGAAACGCGCATTGACACGACCCAGATTTACCGCGCGAGCAAGACCGTTTACAACATAATCGGCCAAACTCCGCCGCTGAACAAGCCCATTGTCGGCCGCAACGCCTTCCTGCACGAGGCGGGAATACACCAGCACGGCGTGCTGTGCAACAAAAAGACCTACGAAATCCTCACCCCCGAGGCCGTCGGCATACGCACGGACAATCTGGTGCTGGGCAAGCACTCCGGCAAGCACGCCCTTGAAAGCCGCTTGAAGCAGATGGGCTACGAACTGACGCCGGAGGAGCTCAAGAGCTGCTTTGACGAGTTCAAGGTGCTCTGCGACAAGAAAAAGGACGTCACCGACGACGACTTGGAGGCCATTGTCACCCACGCCAGCACCGACAGCGCGGAGACGGGCGGCTATGAGCTTGACTGGTTCGCCGTCCACACCACAAACTTCACCACCGCCACGGCGACGGTTTCGCTGAAGCGCGGCGAGGAGAAATTTGAGCAGGTCAGCTTGGGCGACGGCCCGATTGACGCGGCGTTCAACGCCGTTGACCTCATAACAAAGCCTATGCAGCACACGTTTGAGCTTTACCGCATCAACTCCATTTCCAAGGGCAAGGATACGCTGGGCGAGGTCAGCGTGAAGCTGATGGCCGAGAGCCGCACATTCTCCGGCCGCGGACTTTCCACGGACATTATCGAGGCGAGCATACTGGCATATGTGAGCGCCGTGAACAGGCTCCTCAGCTACACCGAGCGCCGCAAAAGGGAAGCGGAAAAGCAGTAACACAAATCCAAGCGTTACCGCAATATGGAGGTTATGAAAAAATGGGAATGACAATGACCCAGAAAATTTTGGCCGCTCACGCCGGACTGCCGAGCGTGAAGGCCGGAGATTTGATAGAAGCCAAGTTAGACCTTGTGCTGGGCAACGACGTTACAACGCCCGTGGCCGTCGGCGTATTTGACAAGGCCGGCTTTACCAAGGTATTTGACCCCGAGCGCATAGCCATTGTGCTCGACCACTACACGCCCTGCAAGGACATAAAGTCCGCCGAGCTGTGCCACACCGCGCGCGAGTTTGCCCGCCGCTTTGGAATAACGCATTTCTACGACGTGGGCACCGTGGGCATAGAACACGCGCTGCTGCCGGAAAAGGGCCTCGTCGGCCCCGGCGACATGGTTATCGGCGCGGACTCCCACACCTGCACCTACGGCGCGCTGGGCGCTTTCTCCACCGGCGTAGGCTCCACCGACATGGCCGCGGGAATGGCCGCGGGGGAGAACTGGTTCAAGGTTCCGCCCGCAATCAAGGTCACTCTCAAGGGCAAGTTCCGGCCCCACGTCAGCGGCAAGGACGTTATTTTGCACCTTATCGGACTTATAGGCGTGGACGGCGCGCTGTATAAATCTCTTGAGTTCACGGGCGAGGGCGTAGCAGAGCTTGGCATGGACGACCGCTTCACCATTGCCAACATGGCGATTGAGGCGGGCGCGAAAAACGGCATATTCCCCGTGGACGAAAAGACGCTGGAGTATATCCAAGGCCGGGTGCAGCGCGGCTACACCGTCTACGAGGCGGACGCCGACGCGGAGTACGAGCGCGAGGTTGTCATCGACCTCAGCGAGCTGAAGCCCACCGTCAGCCTGCCGCACCTGCCGTCCAACACCAAGACCGTGGACGAGGTCAAGGGTATGCCCATTCAGCAGGTTGTCATCGGCTCGTGTACCAACGGACGCATAAGCGATATGCGCACCGCCGCCGCCGTGCTCAAGGGGCGCAAAGTGGCCGACGGCGTGCGCTGCATAGTGATACCCGCGACGCAGCAGGTCTATCTGGACTGCGTGAGCGAGGGGCTGGCGGAAATATTCATTAACGCCGGCTGCGCCCTCTCCACGCCGACCTGCGGACCGTGCCTCGGCGGACACATGGGCTGCATGTGTGCCGGAGAGCGCGCCGTGGCCACCACCAACCGCAACTTCGTAGGCCGCATGGGTCATGTCAAGAGCGAGGTCATTTTGGCCAACCCCGCGGTGGCGGCGGCCTCGGCAGTGGCCGGCTGCATAGCCACGCCCGACGATATATGACGAGGAGGCAACAGAAATGGTAACAGGAAAAGCGTTCAAATACGGCGACAATGTTGACACCGACGTAATTATCCCCGCCCGCTACCTCAACGAGCCGGAACCCGCGGCGCTGGCAAAGCACTGCATGGAGGACATCGACCCCGAGTTCGCGGCCAAGGTGAGCGCCGGAGATATAATAGTCGGCGGCGCCAACTTCGGCTGCGGCTCCTCGCGCGAGCACGCGCCAATAGCCATTCGCGCCAGCGGCGTGAGCTGCGTCATTGCGGAGAGCTTCGCGCGCATATTCTACCGCAACTCCATAAATATCGGCTTCCCCATAATGGAGTGCCCCGAGGCTGCCGCCGCCATAAAGACGGGCGACAGCGTGAGTGTGGACTTTGCCACCGGCGTCATCTGCGACAACACCACCGGCCAAAAGTTTCAGGCCGCGGCATTCCCCGCATTTATAAACCGCATTATAGACCATGACGGCCTTCTGCCCTATCTCAAGGCGCGTCAGGACGCACAGGAGTGATTAAGAAAATGGGAACATACAACATTGCGCTCGTAAAGGGCGACGGCATAGGACCCGAAATTGTTGACAGCGCCGTAGAAATTTTGAACGCCATAGGCAAGAAGTTCGGCCACACCTTCAACTTCACGCCCTATTTGGCGGGCGGCGCGGCCATAGACGCGACCGGCAAGCCCCTGCCTCAGGAGACGGTTGACGGATGTCTTGCCAGCGACAGCGTTCTGCTGGGCGCTGTGGGCGGCCCCAAGTGGGACACGCTCCCCGCTGATATTCGCCCCGAAAAGGCGCTGCTGGGTCTGCGCAAGGCTATGGGTCTTTACACCAACCTGCGCCCCAGCCGCCTCTACCCCGCGCTGAAGGCCGAATGCCCTCTGCGTCCGGATTTGGTGGAAAACGGCTACGATTTGCTCATAGTCCGCGAGCTGACAGGCGGAATTTACTTCGGTGACCGCGGCCGCCGCGAGGGACAGTACGGCCCCGAGGCGTGGGACACGGAGGCTTACTCCGTCATGGAGATTGAGCGCATTGCCCGCGCCGCCTTCGACGCCGCCCGCAAGCGCCGCAAGAGCGTTATTTCCATCGACAAGGCCAACGTCTTGGAGACCTCCCGCCTCTGGCGCGAGGTGGTACACCGCATTGCCGAGGAGGAGTACCCCGACGTTGAGTGCAGCGATATGCTTGTGGATAACGCCGCCATGCAGCTTGTCAAGAACCCCGGACAGTTCGACGTCATACTCACCAGCAATATGTTCGGCGACATTCTCTCCGACGAGGCCAGCCAGATTAGCGGCTCCATCGGTCTGCTCAGCTCCGCCTCGCTGGGCGCTACGCCGCGCGGAATGTATGAGCCCGCGCACGGCTCCGCGCCGGACATAGCCGGTCAGAACCTTGCCAACCCGATTGCCACCGTGCTCTCTGCCGCCATGATGCTGCGCTACAGCTTTGACCTCGGGGCAGAGGCCAACTGCATTGAAGCCGCCGTGGACGACGTGCTGAACGCCGGAATCCGCACCGCGGACATTGTCGGCGCAAGCGGCGCTACGCCCATAGGCTGCACGGAAATGACCGCCGAGCTGCTGAAACGCATTTGACGGATATGTATTCACTTATTTCACGGTTCCTAATTTATCGCGGAATCGCCGAGGACAGTTCAATGCAAAAGCTGTCCTCGGCTTTTCGCGCCCTGTACTCCGGCGCTGCCCCCGCCGAGGTACGCGCCGAGGTCAACGGCGCGCTGGGCGGGATTATTGCGCTGGCGGAGGCGGAGGGCTTCAGCGGCAATGTCTGGCACTGCTATATAGCGTGGCTGCTGGTTGGCGACGAAAACCCGTTTTCCCACTCCTGCGAGCGCCGCAGCGCCGCCCGCGGCACACTCACAGAGCTTGCGAGCGCGGACTTTGAAAACGTGCGCGCGCTGCTGCATTTTGACTTCTCCGAGCTGGAAAACTATACGCAGCAGAGCTTTTATCCTCTGCTGCGTGACTATACCCCAGCCGTGAAAACGCCGGTGGGGGAGGCGGTGAGCGCTCTGGCCAAGGCGCTCGGCGAGTGCGGCAGCGCCGAGGAGATTATGCGGCTGCTGTCCGAGCGCTACCGCTCCGACGGCGCGGGCGAGTTCGGCCTCTACACGGCCTTCCGCCTCGGCTCCGGCGCGCAGCTCATTCCCATTGTCAGCTTGGAGAGCGTCACGCTGGACACTCTTGTCGGCTACGAGGTGCAGAAAGCGCAGATGCGCGAAAATATCGGCGCTTTTGCCGAGGGCAGACCGTTCAACAATATGCTGCTCTACGGCGACGCGGGAACGGGCAAGTCCACCTCCATGAAAGCGCTGCTCAACGAGTATTCCGCCCGCGGCGTGCGCATGGTGGAGGTCTACAAGCGTCAGTTTGAGCTGCTCAGCGACCTGTTTGAAGCGCTCGCGGGGCGCAATTACCGCTTTATAATCTTCATGGATGACCTCTCGTTTGAGGAAAACGAGGTGGGCTACAAGCACCTGAAAGCCATAATGGAGGGTGGCGTCGGCTCAATGCCGGAAAACGTCATGCTCTGCGCCTCCTCCAACCGCAGGCACCTTGTGCGCGAGACATGGCGCGACAGGAACGACAGGGAGTTCGACGGCGACGTTCACCGCTCCGACACAATGGAGGAGCGCCTCAGCCTTGCCGAGCGCTTCGGCTGCCAAGTGTGCTTCAGCGACCCCAGCCGCGCGCAGTACCACGACATTGTGCTGACTCTGGCCGAGAGGGCGGGCATAAGCATGGACGCCGAGGCGCTGTGCAAGGCCGCCGACGCATGGGAGCTGCGCCACGGCGGAGTCTCCGGCAGAACGGCGCGCCAGTTCATAAACCACCTGAGCGCCGCGCAGGACGAGTGAATTTATACTCCGCGCCGCCATGAACCCCGTGCCCGAAAAGGGCGGCTTTACGGCGAACTCTATAAAGTAAGGCGATTTTTGATTGGAATACTTTTGGTATATCGCAGCGGCGCTGGGGGCGGGGATTGGCACAGGCTTGGCCGGATTGTCTGCCGCGACCGTTATGGCGCCGATTCTGATTGTGCTCTGCCCTTCGTTCGCGGGTGAATACGGAGCGTATCAGGCAACGGCTATTGCGCTGGCGTCGGATATTCTCGGTTCGGCGGTGACTGCATCGGTATATGCGAAAAACAAAAAAATTGACCTAAAGCACGGCTGGATTATGCTGGTCTGCGTCATTGCTCTCAGCACGGCGGGCAGCTATGCGGCCTATATTGTGGGAAACGTGGCGCTGGGCGGCTTTACCCTTGTCCTCACATTTTGCATTGGCGTCCGTTTTTTAGTCAAACCGAGCGCGTCTGGAACAAATTCGGACGACAGGACGGTACGGCTGGGTGTGAAGCAGATTATTGTCTCACTGTTTTTTGGCCTTACAATCGGCTTCGGCACAGGTTTCGTAGGAACCGGCGGCGGAATGATGATGCTTGTAGTCTTTACGGCTTTTTTAGGTTATGACCAGAAAACCGCCGTCGGCACCAGCACCTTCATTATGACGTTTACAGCGCTGATTGGCTTTATCAGCCATTCCCTGTTCAATCCCGCTATCGTGCTGGAGCGCTGGAATGTTTTGGCGATTTGCATTATCACCGCCACCGCGGCGTCTCTTGTTTCCGCGCAGTTTGCCAACCGCGTAAGCAGCAAGACCGTCGGACGAGTTACCGGCGTGATATTGGTTGTCTTGGGCGCGGCTATGATTTTTCTTAAGGATACGCTGATTAAATCGAGCTTTTACGCATAGTTCACCCAAATCCACCT
>JAJQCF010000036.1:0-522 GCA_021202845.1 Oscillospiraceae bacterium
GTCTTCCTCAAGTTCAGGCTGCGGCCATCCATTATCAGCCCATGCTTTTAGAATATCAGGGAATCCAGAACCAGCATTGTCTCCAAAACCAACAAACCGAAGCATTGTCTGCATACGAGGATTTCGAGCTTTAGAATTACCGCCCCTGTAAATTTTCTCTTTGGGTAGTTTCAGACTGCCGGGATTCGTAAAAATAAACCCATCATCTTTTTTTATGATTTTTAGTACTCCGGCATCCATGCGGTAGTCGGAATGTATAATCAGATTTACGAACGCCTCGCGGATTGCCCTATATAATGGTGGATCATCTTCCCGCTGCATATTTTTCAAAACGAAAGGCTTCTTCAAATCTTCCGTCAGTTTAGGCGACACCTTCATAAAGAAATTGAACAGGTTGTTTTCCCATGTGCCGTCATAGGTGACGCGGTCTGCCCATCGCATGGATGTGTTCGGTCCTGTTTCCTCTCGATAGTCCATGAAAATATTATCAAACTCATCCAGAATGGAAATCCCGGTTCCAAA
>JAJQCF010000036.1:532-2560 GCA_021202845.1 Oscillospiraceae bacterium
CGCTATATTTGGCTGCCGGGATTCCGGTTGTCGTATGGACGCAGGCTGCTATCGCGCAGTTTGTTTTGGCAAATCACTGTGGAATTGCGGTAGACTCTTTAGAAGAAATTCACGATAAGATCGCAGCTCTGTCTCAAGAAGAATATGAGACGATGCGGAAAAATGCACTTCAGCTTTCAGAAAAACTTAGAACCGGATTTTTTACGCTGCAAGCGATAGAGAAGGCTCAAACTATGCAGCATAGCAATTAAGTGGGAAGGGCGACATATGAACATAGGCGTAATATTTGCAGGCGGTGTGGGCAGCAGGATGCACAGCAGAGAACGGCCCAAACAGTTCCTTGACATTTACAATAAGCCAATCATCGTAATCACCATGCCGACCGCTTTGCTGTCGGCACAAATAGGAATGAAAGAGTGCTGACAAGCGGTCGCCTTTCTTATAAAATATCATTGAGGGGAAGCATACTACAACGCACGGGAAGGTAAGTCGTAGATTACTTCCAAAGTTAAAAACAGTATTGTAATCAGTGTTAGAACCGCCTTTTCAAGCACAAATAAGTGGTGCCTTGAGCCTGCACACTAAGGATTGTATTAACACCTGTTAATTGCCTGGCGATTCAGTCACTGCTTTCTCCTCACCATTCCATTATGAGGAGGGTGTTCCTTGAAAGTCGTATTTCCGACCTGCTGTGGTGTTGACGTTCACAAGTCTTTTTTGGTTGCGACCATCATTAAAACGCCGCAGGATAGCTTACAGCCAAGCTATCAGAAGAAACGCTTTTCTACGTTCAACTCAGACCTGAACCGTTTTGCAGACTGGCTTCACGAGAATGACTGCCTGGATGTTTGTATGGAATCCACAGGAAAGTACTGGGTCCCAGTATTCAACATTCTTGAGAAACGTGAAATCCGTGTCGTCATTGCCAATCCCAAGTGGGTAAAAGCTGTAAAGGGGAACAAGGATGACACGAAAGATTCCAAATGGATCGGTGATTTGTTCCGTATCGGTCTGGTCAAGAGCAGCTTTATCCCGGCCAAGAATATTCGCATTCTCCGTGAGTTGACTCGTTACCGCTATAAGCTCGTTTCTATGAGGAGTAGCGAGAAAAACCGTTTTCAAAACGCCTTCACGGTCTGCAATGTTGCACTGGACTCCGTCGTGTCTGATATGTTTGGTAAATCCGCAACTGCCATTACAGATTACCTGACATCCGATGAAGAGTTCAATGCAGAACATTGTGTTTCTCTGCTGCAACGCTCTCTCAAGAAGAAGGCAGATGCAGTTGTTGAGTCCATCGAGGGCTTTGAAATCGCTGCCGAGCAGAAAACACGTATCGCTATTGTCCGCGACCATCTCCACTTTATTGATGCCTTGATTGAGAGAGTGGATGTGTGCATTGACACTATGGTCCAGCAATACGAGGGTTATATCACGCTACTTTGCACGATTCCTGGGATAGACCGCAAAAGTGCAATTACCATTATCTCTGAAATCGGCGTTGACATGGAGCAATTTGCTTCCTCTAAACGGTTGTGTTGCTGGGCTGGCCTTACACCTGGCAACAACGAGTCTGCCGGAAAGAAGAAATCAGTCCGCATTTCGCGTGCGGGGGTATACCTCAAACCTGCGCTGGTGCAAGTTGCACACTCAGCCGTGAAGGACAAAAACTCTCCTTACTATGGGCTTAAATATGAGCGCATTTCCAAGCGCCGAGGAAAGAAACGTGCAATCATTGCTATTGCAAGAATGATTCTGACCGCAATTTATTCCATGTTCTCTACTGGCGAAGTCTGGAACCCTGTTGATCTTTATAAAGTGGATATGCCTGAGCATCTAAAGGAGCAGCAGCTTGCCAAGGCTGTAAAGCAAGCTATTCGTCTCCTTAAAAGTCAAGGCTTAAAAGTCAGTTAGGCTCGTTCACAAAATCCAAAACTACCCTGAAAATTTTGCGTTTTACAGGGTCGTTTTGTTGCGCCCTTTTGGGGTGGTGACAAAATCCTATAATCTTTCACACTAACACCTACA
>JAJQCF010000018.1:0-53471 GCA_021202845.1 Oscillospiraceae bacterium
GTGCTTATTTGCATAAGCTTTCTTACAATGTTTAATTTTCAAGGTACACCCGCTGTCTCCTCACCTTGCTCGCCTCCCCCGGTCTCCCGACCCGTTCGGCTCGCTCCGTTTTGCGACAGCTTTAATAGAATACCACAGCTCGAAGAGTTTGTCAAGCACTTTTTTTCTGATTCCTCAGATTTTTTCGCGCCCTTCGACACTTCTCGTGCGGAGCTTTGTTAGAATACCACTTGAAATCCCGTTTGTCAACATCTTTTTTGCGGTTTTGTGAAACTTTTTTTCGCAACACAAAATGTTCGTTTTTATGCTTTTGGGGAACGCAAAATCTTGTGTTCCCCAATTTCACACCTCTGTAATTTTACACAATCGCCGCCGGTTTACCGCTTCAAAAGCGTAATCTGGTGAATCAGCGGCAGCTCCTTCATTGTGCCGCTGTGTACGGAAATCAGCCCCGTTACGGCGCACCAAAGCTCAAAAATTCCGCAGATTACGCCCGCGAAGCCGAAAAAGCCCAGCACAACCTCAACCAGCAGCAGTACAAGCCCCTGATTGCAGTGGAACAGCGCGAAGTCGGAGTCCTTATGCCGTCCCATGAGCAGCGGCACCAGCGCCAGCGGGCCGAGATAGCAGAGATAAAATATACCGCCCGCGGTCTGTGCCTCGCCGCGCTCCGTGTACTCCCTGCGCCCGCTCTTGTATTCCTTACTATTATTATAAGTATAGTGATACTCGCTTTCGCGGGCGCTCTCCGCCTCGGCCTCATACGCCTTTTGCTCCCGCGCGCGGGCGGTTGCGGAAAAGTCGTCGTCCCAGTCGGGCTTTTCAGCCTTTACGCGGCGCCCGCAGGCCGGACACTTTTCCATGCCGGAGGAGATATACGCCCCGCAGTGCTTGCAGTCCGTGCCCATTTATTCAGCCCTCATCGCTTCTATTGTCTTTGCGAACAGCTCGCCCAGCTCCATGCCGAGCATTTCCGCGCCTTGACGTATAACGTCACGCGAGCAGCCGGCGGCAAACTTTTTGTCCTTGAACTTCTTGTTCAGCGACTTGGCCTCCATACCCTCCAAGCCGGTCGGACGCATGAGCGCCGCCGCGCCAATCAGCCCCGTCAGCTCGTCCACCGCGAACAGCACCTTTTCCATGTACTCCTCCGGCGCAACGTCTATGCAGATGCCGTAGCCGTGGCATATTACGGCGTGAATCAGCCTCTCGTCCATGCCCAGCTCCGTCAGCAGCTCGCGGGCTCGGACGCAGTGCTGCTCCGGCCACTTTTCAAAGTCGATGTCGTGCATTATGCCGACGGTCTGCCAGAAGTCCTCTTCCTCCGGCGCGTACTCGCGCGCAAAATAAGCCATCACCCTGCCCACGGTTTCCGCGTGCTGAATGTGGAACGGCTCGCTGTTGTATTTTTTGACTAACTCCAGCGCCTCGGTCGGCGTAGGTATGCAACCCATAGCGTCGCTCGCCTCCAAATCTTCTGTATACGCGGCGCGAATTGCGAATTTTCACAGCCGCGCCGCCACAATTATAATTCATGCCGCCGCAAAAAGCAACAGCATAAAAACACTGTTCAGAAAAAGTCTGCCAAACATTTAACATATCTGATAAAAAAATAACAATTATTGCAATCCGCCCGCAAAAGTATTATACTAAGCATAGGGACATTTCACATCAATATTTACGGAGGTAATCTTATGAAAAACTATTTTGACCTTACAGGCCGCGTTGCCATTGTCACCGGCTGCTCCACCGGCCTCGGCGTGCAGATGGCCAAGGCTCTTGCCAATCAGGGCTGCAACATTGTCTGCCTCGCCCGCCGCAAGGAGAAGGTTGAAGAAAACGCCGCCATGCTGGAAAAAGACTACGGCGTAAAGGCCATCGGCGTTGTCTGCGACGTCACGAAAACCGAGACCGTGGAAGCCGCTGTGGACGAAATTCTGGCAAAAATGGGCCGCATAGACATTCTCATCAACAACGCCGGCACCGGTGCCGTCGCTCCCGCCGAGGACATAACCGACGCGCAGTTCGGCAACGAGATTGACATCGACCTGTTCGGCACGTTCAAAATGGCTCGCGCCGTGGCGAAGAAGGCCATGATTCCCGCGGGCTACGGACGCATCATAAACATTGCCTCCATGTACGGTCTTGTCGGCAACAAGATTGCCCCCGCCTCCCCCTACCACGCGGCCAAGGGCGGCGTTGTCAACCTGACCCGCGCGCTCGCCGCCGAGTGGGGCGACAAGGGCATAACCGTCAACGCCATATGCCCGGGCTACTTCGAGACCCCGCTGACCGTTGAGACCCTCCAGAGCGAGTTCTTCCAGAACTATGCCCGCACCATGATTCCTATGGCGCGCTACGGCAAGGAAGGCGAGCTGGACGTGGGAGCCATCTTCCTCGCCAGCCCCGCCAGCACCTACGTCAACGGCGTTATCCTCCCCATAGACGGCGGATACACCTGCATGTAAGATTATAGCTAAATCACATACCGCACCCGCCGCACAGCGCTTTTGCCGTGCGGCGGTTTTTTGCGCCCGTTCAGCGCTGGGAGTCCGCGCCCTCGGTCGGATTTTTAAAAAAGCGCACGTTTGTGCTTATGAAGTCGATAAAGCGGTCGCGCTGGTCGTCGGTCATGGCGTTTATGTCCATGACGCTGCTGATAAACTTATACTCGCTGCCCTGCTCCGCGCCGCTTTTGAGAAAGTCTATGCCCACGTTCAGTGCACAGGCAATGCTGTCTATGGTCGGCAGGCTCGGCATACCCTCTCCGCGCTCGATTTTGCCCAAGAAATTGTCGCTTATGCCCGCCCTTTCCGCAAGCTGCTCTATGGTCAGCAGCTGCCGCTTGCGCTCTCTGCGGATATTTTCGCCCATAACTTTTATGTCTATCATACGTTTCACCGCCTGTAAATCATTTTATATGGATTATTAGTCCTTTTTAAGTGTCTAATATTCCGAAAAATCTTGACTATTAGTCCTGAATCTGCTATATTAGGCATTGCGGCGATGACAGAAAAAAATTTTTCTGATTTTTACGATTTTTTTGCTATAATACGGCCAATATGATACAAAAACGATACAATTTGATTGTAAGCTGTGTGCGGATAAAAAATTTTTTAAAAATTTTTGCGCAAGGCGGGAACTTTTCGTGAGCTTTTGCGTCTAATATTTATCGGAAGTGAAATTCGCGGCGGGCGGTTCCGCGCGAAATGAAAAGGCAAAGGGGAATAAAAATGATGAAAAACAACTGTTCAAACTCTGCAAGGCGCGCTCTGGCTCTCGCCGCGGTGCTGGCGCTGCTGCTGACATCTCTCACGGGCTGCGGCGGCAAGCAGGACGACGGCGACAGCGCCGCCGTGACCGCGAGCGGCACCGTGTACGTGCCGGAGTTCACCGCGCTGAAAACGGATTTATACTATATGTCCGACATCTGCGCCTCCGGCGACTACGTCTACTTCGCCGGAGAAATTATCACCGGCACGCGGGAGGACAGCTATCCGGACGAGTACGGAGAGCCGGTCACCTACACCTACGACGTCTACTCCACCTGCCTGTTCCGCCTTGAGCCCGAAAGCGGCATTGTCACCCAGCTGCCGTGGCAGTCGCCCGAGGCGGTGGAGACGGACGAGAGCTCCACCAGCAGCAGTGTCTACTCCATCTCGCCATTGCCTGACGGCGGCGTCGCGCTGCTGCAGAGCGAGTACATCAGCTATTACGATATACCGGCGGACTTCGACCCCGTGAACGACAGCAAATATAACTATTGGAGCAGCGCCAGCGAGCGCTACTTCATCACGTTCTTTGATGCCGAGGGACAGGTTACCGGCGAAGTAACGGTCAGCGACCCCGAGGCCGCCGAGGACGACTATACATACTATTATAATATGTGCGTGACGGCGGACGGCACGGTGCTGCTGGCCTCCGCCGCCAACATCATCGCGCTGGACGACAGCGGCACGGCGGTGCAGCGCGTGCCGATTGACGAAGAAAACTACTGGCTCAACAGTATGTGCCTCAGCTCCGACGGCACGCCCTACTGCCTTGTTTACTGCTCCGGCGAGGACGGCGGCGGCTACGCGCTCATCACTCCCGACTTCACCGCGGGCACGATGAGCGAGCCGCTCGCTCTGGGGCTGGACGTTTACAGTCTCTACACCGGCGACGAAAATCGCCCGCTCTACGTTGCCGACAGCACCAACCTCTACAGTCTTGACCCCGCGACAGGTGAGACGGAGCAGCTGCTGTGCTGGCTCGACCTCGGTCTGTACAGCCTCTCCAACGGCGCGTTTATGGCCGACGGGCGCATTGTCAGCCTGCAAAGCGATTGGAGCGGCGCAGCTCCCGCATGGGAAATGGCCGTTTTGACGGAGACCGACGCCTCGCTGGTGCCGGCAAAGACAGAGCTGACGCTGGCATGCGACTACCTTGACTACTACGTGCGCAGGCAGGTCGTGAGCTTCAACCGCTCCAGCCAGACGGCGCGCATCGCGGTCAAGGACTATTCGCAGTACAACGACTACACCTCCGAGGAGACCTACACCGCGGGCGCGCAGAAGCTGAACACGGAAATCATCTCCGGCAATGTGCCCGATATACTCGTTTTCAGCAGCAGTCTGCCGTTCGACACCTACGCCGCCAAGGGTATTTTAGCCGATTTGTGGCCGTTTATTGACGCGGACAGCGAGCTTGGCGGGCGCGAGGCGCTTGTTGAGCCGTTTTTCAGCGCGCTGGCCACCGGCGAGAGCCTCTACCGTCTGTCCCCGTCGTTCTACATCAGCTCGGCTGTCGGAGCCGCGGCGCTTGTCGGCGAAGACATGGGCTGGACGCTGACGGAGCTGCTGGACGCGCTGGCACAGCTGCCCGAGGGCGCGCAGGTTTTCAGCGGCTTCACAACGCGCGACACGGTTTTGCAGACCGCGATTGCCGCCGACATGGGCAGCCTCATCGACTGGTCCACCGGCGAGTGCAGCTTTGACTCGCAGAACTTTGCGGACATACTGGAGCTGGCCGCCATGTTCCCCGCCGAGTTTGACTGGGACAACTACGACTGGGACAATTACGAGGATGAATACACCCGCGTTATGAGCGGCAAGCAGCTGCTGATGGAAGTCTCGCTCAGCGATTTTTCCACGCTCCAGCTCTGGAAGGCCGTATTCGGCGGCGACATCACGTTCATCGGCTGGCCTGCGCAGAGCGGCAGCGGCAGCTCTTTCATACCCGACGTTACGCTCGGTATGTCCGCCAAGTGCGAGAACAAGGACGCGGCGTGGAAGTTCCTGCGCGTTTTCCTCACGGAGGACTACCAGAACTCGAACACCTACTCCTTCCCCTCCAACCTCGCCGCCTTCGAGGCCAAGGCGCACGAGGCCATGTACCCCGACAGCGCCGTCGCCTCCGCCACCGACCTCACGGCTGAGGAGCTGGAAAACGGCGTTATAGACCACTACTGGCTGAACGAAGACATGACGGTTGACATCTACCCCACCTCGCAGCAGGAGTACGAGCAGGTATTGGCTCTTATAAACGCCACCGAGAACATACAGACCTATTACACCGACATAATGAGCATTATCAACGACGCCTGCGCCCCGTTCTTCAACGGTCAGGACACCGCCGAGAACGCCGCCAAGCAGGTGCAGAGCCGCGTCAAGCTCTACGTGGCGGAGCAAAGCTGATTCGCTGTGCAAAATGCTGCAATAATCCCTGCGATTTTTGTGCGAAAAAATGCCGGCGGAAATGTTGCAAACCCTCTTGACTTTTTGTATAATAGTGCTATAGTGTACTATATAGATTAGTACGGACTGCATGATGTAAATTTTAATTTCTGAAAATCTAAAGATTTCGTAAAATAACGCGAAAATGATGCAACTTTGATGCATTTCCATGCTAACATAAGCCAAAGCGTACCAAAAGGAGACAAAGCAAATGACACAAAAATTCAAGCGCGCCCTTGCCTGCGCCGCAGCCGCGGCTCTGGCGCTCGCCGCCCTCACCGGCTGCGGCGGCAACAGCGGCGCGCAGGACACGGATAATTCCTCTGCCGCCGCCTCGGGTGTTGTATACGTGCCGGAGTTCACGCAGCTGGGAGGCGAGTTCAGCTATGTGGACTACGTCGCCGCCTCCGGCAACAGCGTATACTTCACCGCCGACGTCGTGGTCGGCGAGGAGAGCTACACGGACGACCTGACCGGCGATGTCTACACCTACGACGCCACGGAGGAGCGCATTTTCCGTATCAACATGGTCGACAGCTCCGTCACGCAGCTGCCTTGGACGCCGCCGGAGGACGACAGCACGGCGGACACGGAAGTCTACAACTATGTGGGCGCGCTCTGCACCGCGCCCGACGGCAGTCCGGCTCTGCTGCTGCGTACATATTGCAGCTACTACGACCTGCCGGAAGACTTCGACGAGACTGTGGACAACAAGTGGGAGTACTGGTCGGACAGCACCAGCTCCTACTCCGTTGTGTTCTTGGACGCCGACGGCTATGAAGCAAGCTCGTTTGCCCTTGACTTCCCCGACGCCGACAGCGATGATGTCTGGGTGAACTACTTCGCCCTTGACGCCGAGGGGCGCTGCTACATCGGCGGGGACAGCGTGTATGTTTTCGCCCCCGACGGCTCCCTGCTCAGCACCGCGCAGGCGGACACTTGGATAGACGGCTTTGCCAAAATGGCCGACGGCAGCGTGCGCTGCGTTGTCTACAACGGCGGCTACGACCTGCAGCCTATTGACCCGCTCACCGGCGAGCTGGGCGAGGGCTTCAGCCTTCCGTCCTCCACCAATACCTACTTCTCCGGCGACGCAAACCACGACATTTACTACGCCACCGACGTTTCTCTCTACGGCTTTGACGCGGAGACGGGCGAGAGCACGCTCATTCTCGGCTGGCTGGACGCGGGCGTTGAGGACAGCACCAACGCCGTCATTCTCCCCGACGGTCGCGTTGTCAACCTCATGGTTGACTGGTCGGACGACGGCTCCAGAGTGGAAATGGTCGTGCTGACCCCCACGGACGCCTCGCTTGTGCAGCCCAAGACGGAGCTGACGCTGGCCTGCGACTACATGAGCTACTACGCCCGCTCGGAGATTGCCCGCTTCAACCGCACCAGCGCCACGGCCAAGATAGTCGTCACGGACTATTCCGTATATAACGACTACTCCTCGGACGAAACCGCCTCCGCCGGCATCGACAAGCTGAACACGGAGATAATCTCCGGCAATGTGCCCGATATACTTCTCTGCTCCTACGAGCTGCCGCTGAACACCTACGCCGCCAAGGGCATTCTGACAGACTTGTGGCCGTTCATAGACGCGGACAGCGAGCTGGGCGGGCGCGAGGCGTTTGTCGAGAGCTTTTTTGACGCTCTTGCCGACGGCGACAGCCTCTACCGCGTGGCCTCCGGCTTTTACCTGAACACGGTCTGCGCCCCCTCCCAGCTCGTCGGCGACGAAATGGGCTGGACGGTTGACGACGTAAAGGCGGCGCTGGCGCAGCTTGAGCCGGACGCTAACGTATTCGGAATGTACTACGGCCGCAGCGACCTGCTGTATAACGCCCTGTGCGTCAACCTGGGCAACCTCATCGACTGGACAACCGGCGAGTGCCGCTTCGACAGCGAGGAGTTCATAGACATTTTGCAGTTCGCCGCGCTGGAAGACGAGTTCGACTCGGACTCTTTCGACTGGGAAACCGACTACGAGAGCGACTACTCCCGCATACTGAACGGCAGACAGCTTTGCTACAACACCACCATTTCCGACTTCGGCGACATAGAATTCTACAAGGCTCTCTTCGGCGGCCAGATGACGTTCAAGGGCTACCCCAGTCTCAGCGGCAACGGCAGCGCCTTCAACACGGACTTCACCCTCTCCATTTCCGAAAAGTGCGCCAACAAGGACCTCGCTTGGGAGTTCGTGCGTGTGTTCCTCACCGAGGACTACCAGACCGAGAACGTCTGGGCCTTCCCCTCCAACGTCGCCGCCTTCGAGGCCAAGGCCGAGGAGGCCATGACGCCGGAATACTACACCGACCCCGAGACGGGCGAGCAGGTGGAGCAGTCCAAAGGCGGCTGGGGCATGGAGGATTTGCAAGTGGAAATCTACGCCTTGTCTCAGGACGAGTACGACCAGCTCTCGGCGCTCATCGACGCTACCTCGACCATGTACGAGATTGACAGCGACATTATGACAATAATCAACGACGCCTGCTCCGCCTTCTTCAACGGTCAGGACACGGCAGAAAACGCCGCCAAGCAGGTGCAAAGCCGCATGAGCATCTACGTCAGCGAGCAGAGCTGACGACGGGCTGAACAAATTCCGCATTTTTCGCCGTATTCCAAGGCTTTAGGGAGGCGATATATTGAAAAAAATAAAAATATCGCGCCGCGCCTCCCTTGAGCGGCGGGAGTTGCGCGACAGACTGGCGGGGCTGTGCTTCCTGCTGCCGGAGTTTTTGGGAGTAATGATATTTTTTATCATACCCTTCGGCATCGTGGTTTACTACTCGCTCATCGACGGCGTGGCCTCGCGGGAGTTTGTTTTTCTCGATAACTTCAAGGCCGTGCTGCAAAACTCGGCCTTCCGCACGGCAGCCAAGAACACGGCTGTGTTCTCCGCCGCCGCCGTGCCGCTGGCGGTCATTTTGGCGCTCGTGCTGGCGCTGCTGCTTGAGTGCCGCATACCGGCCAAGAGCGCGCTGCGGACATTTTTCCTCAGCCCAATGATGGTGCCTGTAGCCTCCGTGGTGCTCATCTGGCAGGTCATATTCCACAATAACGGCGTGCTCAATGAGTTTTTGGGCGTTTTCGGCGCCGCGGGCGCGGACTGGCTGCACTCCGACTACTGCCAGATTGTTGTCGTCACGCTGTTTTTGTGGAAGAACTTGGGCTACAACATGGTGCTGTTCATGGCGGCGCTGTCGAATATCCCGACGGAGCTGCTGGAGGTCGCGGACGTGGAGGGTGCGTCGCCGCTCTACCGCTTTTTCGGCATAAAGCTGCGCTACCTCTCGCCCACCGTGCTGTTTGTGACAATTCTTTCGCTCATAAACTCCTTCAAGGTGTTCCGCGAGGTGTATCTGCTGACGGGCAAGTACCCCTATGACGGGCTGTACACGCTCCAGCACTTTATGAACAACACCTTCGCCTCGCTGGACTACCAAAAGCTGTCCGCCGCAGCGGTCATTTTAGCGATAGCGATGGTTATTATTATTGCGCTGCTGTTCATTGTTGAGGACCGCTTCGGCCGCGATGTGGAGGGATAACGCGCTATGAAGAAAAAACGCTGCTTTTCGCGCGGCGCGCTGTTCATTCTGGCGCTGCTGTTCGCCGCGGGCTTCGTCCTGCCGACGCTGCTGACCGTCACGAACTCCTTTATGACAGAAAGCGAGCTGAACGCCAACTACGGTCAGGTGTTCTCCTCCACGGCCTCGTCCGGCTCGACCACGTACCTCTCCGAGAGCGTGACGCTCAAGTTCATTCCCGACAAGGTCAGCTTCAGCCAGTACATAACTGTGCTCTTCCGCTCGCCGGAATACTTGCTCAAGTTCTGGAACAGCGTCATTCTCACGCTGCCGATAGTGCTGGTGCAGCTGGGCTTTGCCGCGGTCTCGGCCTACGGCTTCACGCGCTGGCGCGGCAAGGTGCGCTCGGTGATATTTTTCAGCTATGTAATTTTAATGCTCATGCCCTATCAGGTCACGCTGGTGCCGAACTACCTTGTCTCGGAAAAGTTGGGGCTGCTGGGCACGCGCTGGGCGATAATATTCCCCGGCATATTCGCGCCGTTCTCCGTGTTCCTGCTGACAAAGTTCATGCGCAGGATTCCCGTTTCGCTCATTGAGGCCGCGCGGCTGGAGGGCGCGGGGGAATGGAAGGTTTTCACCCGCGTCTGCCTGCCCCAGTGCCGCAGCGCGCTCTACTCCGTTGCCATACTGACGTTCATAGACAACTGGAACATGGTCGAGCAGCCGCTGATTCTGCTCTCCGACGCGAGCAAGCAGCCGCTGTCCGTCTATCTCTCGGAAATAAACACGGGCGAGGTCGGCGTCGCCTTCGCCGTGGCGACAATATACATGATTCCATCCCTGCTGCTGTTCCTGCACGGCGAGAGCTATCTTGCCGAGGGCATAGCCTATTCCGGCTCGGTCAAGGGATGAGCCAAGGAGCGTGAAGAAAAATTGACGGACGAAAGCGTAAAACGCAGAGGCTGGATTAAAAACATCGCCATAATTTTTCTGGCGGTGCTGCTGGTGCTCACGTTTTTTTCTAATACAATAATGAACCGCTCACTGCCGGAGGTCGCGGCGCAGTATGCCGCCTCCGGCTCTATCAGCGAGCAGATACGCGGCACCGGCACCGTCACGCCCAACGAGAGCTACGAGGTCAAGCTCAGCCAGACGCGCACCGTGGAATCCGTGGTGGTGCGCGTTGGCGACGAGGTGCTGGCGGGCGACACTCTGGCCTACCTCAGCCTCGGCGACAGCGACGAGCTGGAAACAGCCCGCGAGGAGCTGGAGGCTCTGGAGCTGGCCTACCAAAAGGCGCTGCTCAGCGCCACAAGCTCCGACTACTCCCGCGAGAACCGCAACATTGAAAACGCGCGCGAGGCGCTGGCGGAGGCCGAGGCCGAAGCCGAGGAGCTTTACGCCGACTCCGCCGCCGTGGACGCCGCGCAGCTCGCGGTTGACGAGGCCGAGGCTTGGGTTGACGAGTGCGAGGAAAAGGTGGAGACGGCGCAGGCCGAGCTGGACAGCGCGCAGATAACGCTGGACAAGGCGCAGACCGCGCTGGACGAGTTAGGCGGCAAAACCGAGGGCTACAGCGGCGACTACAGCATTGTCACCGCCGCCAAGGACGCCCTGACCGACGCCAAAAACGCCCTCAGCGCCGTAGAACTGATGTACAACGCGGCCTACACCGCCATGCAGGACTACGCCGAGGCCAACCGCGGCAGCTCCACAAAGGACGTCTATATGCGCTACCTCTATAACTACTGGCAGACGAACAAGACCTCGCCCGACGAGACAGCGGTAAGCAGCGAGGAATTTGAAGCATGGTGCGAGGCCTACGCCGCCATAGCCGCCGCCGAGGAGGAAGTCTCCGATGCCCAGAGCGCCTACAACAGCGCGCAGGAAAACTATGACGACCAATATGTTGAGAGCAACACCGCCGAGTGGAACCGCCTGAACAAGCGCCTGACCTCGGCCAAAACGAGCTACAACAACCGCAGCGCCGCGCTCACCGCCGCCAACACCTCGCTCACCAAGGCGCAAAATTCTCTGACAGATGCCAAAACCGAGCTAAGCGAGCGCGAGAGCGAGCTGTCGGAGTACAAAACCGCCCTCTCCGCGGTCAAGGCCGCGCGCACCACGCTGGAGGATTTAATATTCGACCTCAGCGAGCAGCAGGAGACGGACGGGCTGAACTCGCAGCTGGCGAATCTCGACCTCGCCGCGCAGCGCTCGCAGATAGCGCGCAAGGAGGCGGACATTGCGGAAATGGAGGCCGAGGGCGACGAGCTGACGCTCACCTCCCCCGTCAACGGCGTTGTCACCGCCATAAGCGCCACCGCGGGCGACAGCGTTGCCCCCGACACGGCGGTCATCACCGTCGAGGTCCCCGACCGCGGCTACTCCGTCAGCTACAGCGTCACCGGCGAGCAGGCGCGCCGCGTCACTGTCGGCGACAGCGGAACGGTCAGCACAAGCTACTGGAGCGGCGACCAAATCAGCGCCGTGCTGCGCTCCGTCGCCACCGACCCGCAGAACCCCTCCAACAGCCGCCTGCTCTACTTCGACGTCAGCGGCGACGTGACCAGCGGGAGCAGCCTCACTGTCTCCATAGGCCAAAAGAGCCGCAGCTACGATGTGATAGTGCCCAACAGCGCCGTGCGCAGCGACACAAACGGCTCGTTCGTGCTCATTGTCTCCGCCAAGAGCAGCCCGCTCGGCAACCGCTACTTCGCCGAGCGCGTGGACGTGGAGGTGCTCGCCAGCGACGACACCTCCAGCGCCGTCAGCGGCGGCGTCACCAGCTCAGACTTTGTCATAACCACCTCCGACACGCCCGTCACGGCGGGTATGCAGGTGCGCCTTGCGGACTGAGAGGCGCGATATGGCCGCTCTGAAAAGCATACTGCCGCCCGTGCCCGTGCCGAGCGCCCCCGCGCCGCCGGCAAAGCGCGCGGCGGAAAAAGCGAAAAAGCTGACCTCCGCGCTCGGCGGCGCTCTCGTCCGCCTCTGGCGCGGCCACCGCGCGGCGCTCACAGCGCTGGTGCTCTCCGCCGTGCTGTGCGCTGCCGGAGCCGTCGTTTTCCGCACGCTGCCGAATAACCTATTGTCCCAGCGCGCGGCGGAGCGCTTTGCGGGCGAGAGCGGCGAGCGGGTTTCGCAGGTTTCCGCCTTCCTCCCCGCCGGCACCGGCGCGGGCATGAACGAGGCTTACGAGCTTATGGAAGCGCTGGACAGCGCCTACCTCTCCGCCTCCATCACGGCGGAGGACGGCGGCAGGCTTTACTCCCTCGCGTGGTCGGCGCCCTCCGCGCTCACCGTCACCGGCACGCGCGGCAGCGCCGAGGCACAGGTTCTTGGCGTGGGCGGGGACTACTTCACGTTCCACCCGCTCTACCTCTACTCCGGCAGCTTTTTGGGCGAGGACGACCTGATGCACGACCGCGTTGTGCTGGACGCGGAGCTGGCGTGGCGGCTCTTCGGCGGCCTCGACTTGGCGGGCATGACCGTCACCATTGACGACAAGCCATATTACATAGCCGGAGTTATCGCGCGCGAGAGCGACTTTGCCGATAAGTCCGCCTACACGGGCGGCGCGGGAATGTATATGTTCTACGACACACTCTCCGAGCTGAACGGCACGGAGATAAACACGTTTGAAATCGCCGGCCGCGACCCCAACACGGGCTTTTTGAGCGGCATAATTAAAGAGGAGCTGTCCGACGCGGAGACGCTGGAAAACAGCGGCCGCTTTTCCTTTGAGGCCGTTTTGGGCGTGCTCGGCAGCTTCGGCGAGCGCTCCCAGCGCACGGCGGCGGTCAGCTACCCCTACTGGGAGAACGCCGCGCGCCTCACGGAAGACTGGCTCGCGCTCGTGCTGGTGCTGACAATGCTCTTCGGGCTGGCTCCCGCGGCGTTTATCGCGGTGCTGGCCGTGCGCGGCATTGTACGCGGCTGCGTTCGGGTGAAGGCCGCCCTGCCCGTTCTGGCGGAGCAGCGGCGCGAGCGGCGCTACGAAAAACGCTATGGGAAGGAGGCGCTTGGCAGTGGCGGGCGTGACCCTCAGGAATGTAAAAAAGGTCTATGAAAACGGCGTGGAGGCCGTGCAGGACTTCTCGCTGGAGATAGCGGACAAGGAATTTGTCGTGCTCGTCGGCCCCTCCGGCTGCGGCAAGAGCACCACGCTGCGCATGATTGCGGGGCTGGAGAGCATAACCGCGGGCGAGCTTTATATCGGCGACAGGCTCGTCAACGCCGTGCCGCCCAAAGACCGCGACATATCTATGGTTTTCCAAAACTACGCGCTTTTCCCGCACCTCACGGTCTACGAAAACATGGCCTTTCCGCTGAAAATGCGGCACTTCCCCAAGCGCGTGATAGACGAAAAGGTGACGGAGGCCGCGGCTATGCTGGATATTTCCGAGCTGCTCAAGCGCAAGCCCAAGGCGCTCTCCGGCGGCCAGCGCCAGCGCGTTGCCATAGGCCGCGCCATTGTGCGCGACCCCAGCGTGTTTTTAATGGACGAGCCGCTGAGCAACTTGGACGCCAAGCTGCGCAACCAGATGCGCATGGAGCTTGTCGCCCTGCGCGAGAGAGTGCAGACCACATTTGTCTACGTCACTCACGACCAGATTGAGGCCATGACGCTGGGCGACAGAATTGTCGTCATGCGCGACGGCGTTATCCAGCAGGTCGGCTCGCCCGACGATGTCTACGCCCACCCCGCCAACGCCTTCGTCGCGGGATTCATCGGCACACCGCAGATGAACCTTCTGCCCGCCGAGCTGCGCTGCACCGGCGGCATATACTCCGTCAGCCTCTCCGGCGTCTCCCTGCCCCTCGGCGCGGAGGCGGGCAGAGCGCTGGCGGAGCGCGCCGCGCCGCCGCAGCCCGTGACGCTCGGCATACGCCCCGAGAGCGTGGAGCTGCTGAGCGCGGGCGCTCGCGGTCTGCCCGCCGCGCTGAGCTTTGCCGAGCGCCTTGGCGGCAGCGTGAACCTCCACGCCGCCTTCGGCGCGGGAGAATTAGTTCTGTCCGTCCCCGCCGAACGCGCCCCGCGAGCAGGCTCCGCCCTGACCCTCGGCCTCCCGCCCGAGGCAATAAGACTGTTCGACCCCCAAAGCGGAGCGAGCCTGTTTTGAATTAAAAATCCGAGCGGCAACCCAACTGCCGGAGCCTAAGCCCCGACAGCGGATTGCCGCTCTGTGTTCATTACGATATTCTTTTGCTGCGGGCATCTCTATAATCCGAAATTCGATTCAACCTGTATATGCGTCCTCTGCTTTGTTTTTGAAGTTCTGTTTAGCAAGCCATTCTTCCTCATCCGCATTTTCGGGAATATCAATTCTCTCAATTCTAAAAATTACCGGTCTTGTGCCATCATTGCAGCAAGCTATCATCATACGTTCATCATTAGTCCATCTATGCATGATGGAACCGCCCTGCAGCGCTGTATAAACATATCGACTAACAGCATCCCATGCTTCTCCGCAAAACTCTCCGTTCATTAAACGATAGAAATCATCTTTCTGTGGTGTGCGGTCTAAAATAAATTCATCACCGACATGAAAACACGGGCAAGGGCCGGATTTAGGGTTCGCCAAATATTTCTCTTGAAGTTCTGGAAATACTTTGGTTTCCAGAACCGTTATTTTACACTGATGTTTCACTATCATATCTCCTTTACAATTTTCGATTTGTCAATCCAACACACCCATTATACAACATCTGTCCCTCGCTGAATAGATGTTATTCGAGAATTTTTCTCCGTTGCCGGAAGCAAAACAGAGCGGCATTCTTTTGCTGCGCGCAGCTCGATAAACCGTAATTTTCACTTAATGCTCTGCTTTTACTTTTGCTTTTGCTGTATATTCCTTGATTTCTACCTTAATTACGGTAACAGCTGCCACCATTTTTTCGGTGAATTCAAAAGTCCTTCTCGTTTGATTTTCCATTAGTAGGTTTAATGCCCTCTTTTTCTCTTCTGCATCTTCGACTATTGACGCACAGCCTTGTCCAATTACAGATGAATAAAAGGAACCATATTGACACGGGACGTCATCGGCAGGTTCAAGTTCTATATTTGTTTCAAGTTCGACGCAGACATTGGGATTGTTTTTGAGCAATTCAATCTTGTGTCCTGTCTTTGCACCATGCATATAGAAAATAAACATATCTCTATTGCTGTCATATTCATATCCATAATGGAGCGGAACAATATAAGGGAACCCATTGTCAATTAAGCCCAGATGTAGGATTTTGGCCTGATTGATAATTTTGATAATTTGATTGATGTCAGTTACAGCTCTATCCTTTCTTCTTAACTCTTTATTCATTGATTATCTCCATATTCAGATTTGTCAATCCGTTTATTTCTTATCTTATAACCACATTCAGCAGTCCCTCGGTGTAGTTCACCGACACGTCAACGCAGATGCCGCTCGAGGTGTTTTCGTACAGCATAAATTCCGACGTCGCCGTCACATAGCTGCTGCTGAGCGAAAAGCCGCTCTCGCTGAGCGCGCCGTCATAGAATGTAAGGCAGGTGTCGATGTTAGCGTAGTCCGACAGCGACGCGAGCTCGTAGGTGTAGCAGCGCGTGCTCTCGTCCGCATAGGCCGCCTCCACGCACTCCACGCCCAAGTACGCGCCGAAGTCCGGCACCGTGCTGTCCTCGTAGCGCGGCGCGGAGCTGGCCGTCTGCGCCCCGACGTAAACGCACAGGCACTCCTCGCCGCTGACCGTCACGGGCGTGTAAACGGCGCAGTAGAAGGAGGAAAACGCATTGCTGCCGCTGAATGTAGCGCTGAAGCAGCCGTCCTCCGCGCCGTAGTAGACCGGCGCAAGTCCCCAATCGCACAGCAGCGCCATGTAGCCGCTCGCCGCGCCCTCCGGCAGCTCCGACAGCGCGTAGTACCATACGCCCTCGTCCGCGTCGCCCGCCAGCGGCTCAACACCCGCCCAAGCGCCGAAGTCCGGCACATAGCGGAGCGTTTGGTAGCCGGTTATTTCCACCGCGTCCGCAAAGAACATCTCCGGCAGCGTGGTCATCTCGCCGCTCTCCCAGTCCGCTATGGACGAAACGGGCACAAAGAAATATATGTCGTTCCCGCTCGAAGAATGGCCCTTGCAAAAGCCGACGGCGCGGCCGTACACGTCCAGCAGCGGGCTGCCGCTGCTGCCGGAGGATATGGACGCCGTGGTCTGTATGACCAGCTGTCCGCCGTATGAGCGCTGCGGGTTGGAGATAATGCCCGCCGACATGGAGTCCTCCAGCGTCAGAGCGGAGCCTATGTTGTAAACCGTCTGCCCCGCGCTGAGCTCGTCCGTGCTCATCTCTATATAGTCGTTTGCAGTTATGTCAACCTGAATAATTGCCCAGTCCTCGTCCTCGTCCCAGTCGTAAACGCCCAGCACGTCGTAATACGTATCGCTGCCGTAGGGGCGCACCGCGGCGCTCCAGCAGCCGTTTATAGAGTGGTAATTGACAACGGCGACGCCCTCGGAGTTGATAAAGAAGCCGCTCGCCGACGCGCTGGCCGTTCCGGCGGAGGAGTAGACTCTTATGGTGAATATGGCGGGCGAGCAGAGGTCGTGTACCGCGCCCGCGTCCATCTCCGCGCGGTCGGCGTACTCCGCCTCGGTGAACACTCCCGCGGCTATGAGCGAGTCCGCCAGCGTTTGACTGCCGCCCTTTATCTCCGCCGAGAGCGCCGACCATGTTATTATAGCGGCGTCGGCGCGCGTGAAGCTCTCCGTGTCCACGCAGCCGGGCAGTATGCCGGCGCTCTTGGCCGCCTGCCACGGGTCGGACCACGTGAAGTCCCCCGCGTCCTCGGAGTAGCCCAGAGCGCGCAGGGTGAACGTCACATAGGCTTGGGCGGAAGCGTCTCCCGTGCCGAACTCTGTGGCGGAAACGCCGCTGGCAAGACCGTTATTGTAAGCGTAGGCCACATAGCGGTCAGCCCACTGCGGCACGTCACCGAAGGGGTGGGAGCCGGTGTACGCCAGAGCCTCGTCCTCCTTGCCCAGAGCGCGAATGAGCATAACCAGCGCCTCAGTGCGCGTGGGCGTGCGCTCAAGCTCCGCGCCCGCGTCCGTACCCTGAAAAAGCCCCAGCTGCTCAAGCTGCGCGGCGGCATACTCCCCGTAGCTGCCAGTGCCGTCAGCGAGCACGGCGGAGAAAAGCGCGGTGCATACAAGCGCGCAGAGCAGCGCGGCGATAAGTTTCTTCATTACTCGTCAGCCTCCTTAGCAAAAAATATGCGGCGCGAGGGGTCAGGCGCGGCGGGCGCGTACGTCGCCCTTTTCGCAGCGGTTGCCCCATGCGTCTATAAGCTGTCCGCCCCTGCTGACACAGATTATCTCGCAGCTGTTGGGGCATTTGCGGCAGTTTATTTCCTTGGTTGTGAAGTCCATGTCGGCGGTCTCAAAGCTGAACTCCCGCTCCTCGCCGGAGCCCGCGGCCAGTATTGCCGCGCCGTAAGCGCCCATGAGGTGGCCGTTTTCGTCCACCGTCACGCTTAGCCCCAGCTCCTTTTCAAAAGCGCGCACAACGCCCGCGTTCTTGCTCACGCCGCCCTGAAACACCACGGGCGCGGCAATTTTTTTCCCCTTGGCCACGTTGTTCAGGTAGTTCGAGGCCACGGCGGCGCAAAGTCCGGCAATTATGTCCTCGCGCGAGTGACCCATTTGCAGCTTATGTACAAGGTCAGACTCGGCGAACACGGTGCAGCGCGCGGCAATCGGCGTGGGGCTCTTGGACGTGAGCGCAATGGCTCCGAAGTCCTCCACCGCAACGCCCAGACGGTGCGCCTGACTGGACAAAAACGCGCCCGTTCCCGCCGCGCAGAGCGTGTTCATGGCGTAGTCCACGGCAATGCCGTTTTCCACAAGAATTATTTTCGAGTCCTGCCCGCCTATCTCGAAGATAGTGCGCACGTTGGGGTGCAGCTGCGTTGTGCCGACGGCGTGGGCGGTTATCTCGTTTTTCACCACCGAGGCGCCAATCATCGCGCCGACGAGCCTTCTGGCGCTGCCGGTGGCGCCGGAGGCCAGAACGCGGTAGTCCGCGTCAAGGCTGTCGCGCAGCTCGGCCAGCACCCTGCGCGCTCCCTGCACGGGGCTGCCCTCAGTCCAGAGGTAGCTGGAGGCCACTATGTCAAAATTTTCGTCTATCACAACTCCCTTTGTGGAAATGGAGCCGATGTCAATACCGAGATAAGCCTTTTTCAATTTTTCAGCACCTTCTTCTTTCTCGCAATCATGTCGTAGAAAGCCTCTACGCGCGTTTCCAGTCCCGCGTCGCCGGTCTGGGTGTCATAGCTCAGGTACAGCACGGGTATTTTGTAGTCCGCGCTGACCCGCTGCAGCAGGGGCATTACATCCACCTCCGGCGTGCAGCCGAAGCTCTTGACGTGAACAATGCCGTCAAAGCCGAGGCGGGCATAGTCCACGGCGGCGCCGACGGTGGCGGCGCTGGTCGGCCCCATGTCATAGCGCATATAGTCCTTGGCTGAGGCGCGCAGCTTCAGCTCCGAGGGGTGGAGGTTGTAGTTCGTCAGGTTCATGTTCCTGTAGACCTCCACACCGAGGCGGCAGAGCTTGTTTTCAAGGTCAAGGTTGCTGAATGAGTCCATAACGGTGTAGTATTCGCCCACCAGCCCCACGCGCAGCGGGAACGGCGGCTTATCGAGCGGCAGCGCCTCCATTGCCGAGCGCGCCTTTTTGTAGCCCGCGCGTATGTCCGCGCCGCTCTCCGCCATCTTCATATCCAGCAAAAACTCGCGCTCCACGCGGTCGTGGTCGCCCTCGTTGACTTCAAAGCCGAGGTTCTTGTGGTAAAGCGCCTCCATGTCGTCCAAATACTCCGCCATTTTTATGGCGTTCGCCGCCTCGCGCAGCATGACGGGGATTTTATAATCGGGATTTATAAAGCGCATGAGCTTGAGCCACTCGCGCTTTTTGCACGCTTTGTAAATGTCTAAGTTTATCATTGTGAACTCATAGCCGAGGTCGTGGAGTATTTTGTCCTGAAGCTCGCCGTAAAAGCCCAGTCTGCACGGCCCGCCCGTCTCCACAAGTATGTCCGCGCCGCACTCTAAGAGCTCTATCATGCTGCCGGTCAGGTGCTTGAACGGCGCGCAGACGTAGTCGGGGCTGTTCAGCTCGCCGTAGTGTATTGTCTTTCTCGTCTGCGCCGGAGGCAACACGAAGCCCGTTTGCAGCCCCTGTTCGCAGAAGTATTTCAGAGCTAAATTGTAGTTGTTGAACGCCGGAAAGCCGACGCGGTGCAGGCTCAGTGAGCCGTCATTTTGCGCCATACCCGCCCTCCTTTCGGAATCTGATTATATCAACAAAGCTCTCAAGGCGCGTCTCCAGTCCGGCGGTGCCGTCCTGCACGTCCAGCGTGAGCTGAAGTATCGGAATGTCCTTCACCGTGCGCAGTATAAATTCGTTGGCCATAGAGTCCGAGGAGCACGGATAGGCGCTCGCCAGCACAACGCCGCTGAGGTCTTTCTTCATCAGGTCGATGGTGCCCAGTATTTCGCGGCTCTCCAGCCACGGCATGGTGACGGTCAGGCTCTCGCTGCGGCTGAGCGCCGCGCGCGGGTTGGCTCTGTCCACATACAGCACGGTGCAGCCGAGGTTTTGCAGCATTTCCGCAATCTGCCCGCCGATATAGGGGTCGTGCGCAATGTACGGGTGCGCGGCCAGCAGCAGCTTTGTGCCCTCGCTCCTTTGCAGCGCCAGCTGCTCGCGCCGCGCGGCCTTGTGGCGCTGGGTGTTGAGGCGGCAGGCGGCCGACCAAGCGCGCTTGGCCTCGGCGCGGCTTTTGCCGAAGCGCGTACCCAGCTCTATGTAGGCGTCTCCCGCCGAGCGCGCATCGTTCCAGTCGTGGGACATGGTGACAAGCCGCACGCCGTCCGCGGCAAAGGTGTTGTTCACAGTGTCGTAGAGCGACTCAAAGCGCGTGCAGTATTTCTTTCTGAATCCGCTCCCCGCAATGCGCGGGACAAACACGGCGTCACAGCGCCCCAGCAGCGCCTCCACATGACCCATGTAAATCTTGGCCGAATAGCAGCTCTCGTCAATGGAGCGGCTGATTCCGCGCGAGAGTATATGCTTGTTCGTCGGCTCGCTCACGACGCACTCAAGCCCAAGCAGAGTAAAATAGTCCTGCCAAAGCTCGCCGAAGCGGTAATAGTGCAGCGCGCGCGGCAAACCCAAAACGTGTACGTCGGCATATTCAGCCCTGTCCAACCGAAGCTCCACCCGTCTTCCTCCCCGTCCCGCGCCATCTCCCGCGGGTGATACCTAATTTTACTTCAAAGCGCCATAAAAGTCAACGAAAGCAAAAAGCGGCTGCAGCATCTCGCTTTTCTTGTGAAAAACAATATGTCTAAGCTCACCCTTGACAAATTCTCTGCTTCTCTGTATCATATAGTTAGTTATAGCTAACCTACTATGTAACCACTATCCCATTTTTGAAATAGAATATACTGCTGCCCGCGCGGGCAGTGGAGGTGAAAATGAAAAGCGAGGTTTTTTACGGAATACTTATCCCCTTTCTCGGCACAAGCGTCGGCGCGGCCTGCGTGTTTTTCATGCGGCGGGGGCTGGGCGAGTGGACGCGGCGGGGGCTGACGGGCTTTGCGGCTGGCGTTATGACCGCGGCTGCGGTGTGGAGCCTGCTCATTCCGGCGCTGGAGCAGTCGGCGCGGCTGGGGCGGCTGTCGTTCATACCCGCCGTCGCGGGCTTCTGGCTGGGCGTGCTGCTGCTGCTCGCGCTCGACCACATCATACCGCACCTGCACCAGAACAGCCGCCGTCCCGAGGGGCTGCGGAGCAGGCTCAAGGACTCGACCATGCTGGTTTTCGCGGTCACACTGCACAACTTCCCCGAGGGCATGGCGGTCGGCGTTGTTTACGCGGGCTATCTGGCGGGCGAGGCGGAGATTACCCTTGCCGGTGCGCTGGCGCTGTCGCTGGGCATTGCGGTGCAGAACTTCCCCGAGGGCGCGATAATCTCCATGCCGCTGCACAGCGCGGGCATGGGCAAGCGGCGCGCTTTCGCCGGCGGGGTGCTGTCGGGCGTGGTGGAGCCGGTCGGCGCGGTGCTGACGCTGCTGGCAGCGGGTCTGGCGACACCAGCGCTGCCCTATCTGCTCAGCTTCGCCGCAGGAGCGATGCTCTACGTTGTGGCGGAGGAGCTGATACCGGAAATGTCGCAGGGCGAGCACACGGACGTCGGCCCCGTGCTGTTCGCGCTGGGCTTCACACTGATGCTGGCGCTGGACGTGGCGCTCGGCTGAAGCAAAACCGGCGGCTCCGCAAACTGGGAGCCGCCGGTCGGCGTATATCTTTGGTTTTTCGCGGGGATTAATACATTCCGTCCATTCCGCCGCCTGCGGGCATGGCGGGAGCTTTGTTCTCCTCGGGAATGTCGGCCACGAGGGACTCGGTTGTCAGGACAACGGAGGCGATGGAGGCGGCGTTCTCCAGAGCGGAGCGGCAGACCTTGGTCGGGTCAACGATGCCGGCCTCTATCATGTCGCAGTACTGCTCGGTGGCGGCGTTGAAGCCGTAAGCGGGGCGGCGGGCGGCGGCAACCTTGCTGTAGATAACAGCGCCCTCAAGTCCGGCGTTGCTGGCAATCTGGCGGATAGGAGCCTGCAGAGCGGCGGCAACAATCTCGGCACCGGTCTTCTCATCGCCGGTCAGGGCGGCGGCAGCGCGCTCGGCGGACTTAGCGGCTACGACATAAGCGGTGCCGCCTCCGGCCACGATGCCCTCCTCAACGGCGGCGCGGGTGGCGTTGAGCGCGTCCTCAATGCGCAGCTTCTTCTCCTTCATCTCCGCCTCGGTGGCGGCGCCGACCTTGATGACGGCAACTCCGCCGGCCAGCTTGGCAAGACGCTCATTGAGCTTCTCCTTGTCGTAGTCGGAGGTGGTGACTTCTATCTGAGCCTCGATGGACTTCACGCGGTTGGCAATCTCGCCCTTATCGCCGCAGCCGTCCACGATGGTGGTGTTGTCCTTGGTGACTGTGACCTGATGCGCGCGGCCGCACATTTCGATAGTCGCGTCCTTCAGCTCCATGCCCAGCTCGCTGTTGATGACGGTGGCGCCGGTCAGGGTGGCTATATCCTGAAGCATATCCTTGCGTCTGTCGCCGAAGCCCGGGCTCTTTACGCACACGCAGGTGAACACGCCGCGCAGCTTGTTGAGTATGATAGTGGCCAGAGCGTCGCCCTCGACGTCCTCGGCGATAACCAGCAGCTTCGCGCCCGTGCGCGCAATCTGCTCGAGCAGGGGGACGAGGTCCTGAATTACGCTTATCTTCTTATCGTAGAGCAGGATATAGGGGTCGTCCAGCACGGCCTCCATTTTTTCGGTGTCGGTGACCATGTAGGGGGTCAGGTAGCCGCGGTCGAACTGCATACCCTCGACAACGTCGGAGTAGGTCTCGGCGGTCTTGGACTCCTCGACGGTGATAACGCCGTTCTGGCCGACCTTTTCCATAGCCTCGGCAATGAGCTCGCCTATGACCTCGTCGCCGCTGGAGACGGTGCCCACGCGGGCGATGTCCTCGGTGCCGGAAACAGGCTGGCTGTTGTCCTTGATGGCCTCAACGGCGGCGGCAGTGGCCTTCTGGATGCCGCGGCGCATGACCATCGGGTTTGCACCGGCGGCGAGGTTGCGGATGCCCTCGGTAATCATAGCCTGAGCGAGCACGGTGGCGGTGGTGGTGCCGTCGCCGGCTACGTCGTTGGTCTTGGTGGAAACCTCGCGGATGAGCTGTGCGCCCATGTTTTCATACGGGTCTTCAAGCTCTATTTCCTTGGCGATGGTGACGCCGTCGTTCGTGACGAGCGGGGAGCCGTACTTCTTGCCCAGAACCACGTTGCGGCCCTTGGGTCCGAGAGTTATTTTAACAGTGTTGGCAAGCTGGTCAACGCCGCTCTGCAGAGCCTTGCGCGCCTCTTCGCCGTAAATGATTTGCTTAGCCATTTTTCAATTCCTCCTGTCTGAATTATTCAACAACGGCCAGAATGTCGGCCTGACGGACTATGGTGTACTCCTCGCCGTCAACCTTGACGGTGGTTCCGGAATACTTGCTCATGAGCACCTTGTCTCCGGCCTTGACTTCCATGACAACTTCCTTGCCGTCCACAAGTCCGCCGGGGCCTACAACTACGACCTCGTAAATTTCAGGCTTCTCCTGCGCAGCGGCGGTGAGAATGATGCCGCCTTTCGTTTTTTCCTCGGCCTTGGTCTGCTTGACCACGACTCTGTCTGCCAACGGTTTGAGATTCATTAGATTTTCCTCCTGTTTATGTGATATAGTTTTTAACATTTTCATTGCGTTAGCACTCTCGAAGCCGGAGTGCTAACGCAATTATTATAATAGACCATGTACGGCATTTTCGCAACCCCAAAAACGCGGAAAATTTAATGTTAAAGGCATATAATTTGGCATTTGCGTTAATTATGCCCGCATTTTTGCGTCATATACTGCGATTTTCGCTTGAAAGCTCTGTTTTGCTCAATTTGAATTGCAAAATACGCCGTGTTTGCGGAAAAATGCCCCGCGGGCGGGCGTTTTTCAGAAGTACATGAAGAGGTCGCACTTAATCATGCCGTTGTAGAGCTTGCGCTTTTTGACGGCGGCTTGGCCGAAGGCGCGCTCGAACTCGGTGTGAGCGGAGAGGATATAAAGCTTCCAGCCGCCCGCGGCGCGCCACGCGGAGCCGAACTCGGCGTAGAGGCGCTCGCACTCGCTTTTGTCCATAATGCGCTCGCCATAGGGCGGGTTGGTGACGATAATACCGCGCTCGGTGCGGCGGTCAAACTTGGTCGCGTCGGCCACGGAAAAGCTGATGCAGTCCGCCACGCCCGCGCGCTCGGCGTTCTCGCGCGCCAGAGCCACGGCGCGAGGGTCGATGTCGGAGGCGAAGATATGGTAGTCGCCGGAAAACTCCTTGGCGCGCGCCTCCTGCCTTGCGCTCCCCCACAGCTCGCGCGGCGCCTGCGGCCATGTCATTGCCGTGAACTCACGGGCAAGGCCGGGGGCGCGGTTTTTGGCAATGAGCGCGGCCTCTATAGCGATAGTGCCGCTGCCGCAGAAGGGGTCGCAGAAGTCGCCCTTGCCCTTGTAGCGCGAGAAGCCAACGAGCGCGGCGGCCATAGTCTCTTTCAGCGGGGCGGCGTTGTGGGCGGGGCGGTAGCCGCGCTTGTGCAGTCCCGCGCCGGTGGTGTCGATGCACATAGAAACGCGGTTTTTCATAATGGCGAACTGAATTTGGTAGAGCGCGCCCGTCTCCGGCATACGCCGGAGGCCGTAGGCCGCGCCGAGGCGGGCTGCGACGGCGGCCTTGATATTGCGCTGGCAGTAGCGCTCCGAGGCGAGCTGGGAGTTCAGAGAGTGCCCCTTGACGGGGAAAGCGCCGTCAGCGGGTATTACGCTCTCCCACGGCAGGGCGCGGACGCCGTCGTAGAGCGCGTCGAAGTCCGTGGCCTCAAAGCAGCCCAGCTCAATCATCACGCGCTCGCCCTGCCGGAGACAGATGTTGGCGCGGGCGATGTCAATCTCCGAACCGGCAAAATAAACACGCCCGTTCTCGGCGCGGACGTCGGACATATTCAGCCGCCGCAGCTCGTCGGCGATAGGCCCCTCCAGCCCCAGCAGGCAGGGGACGCAAAGTGTGTATGTCATGGTAAATCTCCAATCCAATCGGCTTGCCGCCGAAAAATTCCGCTTGACAACTATGCGGGAAATGCTATAATAAATATACGAGGGCGCCGCCGGTAAGCGGTTTGTCCCGAAAGTTTAGACGAAGTAATCGCCTATCGTTTGCTGGACGGAGTGGCGGTTACTTCTTTTTAATCTGGATTACCAGATTGAGTATGCCAATAATGACAATACAGAATGCAAAGAAATCTGCATATGTAATCATCTGCACCACCCTCCTTTCCGGAGGGTAAGAAAGAAGCCGTTCCCTCCTGATAAAAGGAAAAGAAGGGATAAACCGCCTACCGCTTGGTAACGCCCAAGGTCCCAATGTGAGACGAGTTCATTGTACACAAAGGGTAGAATGTTGTCAAGGAAATTCCGCTTGACAATCGCGCGCTAAATGTTATAATAAATATACGAGGGCACTGCCATAGGCGGTTTATCCCCGAGAAGTAATTGAAGTAATCGCAGAACTTGTCAGGGAACGGCGATTACTTCTTTTTTATCTAGATTACCATATTCAAAATGCCGATAACTACAATGCAGAACTGAAAAAAGTCCGAATATGTAATCATATGCACGCCCTCCTTTCTGGAGGGGCAGAAGAATCTCGTCCCTCCCGCTTAGGAGGGATAAACCGCCCGTTGCTTGGCAGCGCCCAAGGTCCCAATGTGAGACGAGTTCATTGTACACAAAGGGTAGAATGTTGTCAAGGAAATTCCGCTTGACAACTGCGTGCTAAATGTTATAATAACAGTACGAGGGCGTTGCCGGTAAGCGGTTTACCCCCTAAGTTTTAGATGAAGTGACCACCTAAAGTTTGCGAGGCTGTATGGCGGTCACTTCTTTTTTATCTGGATTACCAGATTGAGTATGCCGATAATTACGAGGCAGAATCCAAAAAAGTCTGCGTATGTAACCATATGCACCACCCTCCTTTCCGGAGGGCAGAAAGAAGCTCCTCCCTCCTGCTGGGGAGGGATAAACCGCCTACCGCTTGGCAGCGCCCAAGGCTCCCGCTGGGGAGCAATTTTTATTTTACACGATGTGTAGAATGTTGTCAACATTGCGCGTGTGAAAAATGCGTGTCAAGGGCTTGCAAAATGAGCTGAAATATGTTATTTTATATTGCAGCGCCGGTGTGGCGGAATTGGCAGACGCAAGGGACTTAAAATCCCTCGGTGGCAACACCGTACCGGTTCAAGCCCGGTCACCGGCACCAAGAAATCCGAACCTTTTTCCCGCGGGAGAGAGGTTCGGATTTTTTTGCGCGGACACAGGAAAAGGAGGCAGAACGGTTTCCCGATTCTGCCTCCCCTTTTTAGTCAGCGTTCAGTGCTAATGACTGAATTACCGGTTGAGGTAATCAGTTGGCTTTAGCAAAGAGAGCTACGGCCTCAGCGGTGTTGGAGTTGTCCTCAGCAAGGTCCTCGGTGAAGACGTAAACAGTGTCGTCCTCTCTCGGATTTGCGCTGCTGGCATTGCCGCTGGAGCTGATGCGAGTGGTCTCGCAGTCATCAGCTATTGCAAAGACATAGGTCTCGCCGTCGATATCGACATAGACGGAGTCAGTGTAAACGTTGGTTACAGTGCCGCAGTACACATAGCTGTCCTGAGAGCCGTACTGAGTCGGGTTGCCGCTGTAAGGAACGAAGGTAGCATAACCGTCGCTGTCAACATTGATGAAGCCGGTGTTGTACTTGCTCTGGCTGATGGTATCCTCGAACAGGTAGGTCTGGACAGAGCCGTTGACCCAGAAGTTGTACTCAGTGCCGTCGCTGGTGGTGGTGGCGTCGCCCTTGTACATAGCGTATACCAGTTCCTCGGAAACGGTAGCATCACCGAACACGTAGATGTAGCTCAGGCGAGTGCCGTTGGCAGCAGTGGTGACATACAGAACGGTGTTGTCATCAAAGGTCTTGTTCGGGAAGTTGGTGTATCCGGTGTAGGTCTTGGCATCGTCAACAAGCACGAGCTTGGTGCTGCTGGTGGCATACAGCGTACCGGTGTCGAACTTGACGGCAGTGGTGTCGCTGTCCGTGGTAACGGTGGAAGCAACGCCGGCCTTGGAGCCGAGAGCCTTCAGAGTGTAGTAGCCGCTGCTGTTAACAGTGTAGGCATATACAGTCTCGGGAACGATAGCTTCGTCGTCATAGTCGGCAACAGTGTACTTAGTGCCGGCGATGGTCACAGATGCGCTGCTCTTGGTAGCGTCGGATACCTTCAGGTAGATAACATCGTCAGTGCCGTCGGTGAAGGTAACAGCAACCTTAACGGTAGCAGCTCCGTTCAGAGCGGAGTATTCGCTGGCTTCGGAATCGGTGACGAGCAGGTAGGACTGGGTAGCGCTGGCGTCATCCTCGGTCAGCTCATAACCGGCAGCATTGCCCTGAGCATCGAGGTACACGGTGAAGGTGTTGTCAAAGTCTCTGTCATCGAAGTTGGAGGTATCAAGAGTGCCGTTGTGGTTGTACTTGGTACCGTCGATGGAGGTGGAGCCGCCTGCATAAGCGGTGATTGCACCCTCGACAGAGGTGGTGGAGGAGATGCTCTTGATGGAGTAGTCATCATCGCCCTTAGCGATGGTCACCATCACGTAGTCATCTTCCTCAAGGCCGGCGAGGTTGGAGAGGTCATCGCTGGTTACTTCGATGTCGTTGACCTTGCCGTTGCTGCCGTCATAAACATCAACAAGAACGGTGATTTCATCGTCGTCATCGCTGTCAACATCAGCAATCTGAGCGAAGTAGGTGTTGATGATGATAACGTCAACAGTCTCGTTGGTGTCGTTGACATAGACCTCGGTAGTCGAGCCGCGGCCGGCGATGGTGGTGTCGCTGTCATTCTTGGTCGGGTTGTCCATATCTGTCGCTACGCCGTCAACATAGTAAGTGAAGTCGTAAGCAGAAACGGTCTTGCCGAGGGTGGAGTACAGGTCGCCGGAAGTGATTTTGCCGGAGAGGCTGTAGTCAGCGTCGTCATTGACATAGGTGTCGGAAGCGGATGCGCCGTCCTGTTCCCAGCTGTAGCTCGGGCGGCAGAAGGCATCCTCGCCCTCGTCATTCTTCAGCAGGCTGTAGCTCTGGTAGCCGATAGTGTACTTATAAGCAGTTCCCTCATAAGCATCATTCTCGCCGTACTGATAAGCGCTCTTAATGGTGGGGTCGATAGCGTTCAGAGCAGAAGTGCCGACATAGTACTCGCCGAAGGTCTCGTTGTACTTAACCTGAGCAACATTCACGAGGGTGTTGAAGGTGTACAGAGCCATCTCGTCACGGGTAATAGCAGAGTTGCCGCTGAGAGAGCCAACCTTGTCCTTGTAGATGCCGAGAGAGCCGGCGTCTGCCGCAACGGTAACTGCCCAGCTTGCGCCGGTGTACTCGCCGTTCACGCCGTAGCCGAGAGTGCAGAGCAGCATCTTGCCGAACTGGTAAGCGGTGACTTCGTCCTCAGGGTTGAAGTTGCCGGTACCGTCGCCGTCGATGATGCCGGCGCTGGCGCAGTAAGCAATGTAGCCGACAGCCCAGTGGGTCAGAGCAACGTCATCAAACGGAGCGCTGGTAGCGCTGAGGGAAGACGCAGTGTCTGCGCCGAGAGCGAGGTAAGCTATAATCTTAGCTGCCTGAGCGCGAGTCATATTCTCGCTGCCGTTAAAGGCGCCGTCGGTGCCTTCAAGAATGCCGATGCTGGTGAGGACATCGACAGCCTCGACATATGTAATGTCGTCAACGTCTGTGTAGTCAGACAGGCTCGCGGCGCTTGCCGTTACTGCCAGAGAGCAGACGAGGGACACTACCAGCACGAGGCAGAGAAGACGTTTGAAGTTCTTCTTCATGGTGGGTGTTTCCTCCTTAAAATTTTCCGCAGTGCGGAATGAGTTTAATATGCACAAAGCCCCTCTCTTTGGTGGGCGTTATGCCGTGCGTAAAATCAGCGTCGCTGATGTTACACTCGCATTTTAGCATATAAAACTTTTTTGTCAACCGAATTTGAGAAAGAGTAATCTAACTGTAACAAAGCTGACACATAACTGCAATCTTCAATTTTGAGGAAACGCACCCACGCGGGCACATCGCTATTCTACCACGTTTTTTGCCAAATTCCAGTCCTTTCGCCCCTTTGTAATGCAAATGAAAGCGTTCACGAAAAATTCAAAAGTGTGCTGTTGACAGCGCGCTGTTGATTGCGTTATAATACCAATCCGAAAGGATGATGCACCATGAGCGAGCTGCCCTGCCGAGCCGAGCTGACCTGCGGCGAGCTTATAAAAAGAATAAGCGACAACATGGCAAAGCACGCCAACGAAAACTTTGCGCGGTTCGACGTTACGCTGAGCCAGATAAAAATGCTGATGATTTTGGACTACGCCGAGGACGGGACGCTGCCGCTGAAAACGGTGGAAAAATTCTTCTGCGTAGCCCAGTCCACCGCCGCCGGAACCGCCCTGCGGCTGGAGAAAAAGGGTCTCGTGGCCGCCGTGGCCGACCCCAGCGACAAGCGGCTGAAAAAAATCCGCATAACGGAGGCCGGACGCCGCATTTGCGTAAATGCGCGCATAAACATGGAGGAGGGCGAGCGCCGGCTGACCGCCGCCCTCACGCCGCCGGAGGCCGAGCAGTTCCGCGCCCTGCTGCTCAAGGTCTACGAGGGCTTAACCGCCGAGGCGCAGAAGTGATGTGAAGTAAGGAAGCAAGAAAGGAAGTAATGTGAAAATGCTCAAAACCCTTATGAAATGCATTGGACAATATAAAAGAGAAACTATCTTAGCGCCGGTTTTCACCGCGCTGGAAGTCTTTGTGGAGCTGCTTATACCGTTCGTGACGGCGTACATAATAGACCGCGGCTTAGAGGCGGGCAATATGCGCAACGTGCTGATATACGGCGGCATAACGCTGCTGCTGGCGCTCTTCGGGCTGATTTTCGGCGCGCTGGCGGGACGTACAGCCGCCGCGGCCTCCACGGGCTTCGCCTGCAACCTGCGCGACGCAATGTTCAGCAATATTCAAACATTTTCGTTTTCCAACATCGACAAATTCAGCACCGCCGGACTTGTAACGCGCATGACGACCGATGTGACGAACGTGCAGAACGCTTACCAGATGATTCTGCGCATCGCCGTGCGCTCTCCTCTGACGCTGGCATTCAGCGTGGTTATGTGCTTCGCGATAAACGCGAGACTGAGCCTTGTGTTCCTCGTCGCGCTGGTGGCTCTGGCGTTTGTGCTGTTCGGCGTGGCGAACAAAACAATCCCGATATTCCGTCAAGTGTTCCGCAAATATGATGATGTGAACGGCAGAGTGCAGGAAAACCTCTCCGCAATCCGCGTTGTCAAGGCTTACGTACGCGAGGAGCACGAGAACGAAAAATTCACCCGCGAGGCCGACGGCCTCTATCGCCTGACTGTCAAGGCCGAGGCTCTTCTGGCTCTGAACCGTCCGGCCATGATGATTGTTATTTACGGCTGTATAATCGCCATATCTTGGCTCGGTGCGCACTATATCGTGGCCGGAACCATGACGACCGGCAACCTCACCTCGCTGCTCAGTTACGTCATGAGTATGCTCATGTCGCTGATGATGCTCTCCATGATATTCGTTATGATAACCATGAGCTCCGCCAGCGCCCGCCGCATTTCCGAGGTGCTCAATGAGCAGCCCGACATGACTGACCCCGCCGAGCCCGTAACCGAGCTCGCCGACGGCAGCATAGACTTCAACAATGTCAGCTTCGCCTACCGCGCCGGCGGCGAGTGCGCGCTGAAAAATATTAACCTGCACATTCACTCCGGCGAGACAGTAGGCATAATCGGCGGCACCGGCTGCGGCAAGAGCAGCCTCGTCAGCCTCATCAGCCGCCTCTACGACGTCACGGAAGGCTCGGTGGAGGTCGGAGGCTTGGACGTGCGGCGCTACGACATGGAGGAACTGCGCAACCAAGTTGCCGTTGTGCTGCAAAAAAATGTGCTGTTCTCCGGCACTATCCTCGATAACCTCCGCTGGGGCAAGGAGGACGCGACGGAGGAAGAGTGCCGCGAGGCCTGCCGCTATGCCTGCGCCGACGAGTTCATAGAGCGCTTCCCCGACGGCTACAACACGTGGATTGAGCAGGGCGGCGCGAACGTCTCCGGCGGCCAGCGCCAGCGCCTCTGCATCGCCCGCGCGCTGCTGAAAAGCCCGAAGGTGCTGATTTTGGACGACTCCACCTCCGCCGTGGACACCGCCACCGACGCCAGGATACGCGCCGCCTTTGCCAAGCATATCCCCGGCACGACGAAGCTGATTATCTCCCAGCGCATTTCCAGCGTACAGGACGCCGACAGGATATTGGTGCTGGATAACGGCAGCGTCAACGGCTTCGACACCCACGAAAAGCTGCTGGAGACGAACGACATTTATAAGGAAATCTACCGCGCCCAAATAGAGGCCGGCGGCGACTTCGACGAGGCCGTCTGAGAAAGGAGCGAAAAGCAATGAATAAACGCAGAGCCGCAAGCCCCGGCCAGTTCGGGCGCATGATTAAATACATATTTAATAATTACCGCTTTTCCTGCATAACTGTGCTCGTCTGCATTATCATATCCGCACTGACCACGCTTATTGCAACACTGTTTATGCAGACGCTCATAGACGACTACATAACTCCCATGCTTTCCGCCGCCGTGCCGGACTACTCACCTCTTGCCAGCCGCATCATCTCACTCGCGGCAATACTGCTGGTGGGCGTTGTGTGCGCCTATGGCTACAACCGCATAATGGTAAACGTATCGCAGGGCACATTGAAAAAGCTCAGGCTGCAAATGTTCGGCAACATGGAGTCACTGCCGATAAAGTATTTCGACACCCACTCCCACGGCGACATTATGTCGGTGTACACAAACGACGTGGATACGCTCCGTCAGTTCATAAACCAAAGTTTGCCCCAGCTCATCAACTCCACCATAACGCTGGTGTCTACATTTGTAAGCATGGTGGTGCTGAATATTCCGCTGACCTGCGTATCGCTTTTAGTTGCCGCAGTCATGCTGCTGATTACAATGAAGCTGGGAGGCATTTCCGGCAGATACTTCGCCGAGCAGCAGCGCGACCTCGGCGCGGTAAACGGCTGCATTGAGGAGATGATGTCCGGCCAGAAGGTCGTCAAGGTGTTCTGCCACGAGGAAAAGAGCGTAGAGCAGTTCCGCGCTCTCAACGAAAAGCTGCGCGGCAGCGCCAACCGCGCAAACATGATTGCCAACATAACAATGCCCATCTGCGTGGGGCTCGGCAACCTGAGCTATGTGCTGTGCGCGGTCGTCGGCGCGGCGCTGGCCTTGAACGGCTACACGGGGCTGACGATTGGCACGCTGATAACCTTCCTCACCCTCTCCAAGAGCTTCACCCAGCCCATTACACTGCTGAGCCAGCAGGTCAACAGCGTGTTCATGGCCGCCGCGGGCGCGGAGCGCGCCTTCGCCCTGCTGGACGCCGAGCCGGAACCCGACGAGGGCACGGTGACGCTCGTGAACGCCAAGGAGAACGCCGACGGCACGCTCTCCGAGGCAGACGAGGTCACCGGCACGCGCGCGTGGAAAACCGAGAGCGAGGACGGCGCGGTTTACACCAAGCTGACCGGCGACATCACCTTTGACGGCGTGGACTTCGGCTACGACGATGATAAGCCGGTGCTGCACGACATCAAGATGTACGCCACGCCGGGGCAGAAGATAGCCTTCGTCGGCTCCACCGGCGCGGGCAAGACAACGATAACGAACCTCATAAACCGCTTCTACGACATTCAGGACGGCAAAATCCACTACGACGGCGTGGAGCTGAACGCCATTAAGAAGGCCGACTTGCGCCGCAGCCTCGGCATGGTGCTTCAGGACACCCACCTTTTCACCGGCACCGTTATGGAGAACATCCGCTACGGGCGCCTCGACGCCACGGACGAGGAGTGCATTGCCGCCGCCCAGCTCGCCAACGCCGACGGGTTCATCCGCCGCCTGCCCGACGGCTACAACACGCTGCTCACCGGCGACGGCGCGCAGCTGAGCCAAGGCCAGTGCCAGCTGCTGTCCATAGCCCGCGCCGCCGTTGCCGACCCGCCGGTGCTCATACTGGACGAGGCGACCTCCTCCATAGACACCCGCACGGAGGCGCTGGTGCAGGAGGGTATGGACGCGCTGATGTACGGCCGCACGTCGTTCGTCATCGCCCACCGTCTTTCCACCGTGCGCAACGCCGACTGCATCATGGTGCTGGAGCAGGGCCGCATAATAGAGCGCGGCACCCACGACCAGCTCTTAGAGCAAAAGGGCCGCTACTACCAGCTGTATACCGGCAAAACGGCGTGAGGAAAATCGAAAAAAATCAGCCTACAGCGGCGAAGCGGCAAAACGTCACTTCGCCGCTGTTTTCGCAACTGCCTGCCGCCCCGCGCCGAGCGTCTTATGAGAGCGTGAAAGCTCCCTTGACATTTTCCGCGTTTTATCCGATAATGTCTCCGAGGTGGACGGTATGAAAGAGATTGTTGCAGGTAAAAACGACGCGGGGCAGCGGGTGGACAGGTTTGTCGGCAAGGCCGTGCCGCTGCTGCCGGATTCGCTGCTGCAAAAGTATATCAGGCTCAAACGCATAAAAATAAACGGCTCCCCCGCCAAGCGCGACGCGCGTCTGGCCGCGGGGGACACCGTGCAGCTATATATAAACGACGAGTTCTTCGAGCCTCCGCGCGAGGAAAACTCTTACCTCAAAATATCCAAACCCAAGCTGGACATAGTGTTTGAGGACGACAACATAATCCTGCTGGATAAAAAGCCCGGGGTGCTCTGCCACAGCGCGGGCAAGTGGGACTACAACACGCTGGTCGCCAACGTGCAGGCCTACGGCTGCCAGTCCGGCTTCTGGAACCCGCGCGAGGAAAACTCATTCGCGCCGGCGCTTTGCAACCGCATCGACCGCAACACCGGCGGCATCGTCATCGCCGCCAAGAACGCGGAGGCGCTGCGCATCATCAACGAAAAAATACGCGGCCGCGAGATTGACAAGCGCTACCTCTGCATTGTCCACGGCCGCCCCTCCCCCGCCGAAGGTCGGCTGGAGGGCTATATATTCAAGGACGCGAAGAAAAATCAGGTCTATGTGCGCGACCGACCCCAGACCGGCGCGAAAACCGCCGTCACGGAGTACAAGGTGCTGCGCACGCGCGGCGAGCTCTCGCTGGTGGAGTGCCGGCTGCTGACGGGGCGGACGCACCAGATACGCGCGCAAATGGCGCACGCGGGCTGGCCGCTGCTGGGCGACGGCAAATACGGCAGCGAGCGGCTGAACAAGCGCTACGGAGAAAAATATCAGGCGCTGTACTCCTACAAGCTCCGCTTCACGTTCCCCACTCCCGCGGGCGCGCTCGACTACCTGCGCGGCAGGGAGTTCACCGCCGCGCACGTAGAGTTCGCGGAAAAATATTTCCCCCGCTGACAAACCGGCGTCCGAGCGGCAAGCGGGCTTCTTCCCGCCCAACGGGACGCGAAACGTACAATTTACAGCCGCACCGCCGGTCGAGCGGCATAACGGGCTTCTTATATCTAACAGGGAGCGAAACGTACAGTCTGCAACCGCTCCATCGGTCGAGCGGCATAACGGGCCTCGCATATCTAACGGAGCGCGAAACGTACAGTCTGCAACCGCTCCCATCGGTCGAGCGGCAAATGTCTAAACTCAATCCGCACCCCATAACGCTTTAAAAGGTAGGACGGAGGGGAAAGCTCCGTCCTGAGGTGTACTGCAATAAAGAAAATGAGAAAGGAGTTGGGTTTGAGCACTGCGGCAGATTGCCCCGCGCCCTTTCAACTGTTTATATTATACAATGCGCAGTCAATGCTTGTCAATACCTCTTTGCCGTTCGCGGCAAAATTTTTTTCGTTTTTGCGGGAACTTTTTGTTTTCTTTTGCGTCTATATAAGTGACGGACAAAAACTTATGCCCGAAGGAGGTAAAAACAAGATGAAAAAACGCATATCTCTTGCCCTTGCGTTCGTTTTGGCGCTGGCGCTGCTGGCCGGCTGCGGCAGCTCCTACAGCAGCAGCGTCTCGTCCTCAACCGCTGCCGCCGACACCGCGGCCGCCGAGTGGTACGAGCCCGAGGAGAGCTACGACGACGGCTACTACGAAAGCAAAAGCGACTACAGCGCCGCGCAGACCGCCTCGTCATCCTCCGCGCTGGAGAGCGCGAACGTCAAGGTCATCTACACCGCCAGCATGGAGCTGGAAACGACGGAGTTCGACGCCTCCGCCGCGGAGCTGAAGAGCATTGTGGAGCGCTGCGGCGGCTGGTTCGAGCAAAACGAGGTAAATAACTACAGCACCTACCGCTACGCATACTACACCGTGCGCGTCCCCGCCGAGAGCTTCGAGGACTTCTGCGCCGCCGCGGGCGGGGTCGCCACGCAGACGTACTACTCCGCCTCCAGCGACGTTGTCAGCGAGGACTACTACGACATCGAAGCCCGCCTCGCCACCCAGCAGACAAAGTTGGCACGCCTGCAGGAGCTGCTTGCGCAGGCGGAGAACATGGAGGACATCATCACCATTGAGTCCGCCATATCCGAAACGGAGCTGAATATCGAAAGCCTCACCGGCTCCCTGCGGCACTACGACTCGCTCATCGACTACTCCACCGTAACCATTTCGCTGCGGGAGGTCTACCGCGTCAGCGACGTGGAGCAGCCCGCCATCGGCTTCTGGGCGAAGTTGGGCGCGGCGTTCCGCAGCGGCTGCACCGCCTTTGTCACCGGCGTACAGTCCGCGGCACTCTCCGCGGCGCGCAACTGGGTCGGCTGGCTCGTGCTGATGCTGATAGTCGCCGCGGCAGCGGTCATAATCGTCCGCCTCACCCGCGCCCGCAAGTCCCGCCGCCCGCTCCCGCCGGAGCAGGAGAGCAGCGAGGCGGAAAATGAAGAGCGCTGAATATAAAACGGCAGTATTCGCACAGCGAAGCCGCCCCGCGCGGCTTCGCTGCGTTTTTCGCATTGTTATCATTTAAAATATTTCTACGTCCCCGAGCAGAAAATCTATCAAATTGCAGTGGAAAAATCCGTTGTCGTCATAGAAGCTGTGGGGTATGTCCATGCGTATCACAGCCTTTTTGAAGAAGTCGCCCGTCAGCTGCAGTGAACGCAGCTCGGAGATTTCCTTCTTTTCCGCGTCTATGCGGTAGGCCGACTGGATATAGATACGGCGGTCGGCATCGTTGACAACAAAGTCTATTTCTCTCTGGATTTTTTCCGAGCGGCTGCGCTCTGTAACAACCCCGACGTCTACGGAATAGCCGCGGCGCACAAGCTCGTTGTAGATGATATTTTCCATGATGTGTCCCGGGTCGAACTGGCGGTAGTTCAGCCTCGCGTTGCGCAGGCCGATATCCGTATAGTAATACTTGTTCGGATAGTTGAAATATGTCTTGCCCTTGACATCGTACCGCCTCGCCATTTGGATGAGAAATGCGTCCATCGTGTGCGACAGATAAGCGGAAACGAGAGTGCTGTTTATTTTTTCACCGCGCATGGAGCTCAGCGCATTGGAGATGTTGGTCGGGTTTGTCAGCGAACCGACTTCGGAGGCGACGAAGTCCAATATGGCGTTCAGCACGTCCTCGCGCTCCAAGCCGTTGCGCTCCACAATGTCCTTCACATACAGCTCGTCATAGAGATTTTGCAGATAGGCCTTCTTGTCGCTCTCATCGGTCAGCGCGGCAATGCGCGGCATACCGCCATAGAGCATATAGCTGTCGAGGGCGTTCCTCTTATCGCCGCCTGCGTAAGCATAAAACTCTGCGAAGGACAGCGGGTAAACGTGAATCTGCGTAGCCCTGCCGCGGAACTCGGTTGCAATGTCCTTGGACAACATTCTGGAATTGCTGCCGGTGACGTACACATCGAGGTTTTTGTAAGACTTCAGCTCATTTAACATATCATAAATTGTGACCTCTATGCCGCCGTTTTCCTCGTCTCTCACTTTAATAGTGAATTGAACCTCGTCAATGAACAGAAAATACTTCTCGCCCGGGTCGGCGTTTAAGATGTTCTCCACATATTCGCACAGGTTAATCGGGTTGCGAAATTTATAAAACCTGCGCTGGTCAAGCTCCAGCCGCAGAATGCGGCTGTCTGCCGTTCCCTGCTCCAGCAGATAATTATAAAACAGGTCAAACAGCAGCACAGACTTTCCGCAGCGGCGAATACCCGTAATAACCTTTATTTCCCCGTTCCACATATTGCGTATCAGCTTGTGCAAATAAAAATCACGCTTAATCATTTCGGTCACCTCGTACTTTTTACGTTTGCGCCCTAAGTTTAAGATGAGAATAACATATAGCGCTCAAAAAGTCAATCGCGCAGCGCGTATGTATCTAAAACTTTTTCCGCGCGCGCCTAAAGTTTAATATGCCCTGTTTCTGTGATATAATGCAGGTATACCGCTTTTTCACAGCACTTGCATAGTTTGCGGAGCAGTGATAAAATGTAGCTTAACAAAAAATTCGCGTGGAGGGGCATATGCTGGAGAAGCTGAGCGCTATTGAGGAAAAATATACGCTGCTGTGCCGCAAAATGACGGAGCCGGAGGTTTACTCCGACCCCGCGGAGTACGCGCGCGTGGCGCGGGAGCAGAAGGAGCTGGAGCCGGTGGCGGAGACGTTCCGCCGCTATAAGCGCGCGCTGGACGACATGGAGAGCGCGCGGGCGCTGCTGGCCGACCCCGAATTGCGCGAGCTGGCGAAGGAGGAGCTGGAGACCGCACACGGCGAGGCGCAGGCGCTGGAGGAGGAGCTGAAGCTGCTGCTCCTGCCGCGCGACCCCAACGACGGGCGCAGCGTGATAATGGAAATACGCGGCGGCGTCGGCGGCGAGGAGGGTATGCTGTTCGCGCACGACCTCTACCGAATGTACTCCATGTACGCCGAGCGGCGGGGCTTCAAAATTGAGGTCGTCAACGTCAGCGAGACGGAAATGGGCGGCATAAAGGAGATTTCCTTCATGGTCGAGGGGCGCGACGCATGGTCGCGGCTGAAGTTCGAGTCCGGCGTCCACCGCGTGCAGCGCATACCCGAAACGGAGTCGCAGGGGCGCATCCACACCTCCGCCGCCACGGTCGCCGTGCTGCCGGAGGCGCAGGAGGTGGAGTTTGAGCTGAACCCCGCCGACCTGCAGATTGACACGTTCCGCTCCTCCGGCGCAGGCGGGCAGCACATCAACAAGACCGAGTCCGCCATACGCATAACCCACCTGCCCACGGGCACGGTGGTCGAGTGTCAGGACGAGCGCAGCCAGTACAAGAACAAGGACAGGGCGATGAAAATCCTCCGCTCCAAGCTCTACGAGGCCGAGCAGCAGCGGCAGCACAGCGAGCGCGCCGCCCAGCGCCGCTCGCAGGTGGGCAGCGGCGACCGCAGCGAGCGCATACGCACGTATAATTTCCCCCAGAACCGCCTCACCGACCACCGGCTGGAGGGCGAAAGCAAAAACTTCAACCTGCAAAGCGTCATCAACGGCGACATGGACGAGCTGATTGACGCCCTCACCACCGCCGAGCGCGCCGAGCAGCTCCGCTCCGGCACGGAGTGAGCAAAGGAGTGAACAAAATGACGAACAGAGTTTACCCCCAGACGCTCAGGCTGGGCGCGGGGGATTTGGAGGCCGCGGCGGAGATACTGCACGGCGGCGGGCTGGTGGCCGTGCCGACGGAGACGGTCTACGGGCTGGCCTGCGGCGGGCTGGACGCGGAGGCGGCGGAGCGCGTTTACACGCTCAAGGGGCGCGACCGCTCCAAAGCGCTGTCGCTGCTGGTGTCCGGCGCGGAGGCGCTGGACGCGCTGGGGCGGAACGTGCCGGACTGCGCCCGCCGCCTTGCGGAGCGCTTCTGGCCCGGGCCGCTGACTATTGTGCTGGAGGCCAAGGAGAAAATCCCGCCCATAGTGCGCGCGGGAGGCGGCACCGTGGGACTGCGCTGCCCCGACCACCCGCTGACGCTGCGGCTGCTGAAAATTTGCGGCATACCGCTCGCCGCGCCCTCGGCCAACCCCAGCGGGGAGCCGAGTCCGACTACGGCGCGGCAGGTCCTCGACTACTTCGACGGGCGCATTCAGGCGGTCATAGACGGCGGCGCGTGCTCCATAGGCACGGAGTCCACCGTTGTCAGCGTCGCGGGCGGAGAGCTGAAAATTCTGCGCGCGGGCGCTCTCACCGAGGCGGAAATCAGAAAGGCGGCGGGCGAGACATGACGATAATCGGCATAACAGGCGGCACCGGCTGCGGCAAGACCACGGCGCTGAACACGCTCTCGGAGCTGGGCGCGCTCATATTGGACTGCGACGAAATTTACCACGAGCTGACCGTCTCCGACGCGGATATGCGGCGGGAGCTGACGGAGCGCTTCGGAGACGTGTACGACGGCACGGCGCTAAACCGCAAGCGGCTCGGCAGCGTGGTTTTCGCGGACGCGGAGGCGCTGCGCGCTCTGGGCGAGATAACGCACAAGTACGTGCGGCGGGAGGTCGGCGCACGGCTGGCGCGGCACGAGCGCGGCGGCGGGACGCTGGCCGCCATAGACGCCATCGCGCTGCTGGAGGGCGAGCTGAAAAAGCTCTGCTCTTTCACCGTCGGCGTAACCGCGCCGCGCGAGGTGCGCATACAGCGCATAATGGCGCGCGACGGCATCGACCGCGCCTACGCCGAAAAGCGCGTGGACGCCCAGAAGCCGAACGAGTATTTCGAGCGCGGCTGCACCTACACGCTGTCAAACGACGGCGACTTGCCGTCATTTCAGGATAAATGCAAAAAATTTTTCACGGAGGTACTGAAAAATGTCTGAAATAGAAGATTACAAGAATAAACTCTTTTTTGAGCCGAAAAACGGTTATGACCGTCTGGAGAGCGGCGAGCGTCTGGCGCTCGAGAGCTACTGCGAGGACTACAAGGCGTTCCTGACCGCGTCCAAAACCGAGCGTCTGGCGGTGCGCGAGTGCGTGCGTCTGGCCGAGGAGCGCGGCTTTGTGCCCTTCTCCGCCGGCATGGAGCTGAAGGCGGGGGACAAGGTCTATCGCGTCAACCGCGGCAAGGCCATTTACCTCGCCGTAATCGGCAAAAAGCCGCTGGCGGAGGGCTGCGGCATCGCGGGGGCGCACGTCGATTCGCCGCGCCTCGACCTCAAGCCGCGCCCGCTCTACGAGGACGGCGAAATGGCGCTGCTGAAAACGCACTACTACGGCGGCATAAAAAAATACCAGTGGGTGACTATTCCGCTGGAGCTGCATGGCGTTGTGGCGCTGAAAAGCGGCGAGACGGTTGACGTCAGCATCGGCGCGGAGCCGGACGACCCCAAGCTCGTGATAACGGACCTGCTGCCGCACCTGAGCGCCGACCAGTACAAAAAGAGCGTGCGCGACTTCGTCCCCGCGGAAAACCTCAACATCGTCGCCGGCTCCGTGCCCTACACGGGCGAGGGCGGCGACCGCGTGAAATTAGCCGTTATGAGCCTGCTCAACGACCGCTACGGCATCACGGAGGAGGACTTCCTCTCCGCGGAGTTGGAGGCCGTGCCGTCCTACGACGCCGTGGACATCGGCCTTGACCGCAGCTTCATCGGCGGCTACGGCCACGACGACCGCGTCTGCGCCTATGCGGAGCTGCGCGCCATGCTGGACATCGAAAATCCCGAGCGCACCGCCGTCTGCATTTTGGCGGACAAGGAGGAAATCGGCTCCGAGGGCACTTCGGGAATGCAGAGCCTCGCTTTCGAGCGCTTTATAGACGAGCTGTGCGACACGCAGGGGGCGAAGCGGCGCGACTGCTTTGCCAACAGCCTCTGCATTTCCGCGGACGTCTGCAACGCCTTCGACCCCACTTGGCCGGAGGTCAGCGAAAAGCGCAACAGCGCAATGGTGAACTACGGCGTAACGCTGTGCAAGTACACCGGCCACGGCGGCAAGTCCGGCACGAACGACGCCGACGCGGAGACTGTTGCCGCGCTGCGGCGCATATTCGACGGCGCGGGCGTTGTGTGGCAGACCGCGGAGCTGGGCAAGGTTGACCAAGGCGGCGGCGGCACTATCGCCATGTATATGTCCCGCCGCGACATTGCCACGATAGACGCCGGAGTGCCGGTGCTGAGTATGCACGCGCCGTTTGAGGTTGTGGGCAAGTTAGACTGCTACATGACCTACAAGGGAATCCGCGCCATGTACGAAAATTACTGAGCCTGATGTAAGTTTTGCGCTCCGGCGGGGCAACATACCCTTGGAGGTGTGTTATTTTGGACGAAATGAACCCGCTGGAGGAAGTGCGCGAGCTGGGCTCGGCCACGGGCGCGAAGCGGCCGGAGATTCACTGCTTGGCCATTGTCGGGCAGATTGAGGGTCACAGCGTGCTGCCGGAGGACACGAAGGCCACGAAGTACGAGCACATTCTGCCGCTCTTGGCGGCGGTGGAGGAGAGCCCCGACATCGCGGCGCTGCTGGTGCTGCTGAACACCGCGGGCGGCGACGTGGAGGCGGGGCTGGCCATAGCCGAGCTGATAGCGGGCATGAGCAAGCCCACCGCCTCGCTGGTGCTGGGCGGCGGTCACTCCATAGGCGTGCCGCTGGCGGTGGCAGCGAGCCGCAGCTTCATAGCGCCCAGCGCGGCCATGATGCTGCACCCCGTGCGCCTGAACGGCGTTGTAATCGGCGCGCCGCAGACCTATGACTATTTTCAGGCGGTGCAAAAGCGCGTCACGGACTTCATCACCGCCCACTCGCACATCGGCGAGGAGGCGCTGACCTCCCTGATGATGCGCGCGGGGCAGCTCTCCAACGACATAGGCACCTGCCTGAGCGGGCCGGAGAGCGTGGAGCGCGGCATAATAGACGCCATAGGCGGACTGGGCGACGCGCTGGGCTACCTCCACAGCAGAATATAGCAAAACAGCCGGACGCTCCGCATGGAGCCGTCCGGCTGTCGGCGTTATGGGGTTATGCGTCGGGCAGCAGGCCGCTCACGCTCTCGCCCGTTTGCAGCCGCCGCAGGATTTCGCAGTTTTGCTCGCCGCCGTCCATTATGTCGCAAAACGCCCGCAGCCTGCGGAAGCCCTCGTCGGATTCATTGTACCAGTCGGGACAGGAATCCTTGTCCATAACGGCGTACATTACCGAGTAATACTCCCGCCAGTTCTCTGCGGAGAGCTCGTCCAGTGAGTATTCCGACTGCAAAAGCTCCAAAACGCCGCCGCACTCCTCGGCAACGGCGGCAGCCGCCGCCTCGGGGTTGTCGAACGTGCAGTAGAGCGCATAAGTCTCGTCCTCCCAAACCGCTTCGTGGTCGGACAGGGAGCCGACTTCGCTGATTATCGCGGGCGCTTCCCTCTCGGAACTGGTGATAACCCCGCCCGCCGCCTCGAACTCCGCCGCCTGAGAGCCATAGTCCTCCGCCTCCGCCCCGCACCCCGCGAGCGCGGCGCACAGGAGCAGACAGGCGGCTGCTTTCGCGGCAAATGCCTGTGTTTTCAAGATAATCGCGTCCTTTCGGTAAATTGTTCCTCTTCCGCCGCAAGTGTTTTACTGCTTTTTCTTATCCATGAAAAACAGGACAACAAACACAATCAGCGCCAAGCCCGCGACAATGATTATCGGCGCGCCGGAGCAGTTTTCATAAAGCTCCGTTACCCTGCTGATTATCGCGCCTCCTGCGGACGTCGTTACACTCACGCTCATATTCGGGTCGGGCGGGAATATTATCGTTGTGTCGAAGGTAAACAGCAGAATAAGGACAACGAACGCGACAGCCGCAATGATAATGAACGCCCACCCAGCGGCGCCGCCCGTCCCGCCGCGTTTGCTTTTAGTTTCTTTTTTCATTTTGTCGCCTCCTAAGTTTTTTGCTGTGCGCAACCGCTTTGTCATGCTCTGCACTGTTCCGCCGACGGCGAATAACCCCTCCACCGTGCTGGCGCACGGTCCCCCTCCCCTTTCAGGGGAGGCTGTGGAATGCTGTATCTGACGCACAGAAAAGCTGCCGGAAGTCATTGCCTCCCCTGAAAGGGGAGGTGGCAGCGCGAAGCGCTGACGGAGGGGTTCCGTCAATTGCCGGCTTTCCTATTCAGCCACCGTTTCGTCCACAGTTTTTATCACGACATTAAAACATTCGTCGCCCTCATAGTAGCGGTAAAACGAAATTTCATCTGTTATTTGCGCTTCGCTGTTTGGGTCGGCAATCGTGCATGTAGCGGTTTCTCCGTTTAAAGAAAAATCTCCTTCAAAGCACCATTGCAAGCCCGCGGCAATGTCAACCGCGCCGCCAAATCCGTCGCTAAAGACTGCGCCGACCATTGTGTCCGAAACATCACCGTTCGCGTCTTTGCTGGAGAAAAACACCACTATATCATCATTTCCGTCATTGTCCAAGTCACATGAAATAAGGCTGTGAATCTGAACAATATCCATACTTGATGGTAAATCGTTCAGCAGAGTATATTCGTCTTTTGTCATCACATAATCGTAAATAGATATTGTTATATTGTCAGACTGCGCGCTTGCCGCCGTAGCTTCGGGAGCGTCAGCGGCTTCAGATTGATTGTACATCGACAGCGTCACATGGCTGGCGCTCCATATCTGGGAGGAGTTGTCGCCGTAGCGGAGCTGGATATTGATGTCGGCGCCATCGCTTGTTTGGGCTGTCCACAGCATGGTGTAGCTCTCCTCGCCCTTTACGGCGTTTTCCAGCGTGGCTTCGCTCTCGGTTTCCTCCGCCGCGCCGTAGGTCTGGAGCAGGTAATCGCGGACGCCGACAAATATCTCCGCGCCGCTAAGCTCCTCCGTCTCGTAGAAAACATAGTAGCCGTGATAGAATTTCCCCGCGGAGCTGTAGCGCGAGAACAGCGCGGCGGGAAAGCCGCCTATCTCCGCGTCGAACTGCACGGTTTCCGTCTCGCCGCTCCGCTCCGCCAGAGCGTCGAAGCTCTCTCCCCATTGCAGCGCGCCGACGCCGTCGCACTCCGCGGGTGTCGCCGCCGCCTCCGCGGGCGCGGCGGAGAGCAGTGCGGAAATCTCGTCGCTAATCTCCGCTTCCCCGCTCTCCGCGCCGCAGCCGGTGAACGCAAGGGCGCACAGCGCGGCAAGCACGAGCGCTGCCGCTCTCATTTTTACTTCTTTTCGCATTTTTCATCGTCCTTTCTATGAATTATACTGTATCACATACAGTTTATCCGCTTCCGTATCCCACAAGGCCGCTGTATAATTTGCCGACTGTCTGCCGCAGACCGCGATTATTTCCTCGTCGGTGTATGTATTTTTAATGTTCTGCTTGTCGCGGAAATATACATAGCCGCTGTCAATCGCGGGAATACGCACTTCGTCATAGTCAGCCAAAACCGAGGCACAGAACGTGCCGTTATACTCGCCTCCGTACAGCAGGCAGCTCAGCGCGCCGCTCGGCGGCAGGCTGCTCCACCCGCCGGAGGACTGCACACAGCTGTAGAGCTCATCCGCGTTTACTTCATAATATACAGCCATACTCATTCCGTCGCCGTTTATCCCTCCGCTTTCCGCAAACGAAAGGGCGCTGCTGTACGAGGCTTCGATGCCGGCCTCCGCCAACAGCTTGTCCGCGACATTTGCCCGCTTCATGCCGAAAAACATACCGGCGGCAAAGAAAACAAGCCCCACAAGCACAAGCGCGGCGCACGCGGGCAGACAGGCGGCTCTTTTTCCGGCGAATACTTGCTTTTTCAAGATAATCGCGCCCCCCTTTCGCAAGTTTTTCAGTCGCTCTTTTTCCTCATAACGCAGCACATAGCCGACAGCAGGAGCAGGACGTCGTAGGCTTGGTTCAGCATCAGCTTCGCCGTCAGGAATTGGCGGTCTATTACGGCTATAGCCAGCAGCAGTAGCACCGAAATCACAGCCGAAACATTGACCGCGCGCCGCCCGCCGTAGTCCTTTTTCCGCCTCAGCGCAATAAATACCCTCGCGCCGACCGCCCAGACGAGGCAAAATACAATTCTCATTCCGTAGAGCGGCAAATAATTGTAGGTACTCCGCGCATAAGCGGTGCAAAGGCTTTCGGCATAGAGCTGCAATAATAAAACAGCGCAAACCAAAACGGCTATAAGGATAGGGCATATATGCATAGAAATTTCCCTGAACGTATTTTTCATAACAAAATTCACCTCCTTTTCACCGTTTGCATAGCCATGAGCAGCTACTTTGTTGACTTATTGCCAAAATATTGTTTTAAATATTTCAACACCCCTCTCCTCGTTTGCAGTTAATTTAGTTTAGGCTTTCCACATCAAAATCCTGATTTGCTGATTCTGTGAAAACGAATATATACCCGCTTGCTTCCTGCGGAGCGTACTGCAAATCAAAGGTGTCCACATTTTCTAATTGATATGCATCAGGGCAGAATCCAAAATAGTATTTAACCTTTTCCGGTATTCCCAGTGAGCTGACAATGTAAGTATCGCAGACGATAAACAAGCCGTCGGACCTTGCCGCAATAATATTTCCCGTATAACTGTCCTTGCAATTTATTGTATAGTCTGGGGAGTTTAAATCATATTTAATTTCTGCTTGCAGATACGGAATTGCCGCTATATTGAAAGGGTCGATATAAAAGTTTGACGTTTTCCTAAAGCAGACGGTATTATCTTGGGTACTTACCGAGAAAATTTTTTCAGCAGCAGAAACGTCCTTTTCATAATTTGCGCTGTACACAGATGTTGATTCCGAAATCAAGCTGTCTAAAGTATTGCGGTACGTCAGCTTGCATAAAACGCAGAGCGCTATATAAATGATAGCTATAACCAAAAATATTATTTTAAGTACTTTCAAAAGTCTTTTCATAGTATCCTTTTTGAGATATATGCAAAGGAATTATACCAGAGCAAAAATGATATAATCCCTTTGCTTTCATTATTAACCCTGCTAATTAATGCTTATAATCCGGGAATGCTATATAGTTCTGGATATGAAACCGTAGAAACCGTTGCTTTTTTCACGCCTCCAACATAATAAGTAAAACTTCCAACATAGTACGAGGTTGTGTTTTTGCCAGTTGCATAGAGCTGCGCTGCATTATTTGCATTTGCATAATATTGAGATTGCAGTGTATTTTCGTAATCTTGAGATACTCGAGTCGGCACCCCATTTTTAGTAGATGTAGCAATAAAAGTTTCTACTAATCCTAATTGTTCTGTTGTCTGTATATGGGTATAAGAATCAAGTCCCTTTTCCGAAACATAAGAGAATACAAATGTTTGCTGGGCAACATAATCTACTGTTAGCTTTTGAGTTGCGCCAGTATCAAAAAAACTTGGAAACTTTGATAATAAGACAAAGTCTGCAACTGAAAATTTTGTATATTTTAGTCCAAGTATAAATTTGGCTGTTGCCTCCACTGTTTGTAAGAAAGTGTTTGAGGTATATGTATTGTCAGTCATGAGCACCAAGGCATCATTACTATAAGCTAAAGGATTAGCTGTTCCATCAAGTTTTTTTGCGTATGCGTATATATTAAATACATCATATGTTATACCATTATATTTTCCAGTAGTGCTTACTCCATAAACTCCAACATATGAAGAACCAGCAGGTACAGAAGGTTTTGACATAAGCGTTGCCAGTTGGCTATCATTGAGACAAACTACGTATGTCATTTGGTCAATCCTGCTTTCAAGGTTAGCAATTTCCTCCGTAATTGCAGAAGTGTCAACGCCTTTTAATTTCAACTTATTTTCCTCGACCAAAAGAGTTTGTATTTGATTAATTATTTCTTGCAAAAGCATTTCTTCTTCCTGTGATGTTAATGTATCATCAGAAAGAAACGCAGATTTATTTTCATAGAGTTCGTCTATTGTATCTCGGCTTATTTGGCTCATTACAGCTGAATTGCTGTCATCACCAAAAGCAGAAATTGAAGTCAATCCAAGCATAGTTGTAACTAACAGTAATATCGCAATTATTCTTTTCATGTTATTCTCCTTAAATTATGATTGTTTGGTGGTTGCGGCCTTTCCGTGTAATACGCTCACGGGCAAACTTTGGGTGACGCTGAGCTTGAGAACGCCACGCCATCAACGGTTCCGCTGACCTTGACAGTGTAGGCTTTCCCACTGGTTACAGCATGGCTACCTGATATAAGCAAATAAGAAGTACCAGAATCGTCCCATGAGTCAACCAGTGTGCTGCCCTGCCAAAGTTCAAGGGTAGCGGAAATTTTTCCTGCTTTGACAATTCGTGCCGTGCATGTTGCAGTGTTCCCATCAAAAGTCAGGGACGGCGTCGCAAACGCCTCCCGAGTCTGCGCGTTCGCGGTAAAGCAAAAACCTGATATGAGTACAACGGCAAGAATAATCGAAGCAAATATGCGTTTTTTCACTAAAATCACCTCCCTTCATCCGTTTGCAATAATAACGAAACAAAGGGTCGATTTTGTGACACCTAATATATAATTTTTTTATTTTTGTCTAATCTGCTAAATAAATGCTTTCTGCCATGTGCATAATGACGGATTCATCTACGGTTCCTCCTAAGGCAAATATCAGATTTTGTTCTTCGTCCACCCATACAAGGTGGCTTAATTCGTCGGGGTCTGGCGAGGGATAAAAGTCCGCTATGAAACCGTTTACCTCTCTCTGCTCCGCGTCCTCTGGCTCAATTTCAAAAATCATCACGCTCGTACCTGACTGCATGAACGAATAATTAAAGTACAAAACGCCTTCGTCATCATTCAGGTACACAACAAAACTGCTGTACTCGTTGTCATCTCTGTCCGCCTCGGTGTAACCCTCTGGAATCCAACCGATTGCATAATTGGGCAACACGGTGGAGGTGGGCTGGTCGGCAAAAAACGTATAGACATAGCTCCGTTCGTATATCTCCCGCACCCACGTCAAAAACTCCGCTCTTGCCTCCGTGTCCGTGCCGATGACCGCGGCGAAGCTGACGGCGAGGGTTAGAAGCAGCACGGCGGCTATCCTGCCCAGCTTGGCGGCTGTGCGCGCGGCGGGCGAGCGGCGCTCGTACCTGATGAGCGCGCTCATTCGGCGGCGGAAGCGGCGGGAAAATTCGTGCGACAGCTCGCCCTCCGGCGGTACGCGCGCCATGAGCGCCCGCTCCGCCTGCGGTAAATGCGAATAGAGATATTCGTCGCTGACTGTCATGCCTCGTCGTCCTCCTCGCCGAGAATTTCCCCGAGCCGCGTCTTGGCGCGGGATATGCGCTTGCGCACGTTGTCCGGCTTTATGCCGAGTATTTCCGCAATTTCCCCGTCGCTGTAGCCCTGCGCGTATTTCAGCAGCAGCACGGCCGAGTAGTCCGGCGGCAGCTTCGCCAGCGCCTCCGCCAACTCCGCGCCCGCCTCCGGCGCCCGCCCGTCCGCTATGTACGGCTCCAACTCCTCGTAGGAGCCGGCGCGCTCGCGCTTGTTGCGGCGGTAGATGTCTATTGCGGCGTTCCTTGTAATTATAACGAGGAAGGCGCGCGTTTTGTGACAGTCCTCTTCATTTATTTTTTCGAGATTGACGGCAACGCGCAGAAAAGCCTCGTGTACGGCGTCCTCCGCGTCGCGCTCGTGGCGCAGTATTTTGTACGCGGCGTAGTACATCGTCTGCCGGTAGTTCTCATAAAGCCGCTCAAACTTGCTCCGGCCGTCCTCGGAGGGTATGAGCTGTAAATAAATCAGCATATATACACGCTCGGCTCTCCCGCCGCGGGTGTGGGGGGAGAGCCGGAGAGGTTAAATTTTTTTGAATTTACTTCACTATGCCGCAGATGATGTCCACGCAGCGCTCGAGGCCGATTGTCTCCGTGTTCAGCGCCAAGTCGTAGTTCTGGAAGCGCCCCCACTCGCGGCCCGTGTAGTGCTTGTAGTAGACCTTGCGCTTTTTGTCCTTGTCCTCAAGCAGCGCCTGCGCGTTCTCCGTCTGGTCGCCGTACTCCTCGCGTATGCGCTTGGCGCGCGCGGTGTAGGGCGCGTGAATGAACACGTTGAAAACGTCGTCGCGGTCGCGCAGTATGTAGTCCGCGCAGCGCCCGACGATTACGCACGGCTCCTTTTCCGCCAGCTGGGTTATGACGTCCGACTGCGTTATCCAGAGATAGTCGTTCGCGGAAAGCCCGTTCATCGCCCCCGCGCTGCCCTTGGCGGTCATGGCAAAGCCGAACAGCGACTTTGTCGGCGCGTACTCGCCCTGCTGCTCGATGTATTTTTCATGGAAGCCCGTCTCGTCCGCGACGTGCTTGACAAGCGCCTTGTCGTAGAAGGCAACGCCCAGCTTCTCCGCCACGAGGCTGCCGACCAAGCGTCCCCCGCTCCCGTATTCGCGGCTTATGGTGATAATTCTTTTTTTCATTTTGGAATCCTCCTGTCAGAGCTTAGAAAAAGTTTACATACCCTCTGACTGTATTATAATATAAATCCGAAAAATTTCAAGCTAAATTTTTGTATAGAGCCATTATTCCGCCGCAAAACGCAAAAATGACCGCGCGGGGCGGTCATTCTTGTCTTATATTAAGCTAAAAATCCTTTTTTCAGTCCACGAAGCCGAGGCGCTCGCGCTCGCGTATGGCGTCCTTGCGGCTGAGGTTGACGCGGCCGCGCTCGTCTATGCCGGTGACCTTGACCCAAGTCATGTCGCCGATATTAAGCACGTCCTCGACCTTCTCCGTGCGGCGGAACTCGAGGTCCTTGATGTGGCACATTCCGTCCTTGCCCGGGACAAGCTCCACGAACGCGCCGATGGGGATTATGCGCACGACCTTGCCGTAGTAGAGCTGACCCACTTCCGGCTCGAACACGATGTTCTCAATGGTCTGGCGCGCGGCGCGGCAGGCGTCGATGTCCTCGCTGGCAATGAACACGGAGCCGTCGTCGTTGATGTCTATCTTGCAGCCGGTGTCGGCGGTAATCTTCTGGATAACCTTGCCGCCGGAGCCGATGACCTCGCGTATCTTGTCGGGGTTGATGCGCATTTGAATCATCTTCGGCGCGCTCTTTGCCAGCTCCTTGCGCGGCTCGGAGATGACCGGCAGCATTATCTCGTCAAGAATCTGGATGCGCGCCTCGCGGGTCATTTCCAGCGTCTTTTTCACTATCTCGTGCTTGAGGCCGTCGTTCTTGAGGTCCATTTGAATGGCGGTGATGCCCTGCTTGGTTCCCGCCACCTTGAAGTCCATTTCGCCGTGGAAGTCCTCAACGCCCTGAATGTCGATGAACGTAGTCCAGTCCTCGCCGTCCTGAATAAGACCGCAGGATATGCCCGCCACGGGCGCCTTTATCGGCACGCCGGCGTCCATGAGCGCCAAAGTGGAGCCGCAGATGGAGCCTTGGGACGTGGAGCCGTTGGAGGACAGCACCTCGGACACCACGCGGATTGCGTAGGGGAAGTCCTCAACGCTGGGGATAACGGCCTGCAAAGCCTTTTCCACAAGCGCGCCGTGGCCGTACTCGCGTCTGCTGGTGGAGCGCGCGGGGCGCGCCTCGCCGGTGGAGTAGGGCGGCATATTGTAGTGGTGCATGAAGCGCTTGGAGTCCTCTTCCCAGATGGTGTCAATCTTCTGGCACATGGAGAGCGTGTTCAGCGTGGCAATGGACAGGACCTGCGTCTGGCCGCGGGTGAACAGGCCGGAGCCGTGTACGCAGGGGATAAGTCCGACCTCGCTGGCGAGCGGGCGGATTTCGTTCATCGCGCGCCCGTCCACGCGCTTGCCCGCCAGCAGCCACTTCTTGACGACCTTTTTCTGTATTTTGTACAGTATCTCGTCCATATACTGCATGAGGTCGGGGTGCTCCTCGCCGTACTTCTCCTGCACCATTGTCACCCACTCGTTGACGCGCTCCTCGCGCACGTTCTTGTCGTCGGTGTCCATGCAGTGCTCCATGCCCTCGAACTCGTTGGCGACCAACTTTTCAAACAGCTCGTCGTCAAAGGCGGCGTGCTCGTAGGTGAACTTGGGCTTGCCGACGTCGGCAACCATTTTGTCGATGAGGTCAAGCACGGGCTGCAGGTGCTCGTGAGCCTGCAAAATGCCCTCGTACATGATGTCCTCGGGAATCTGGTCGGCCTCGGCCTCTATCATTATTATTTTCTTGTGGCTGGCGGAAATGGTGACGGTCATGCGGTTGTTCTCGCGCTCGGCCTTGGTCGGGTTGAACAGGTACTTTTCGCCGTCCCAGCCCAGCAGTATGCTGGCGATAGGTCCGTTGAAGGGCACGTCCGAGATGCAGACCGCGGCGGCGGCGCCGATGGCGGCGGTTATCTCCGGCGAGCAGTCGCGGTCAACGCTGAGCACGTCGCAGGTGATGATAACGTCGTTGCGCAAGTCGGAGGGGAACAGCGGGCGCATGGGGCGGTCGATGAGGCGCGCGGCCAGCACCGCGTTCAGGCTCGGCTTGGCCTCGCGGCGCATGAACGAGCCGGGAATACGTCCCACGGAGTAGAGCTTTTCGTTGAAGTCCACGGAGAGCGGGAAGTAGTCGATGCCGTCCTTGGGGCGGGCGGAGGCCACGACGGTGACGAGCACGGTTGTCTCGCCGTAGCTCGTGAGCACGGCGGCGTTGCAAAGCTCCGCCATTTTGCCAATCTCCATTTTCAGGGGACGGCCTTCGTAGTCCATTTCGTAGGTTTTGGTGTCAAATTCTCTTTTCTTGATAATCAAGAGAGTGTCTCCTTTCGCGTTTTTCGGTGGAGACGCGCCAGCTTAGCACTTGGGAAAAAGCTCCGCTCCCGCCGCAGACGGTGGAAGCCCTTTTCCAAATACTAAAGCCGGGCGGCTCCGCTCTTGTGTGTGGATGGCTTGGGCGGTTATAAAAATTGTACGGGAACATATTCGCTTGTCCCCGTACAAAAAACCTTCATTTACCCTCGGATTTTGCCGGACAAGAGGCTTATTTGCGTATGCCCAGCTTAGCTATAATGGCGCGGTAACGCTCGATGTCCGTTCTGGTGAGATAGTCAAGCAGACGGCGGCGCTTACCGACCATTTTGTACATGCCCAGACGGCTGTGATTGTCGTTGGGGTGCTGCTTCAGGTGCTCGGTGAGCTGTCTGATGCGCTCGGTGAGTATGGCAATCTGCACCTCCGGCGAGCCGGTGTCGGTCTCATGGGTGCGGTTGGCCTCGATAACGGAGGTCTTCTGTTCCTTGGTAATCATCGCAATAATTTCCTTTCCGGTTTTTATAAGTATCCGCCGGCTAAGTAAGGGCTGAAAGGCGGCCCCAAACTGAGCGCGGGGACTGAACTTGAATATGATACCACATCGTCAGCGATTTGTAAAGCCTATTTTTCGCGGGTTTGGGGAGAAAAATTCAGGATTGCGCCGTTTTTACACTCTGTTAATGGGCTGAAACTCAATTTTCACCTTCATACCCATACCCGCGGCCAGCCTTTGCAGGGTCTTGAGCGACGGGTTGCCGTTGCCGGTTTCAAATTTGCTTATGTCGCTCTGGGATATACCCGTTCTCTCGGAGAGCTGCTTCTGCGTCAGCCCCGCCTCCCGCCTCGCGTCCAGCATAGCGCGAATCAGCGAAAACTCCGGCTCCAGCGCGTCATACTCGGCCTTAAATTCAGGGTCTTGCAGCCGTTCCTGCAAATAATCATCAAAATTAGTCATTGCCGTTTTCACTTCTTTCTAAAAATTCTTTTCTGTATCTCTTTGCGCGCTCAATTTCTCTCGGCGGTGTTTTTTGAGTTTTTTTGATAAATCCATGTGTCAGAATCGCTTTGTTGCCAACGACAAAAAAGTACATCACCCTTGTAATATTGCTGCCCTGCTTCGCTCTTAATTCAAATATGTCGGATTCCAAAGCCTTTGAAAACGGCTCTCTCAGCTCCCAGCCGTAATCCCGCAGCATCGCGATTGTCTGTGCCATTTTAGCCTGCATCTTTTTATCAAGAGAATCCAAAAACTCGCGTGCCGGTTCGTCGCCGTTCGGTGTGTCGTAGAATATTACCTCTATCTTCCCCATAGATGTCACTCTCTATCTATATCGGTTTTATCCGATATTTATTATATGCTATTGAACCCATATTGTCAAGAGCTTTTGCGTCGCGTCTCTCGGAAGTGTTAAAAAACAGCGGGATTTTGCAAAATCCCCCCCGCTTCGCGGAAAATTTCTCGCGCGATAGTGATGACTGCAAGCGATTCCTTGACCGCATGTATTACCTATTTAGGAGACACCATGCTCTACAGCTAAAACGTCTGCGCGCGTGTTCGGTGCACAACAAAAGTCTTGACAACTACGCGCAAAATGTTATAATGAAATCGCAAGAGGCTCCGTCGATAGACGGTTTGGCCTAAATCGCTAAGGTATTAAAAAATGACCGTCGCTTTTGGCACAGTGGGCGGTCATTTTTTATTGCGGTACTGTAAATATACAGACACAATAGTGGTAATCAGTATACCGAGCCCTATAAGGTCAGAGTAAGTAACCACACGGCATCCCTCCTTTAACAAGGAGTGCCGAACCGCCTACCGAATATCTCGGAGCCTGCCCC
>JAJQCF010000018.1:53571-84569 GCA_021202845.1 Oscillospiraceae bacterium
CCCTCCTTTAACAAGGAGTGCCGAACCGCCTACCGAATATCTCGGAGCCTGCCCCGAAAGGGGCAAGTTCATTGTATATAAACAGCAGAAATATGTCAAGAAATTTTATCAGCCTTAAGTCTTGACAACTGCGCGCAAAATGCTATAATAAAACCATAAGAGGCTCCGTCGATAGACGGTTTGGCCTAAACTAACGGGTTAAAAAATGACCGCAGCCTTGGTCGGGGCGGTCATTTTTTATTGCGGTACTGTAAAATTACAGACGCAACAGTGGCGATTAATATGCCGATTGAAATAAGGTCGGAATATGTAACCACATGGCATCACCCCTTTATCGGGAAGTGCCGAACCGCCTACCGAATATCTCGGAGCCTGCCCCATAAGGGGCAGGCTTATTTTACTTAAAATGCAGAAAACTGTCAAGAAATTTTTGACTTGCCGATATTATGGCATATGGTTACCAGTAAAGGTCGTCCAGCTCGTAACCCTCTGCATACCAGATTTTAGAGCTTCTTATCGTGCCGATATATTCCTTGTCCGCATCGGCGGAGCCGGACTCGTCCTCGACCCACACGCCGTCGGCATACGTGTTGCTGCCTCCGTCGCTGCTCGTGAATGTTCCGTCACGCTTGCTGTCCGCCATTACTCCCGCAGTCGTCTTGCTCCATTCCGGATAGCCCTCATCTTCGGAGCCTATAAAGCGGTAAACGCTGTTATACTCTCCGTTCCACTGCCAATCCACGCACTGGCAGGTGGTGTAGGTGATGATTTTTGTAGATTTGGCTGTGTTAAACGGGTCATACTCAATGCTGAGATAGTAGCCCGTTCCGTTTTCGGGACGAATTTCAATTTCCAGCTCGGTGTGCCCGCTATCGCTCATATAGATGCGGAACCAAACCTTATAGCCGTTCCAGAGTGTGTAATACTCTCCATTTCCTCCGAAAACATCACCCAAAATATCCAAATCAATTGAGTCTATATCATTTTCAATAACTGCGGTAATCAGCGCCGCAATGTAATCCTGCTGCTCTGTGCTGAATTCTTCAAATTCCTTATACTCATCGCGGTCTGAAAACAATGTTGCGCCGTATTCATTATAACGGGTGAACTCCGACGTGAAGTGCTCGATGTAATTGAGCTTTGTTTCGGCTATATTTGTATTGGCTTCAAAATTGCCTGTCGTTTCGTCCGCGGCCTCTCCGCTGTTCATCAGCTCAAGAGCCTTTTCAAAGTCAGCCTTGGCCATTTCATAAAATTCCAGCGCTGCTTCCATATCGCCGTCATTTTCAAGCTCATTCGCCCAGCCGAAATAAGCCTTTCCGCGGTCAATAAACAGTGCTGCGCGATTGGGTTCGCTTTCAATCGCGGCCGAAAAAGTGTCGGCGGCATTTTCGTAATCCCCCGCATCGTAATATTCCAAACCGGCGGAGCGCTGTGCGCTCCAATCGCTACCCTCGTCTGCCGCCGCGCTTCCCGCGTCAGGTGCGGACACGGCTTCCGTATCCTCCGCGTCCGTGCTTCCGCAGGCGGACGCGCTTAAAATCAGCATAACCGCAAGAAATAATGCTGTCAGTTTTTGAACGTGCTTCATTGCCATTTCTCCTCGCTTTTGTATTTTGCGCGCAGGGCTTTAATGAACGTCCTTATTTTGCCGCTGCTGCCAAGATGAACCTATATTACACCACAATTCGCCCCGACGCAAGCGCTGTTTTACGTCAGGGCAAATCGTTTTCAAGTGTTTATGTTCTGCAGCGACTTCACCCCCAGCGCGCGGTAGAGGAAGGTTACTATCTGGCCGCGGGTGCAGGTGGCGGAGGGGTCGAAGGTCGTCTCGCTTGTGCCGGTTGTCACGCCTGTTTCAACCGCCCAAGCCACAGCGGAGGCATAGCTGTCGGAGGCGGAGACATCAGTGAACTGCGTGGCGGCGGCAGCTTCGGGGCTTCCGGCCAAGCGGTAGAGATATTCTACAACCGTCGCGCGGGTACAAGCGGCGGCGGGGCTGAATGTGCCGGTGCTGAGGTCTATACCCTGCTCGCTCGCCCACTGCGCGGCGTCGGCATAGTAAATACTTGCGTCCACATCGCTGAAGCTGCCGGCTCCCGTCGGTGCCGGAGAACCTACAGCGCGCCAAAGGAATGTGATTATCTGGCCGCGGGTGCAGGTGTCGTCCGGCGAGAACGTGGTGCTCGTCGTGCCGGTGGTAATGCCCTGCCCGACTGCCCACGCTACGGCATCACAGTAATAGCTGCCGCTCACCACGTCTGTGAAAACGGGAGTATTGCCGGTATCATCAGTGCTGCTGTCTGTGCCGCTGTAGTGAATGGCAGCGGAGGTAAGGCGATTATTTCCTTCACCAATTTCGGTAGCGTTCCACGTTTCCTCACTGCCGCCGTAGTACACATCAGTCAGGCTCTCGCAGAAAGAGAATGCTTCGGCGCCGATGGTGGTAACACTGTTCGGAATCGTGATGCTCGTCAGACTCTCGCAGAAAGAGAAAGTATTATTGCTGATAGAAGTAACACTATTTGGAATTGTGATGCTTGTCAGGCTGCTGCAGAAAGAAAATGCTGCGCTGCCAATGGTGGTGACGCTGTCCGGAATCGTAATGCTCGTCAGGCCCTCGCAGGAAGAAAATGCGTTATCGCTGATAGATGTAACACTGTTCGGAATTGTAATGCTCGTCAGAGCGAAGCAATAAGAAAATGCCGCTCTGCCAATACTGGTAACGCTGTCCGGAATCGTGATGCTCGTCAGGCCGCCGCAATCAGAAAACGCATTACTGCCAATGGTGGTGACGCCGCCCTCGATGATAACCGTAGTAAAACTTTGGCTTTCCTCAGTCAAATACCACGGTGCCGGATTCGAGTCAAAAGTATAGTCCTCCATCTCTCCCGTGCCGGAGATTGTCAGCACTCCGTCAGACAGCGTCCATGTCAAATTGTCCCCGCAGGTTCCGCTTGTTTCTGCATTGTCCGCAAGCGCCATAGGCACAAGCGACGCCGCAAGGCACAGACACATCAGAGCAACAGTTATTTTCTTGAATTTCTTCATGGTCGTTTCTCCTTCGATAGTTTTTATATAAATCCACCCTCTCTGACGGATTTGTAACATTATTGTACACCACAATTCGCCCCGGCGCAAGTGCTGTTTGCGTCGGGGCGAAAGCATTATTATTCTGATTTTTCTCTCACGCCAAGGTTTCGCAGAAGGCTTCTACGGCGCTGGATATTTGACCGTAGGAATCCATTTGGCGGTCTATCTCTATTTGCAGCAGGGGGATACCGGCTTTTTCGAGCGTGCGCTTGAGGGGGACGAAGTCGTACTCCTCGGGGTCGCAGAACTTTGTCAGCACGAATATCACGCCGTCCGCGCCGGAGGCTTGGGCTGTCTCCGCCAGCTGCGTGCAGCGGCGTTTGCCGAGGTCGTAGAGCACCGAGGCGCCCTCTATGCTGCCGAGGCGCTCGGCCATGCCGCGTATCGGGTCGTCCGTCACGGGCGTGTCGTCGGCGAAGTTCACGCTCTCGTAGGCGAGCTGGTCGGCGACGACGGCGAGGCGGTTTTTGTCGAACACCTCCAGCAGTCCGTGGCAGTCGGCCATTATGCCGCTGAGCACGACCTTTACGCCGCGAAACTCCGGCGCTTCGGCGGCGGAAAGGGCGGCGTTCAGCTCACGCACAAGCGCGGTGTGCTCCGCTCTGTCCATGAAGTAACCGGCCTTTATCACGCCCGAGCGCTCCGAGGCGGAGAGCAGACCCGGCTTTTCGCCGACTATGCGCGTGAACTCACGCAGCGCGGCGCGGTTCTCGTTGTAAACGGCAATGGCGGAGGCTATGGCGGCGTCGCTTATCTCGGCGCCCAAAATTTCCTCAAGCTGCTTTCTGATTTTCTTAAACTGCGACAGCGTGAACTCCACGCCCGCGGCAATTTTGCGGTTTTCGGCGAAGGCCACATTGATGATGGGCACCTGCGGCACGGCGTAGTGCCAGTTCGCGCCCATACCCTTGAGGCTGTCGCAGGATATGGGAATCATAATGGCGGAAAGGCCGTCCAGCTGTCCGGAAATGCCCATTTCCAGCGTGGAGTGAAGTATGGAGCAGATGAACGCGGGGAAATAGCGGCGCGACTCCGAGCACTGCATATCCGCGCCCCAGAGCCCGACGGGCAGCGCGCCCGCAGCGTAAACCAGCTCCTCCGGCGCGAAATACGGCATTACGCCCACGGCCTTTTTGCCGGAGGCAAGCGCGCGCTCCAGCTGCTGCTTGGGTGCGGCGGCTATGCCGCAAAGCTCCTGAACTATTGAGGTATACTCACGCATTTTTCTCCGCCTCCTTTTTCTGTCTGTTGGCTTCCATAATTTCAATCAGTCCCTGAACACGCGTGGCGTACTGCGCCTCGGAGAAGGCGCGCGGGTCGGACTGGTCGCCGTCGAACGTGATGACGGGTATTCCCAGCCGCTCGCGGAGCTGGCGCTCCATTTCGTACATATTGCCGCTCCACTTTTTGCAGCTGCGGTTTATGTGGATTATCGCGCCCTCAACGCCGTTCTTCGCCGCCTCGTCCACGCGCAGCTGCACTTCCTTTTCAAAGCAGTTGCTGTTGGGGACATAGGCGTAAGCGGCCATGAGCTCGTCCAAGTTGGAGTAGAGAAAGCTGAACGCGGGGCCGTAAATGGTGGCCACAAGGTTCACGCCCTGACTTTGCAGCGTCTTGTAGGTGAAACGCAGGTTCGCCCAGCACGCTATGCCCTCGAAGAGTATGCGGTACTTTTCGCCGCCCTTGAACGTAGTCTCGCCCTTGGCCGCCAGCTCCGCGTACTCGTCGGCCAGCTGCTCGAACGCCTCCGCCGCCTCGACCGTGCCGCGTCCCACGCAGGCCACGGCCATGTTGTTGAAGATGTCGAAGCCGCTGAACGGCGAGGGCTTGGCGGACATATAGCTGCACGCTCTCAGCCACGCCTTGGAGGAGCGCTGCGAGACCTCCATGACGGAGCGCAGCTTGTCGTAGTCCATCTTTTTGCCCGTTATTTCCTCAAGCTGATGAATGCAGTCGTCGAACTGCGCGCGTATGTACTTAACGCGGTCGGCGTCGCACTCCATTTCGTCAAGGTGCGGAATGTCGATGAGCAGCAGCGGAATATCCAGCTCCAGCGCAAGGTTTTCGTACCACTTCATCAAGCAGTTGCAGATGTTGTTGCAGCACAGCAGGAAGTCCGGCATGGGGATTTCCAGCTCCTCGCACTTGCCGAGGTCGGCGTAGGCAAAGTTTATGCGGGAGTAGGAGCAGAGGTCGGAGGAGTAGCCCATGCCCTCCGCGTACTCGCACATGCGCTGTCCGCCGCCCTTCGCGCCGACGGCGGCTCCCATGTTTTCGGGGAAGGCCACCTGTATGCCCATTGCGGTTGTTATCTCCTGCGGGAAGTTTGAGGCGCACCAGCCTATCTTTTCGCCGCGGTTCTTGGCGTCCCAGACGTCCTGCGCTATTTTGTCCTGAAGCTGACGCAGGACTTGCTTTGCGTTCAGCTTTTCTGTCGTTTCTGCCATAGTTGCGCTCCTTTTTCAGTCATTTAGTTCAGCTTTTATTCTTATTTAATTTGTTCCAGCCGTAGATTGCCGCGCCCAGCGCGCCGCACAGCTGCGGGGCGGGCGGCACGCCTATGCTCACGCCCAGCTCGCGCTCCAGCGCGCGCACCACGCCGCCGTTTCGCGCCACGCCGCCGGTCATAAGCACCGGCTCGTGTACGCCCGCTCTCCGCGCCAGCGACGCCGTGCGCACCGCGACGGAGCGGTGTATGCCCGCAACAATGTCGGGTATAGGCGCGCGGCGGCTCAGCTGGGAGATGACCTCGCTCTCGGCAAACACCGTGCAGGTGGAGCTTATGGGCACAATGCCCTCCGCCGCCGCGTCCAGCGCCTCCAACTTGTCGGCCTCCGTTTCCAGCACGCGCGCCATAACGTCCAAAAAGCGGCCCGTTCCGGCGGCGCACTTGTCGTTCATGATGAAGTTTTCCAGCCGTCCCTCGGCGCTCAGCGTCAGCACCTTGGCGTCCTGTCCGCCTATGTCGATTACGGTCATAACTCCCGGGCACTCGCGCGCCGCTCCCAGCGCGTGGCAGCTCAGCTCGCTGACCGACCAGTCCGCGCCGTCCAAGCTCTCCCGTCCGTAGCCCGTGGCGGTCACGGCGGCAATGTCGGAGCGCGTCAGTCCGGCGCTCGCCAGCGCGGCGGCCAGCGCCCTCTCGGGGCCGGAGGTTCCCGCGCCGGAGGGTATGACGGCGCTGCCGACCGTCTCGGTCCCGTTTTTCAGGATAATGCACTTCGAGGCGGTGGAGCCGAGGTCAACGCCCATTGTGTAAACGTCAGCCATTGTGCCTCGCCTTGAGGTCCTCCCAAGTGTTATAAACGCCCTTTTCGTGCATGGCGGCAAGCTGCTCGTCAGTGTAGCCGAGCTGCTTTATGACCTCCTCGCTGTGCTCGCCCAGCATGGGAGCCATTTTGTAGTCCGGCACGGCGTCGCCGATGAATATGGGCTGGCGCACCAGAGTGCGGTCGTTGCCGGTGGGATAGGGCATGGTGTAAAAGGCGTCGTTCGCCCAAGCCTGCTCGTCCTCCAGCACTTCCTCCCAAGTGTTCGCGGTGGCAAAGGGAATCTCGTTGGCGGTGAAAATCTCCGCCCACTCCGCGGCGGTCTTTTGCTCCATCGCCTCGGAGAGTATGTCTATGAACTCGCGGTTGAGGTGGTTCTCGGTTATGCTGTCCATTGTGTAGCGCGGGTTGCCCACGAGGTCGGCTCTGCCGATAAGCGGCATGAACTTGGGGAAGTACACGTCAAACGGCGGCATACTAAGCTGCAAAAAGCGTCCGTCAGCCGTGCGGTATGCGCAGTTGAAGGGGTTGTTGGCGTCGTGGCGGTCTATGGGGTACGGCAGACCCATGTCCTTGTACTGCGCCGCCTGAATCATTATCGCCTGAATAAATATAGATGTATGCAGCAGGTTTATCTGCACCTTCTCGCCGCAGCCGGTGCGCTGGGCGTTGAAGAGCGCGGCCATAACTCCCGCAGCCAGAAACAGGCCGGACTGGTGGTCGCCCATGCCGGGGATGAGGTTTATCGGCCACTCATCCTTCTGACGCAGCTGGTCAAGCACGCCGCCGCGCGCCCAGTAGGCGGTGAAGTCAAAGCCGGGCAAGTCCTTGTCGGGGCCCTTTTCGCCGTAGCCGGTCAGGGTGCCGTAGACGAGCTTGGGGAACTTTTCGTGCAGAGCCTCGTATGTAAGACCGTTTTTCGCCAGAGCCTGCGGGCGCCAGTTGGTGAGGAAAACGTCCGCGTCCTCAAGCAGCTTGAAAAGAATCTCCTTGCCCTCCGGCGTTTTCAGGTTGAGCACCACGCCGCGCTTGTTCGCGTTTTCAAGGTCAAACGTGGTGTTTTCGTAGGGGCTGGCGCTGCGTCCCTCGCTTGTGCCGTTCCAGCGCACGGCGTCGCCTCCGGCGGATTCGATTTTTATGACATCCGCCCCATTATCGGCAAAAAATCTTGCGCAGGCGGGTACGGCGATAAAGGTGGAGAGCTCCACAACCTTCACGCCGGCCAATGTGTTTGCACTGCTCATTTGCTGCGACCTCCTTGATATAGCTGTAAAATTAGAATTGATTCTATGTTTTGCTCTTGAATTATACAATACAGACCGCCTCTCTGTCAATAGAAATTAGAGCGGATTCTAAAATTTTTATTGCAATGCGGGCAAAAGTGCGGTACAATCGTGCTGACAAAAACTATCTCGGAGGATAATTTCATGGCAAAGGTCGCGCAAAAGCAGCAGAAGCGGCGCAGGGAGATAACGGAGGCGGTGCTGCCGCTGCTGATGACGCAGGATTTTGAGAGCATCAGCGTTTCCGACATCTGCTCCGCCGCGGATATATCAATAGGCTCGTTTTATCACTACTTCTCCTCCAAGGCGGACATACTCATCGGCCTGCTCATGCTCATTGACAGCGACATGGAGTCGCGCGTTTTCCCCCTGCTGACGAGCGGCGATGAACGGGAGAACTTATCGCGCTTTGCCCACGGCTGGGCGGAGCACGTCGCCGCCAACGGCATAGAGCGCAGCCGCCTCATAACCTCCGCCAGACCGACATACATGGACGAGTCGGGCACCAAGCGCGTCACCACGCGCAAGTTGGAGGAAATAATGGCGCGCGGGCAGGAAAAGGGGCAGATAACCCGCGCCATGGACGCACAGGAGCTGGCCTCAATGTTCCTGCTGGCTATGCGCGGCGTGACGGTGGACTGGTCGCGCATGAACGGCGAGTACGACGCCGTCGAGAAAATGGACAAATTCATCGGTCTTTTCCTCACCGCCCTGCGCCCCTGACGCGAAAAACGGCAAAATCCGCGGAAAAATCAAAAAATATTCAGCATTTTATGAATACAGCCCTTGAATATTCATTATTTTGCTTTTATAATACTCAAGTAACTCATTAGCAAGGAGATTGAAAAACATGAAACTGAAAAAACTCTTAGCCATCGCTCTCGCGCTGGTAATGGTTCTCGCTCTGTGCGCCTGCGGCAGCAGCTCCTCGAGCACAACCGCAGACAGCAGCGCTTCCACCGACACCGCAGCGGCGGATACCTCCGCAGCTGACACCGCCGCTGACGACGCGGCGGCAGCCGACGACACGGCGAGCGACGACGCCGAGGAAGTCGAGGAGACGGAGCTGACAACAATCAACGCCGGCAAGCTCACCGTTTCCATGAGCGCGGACTTCCCGCCGTATGAAAACCTTGACGACAGCGGCGACATAGTCGGCATCGAGGTTGACATTATGAGCCTCATCGCCGAGCAGCTTGGCCTTGAGCTGCAAATTGACGACATGGACTTCGACAGCGCCCTCCTCGCCGTGCAGCAGGGCAAGAGCGACATGGTCGTCTCCGGCGTCACCATCACCGAGGAGCGCAAGCTCGTTATGAACTTCACGGACAGCTACACCACCGCCGTGCAGGTCATAGTCGTTCCCGAGGGCTCCGAGGTCACGCTTGACAACCTCGGCGACCAGCTCATCGGCACCCAGCGCGGCACGACCGGCTTCATCTACTGCGAGGACGACTACGGCTCCGACCACGTCGTGGGCTACGACAGCTACACGCTCGTCATCCAAGCTCTGCTGAACGGTCAGGTTGACTGCGTTGTCATGGACGACAGCGTTGCCAGAGCCTATGTTGCCGAGAACCCCAGCCTCTCCATTCTGGACACGGAGTACGCCGTTGAGGAGTACGCTTTCGGCGTGGACAAGAACAACACCGCTCTGCTGGACGCCGTGAACACCGTGCTCAACGCGCTTATAGACGACGGTACCGTCCAGAGCATCATAGACCAGTACATATCCGAGTAATCAAGCTGTAATCGCAAAGGGGCGGTCTCACACACCGCCCCGAATTTTTTCTTGTTTATTATAAGGACACAGGAAGTCGGAAAGGAAGGAGCGCGCTGTGGCGGAGCTTTATACGGAATGGAAGGCGTTAATGACAGCCGGAGGGGAGCTCAGCGGCTGGCAGACGTTTTTCGTAAAATTTTATCAGGCATTTATCGACGCCGACCGCTGGCAGCTGTACCTCAGCGGCGTCGGCACAACGCTCATGGTCACGGCTATGGCGCTCGTCATCGGCGTTGTGCTGGGCGTTTTCGTGGCGCTGGTGCGCACGGCTCACGACCAGCAGCGCCGCGGGCGGCACAACCCCGTGCTGGGCGTGCTCAACGCCATATGCAAGGTCTACACAACGGTCATTCGCGGCACCCCCGTCATGGTGCAGCTGCTGATATTCAGCTTCGTTATTTTTGTCAACAGCCGCAACTTCACAATGGTCGGCGCTTTCGGCCTCGGACTGAACTCCGGCGCCTACGTCTCGGAAATAATCCGCGGCGGACTTATGTCGGTTGACCCCGGGCAGATGGAGGCGGGGCGCAGCCTCGGCATGAACTACTTCACCGTCATGCGCTTCATAATCATTCCGCAGGCGATAAAGGCCATTCTCCCCGCGCTGGGCAACGAGTTCATCATACTGCTCAAGGATACCTCGCTCATCAGCGTTATCGGCGGCAAGGAGCTCATCTACGCCGCCCAAGGCATACTCAGCCGCACATACGAGGCGATGTACCCGCTTCTGGGCGCGGCAGCGATATATCTCGTGCTGGTCATGGCCTTTACGTGGCTGCTTGGCCGACTGGAAAGGAGATTGAGAAAAAGTGATAGACGTTAAAAACCTCTCCAAGTCCTTTGACGGCAAGCCGGTGCTGTGCGGCATCACCGAGCATATTTACCCGGGCGAAAAGGTTGTTATAATCGGCCCCTCCGGCTCCGGCAAGAGCACGTTCCTGCGCTGCCTGAACCTGCTGGAGACGCCGGACAGCGGCGAAATCACCTTTGACGGCGCTGTCATAACCGACCCCAAGGTGAAAATTGACGAGGTGCGCCGCCAGATGGGCATGGTGTTCCAGCACTTCAACCTCTTCCCCAACATGACGATTCGCAAAAACATCATGCTGGCGCCCGTGCAGACGGGGCTGATGAAGTCCGACGAGGCGGCGGAGAACGCAATGGCGCTGCTGCGGCGCGTGAATTTGGAGGACAAGGCGGACGCCTACCCCTCCCAGCTCTCCGGCGGGCAGAAGCAGCGCATAGCCATAGTCCGCGCGCTGGCGATGAAGCCCAAGGTCATGCTCTTTGACGAGCCGACCAGCGCCCTCGACCCCGAAATGGTGGGCGAGGTTCTGGAGGTTATGAAGGAGCTGGCGGCGGAGGGTATGACGATGGTGGTCGTCACCCACGAGATGGGCTTCGCCCGCGAGGTCGGCACCCGCGTGCTGTTCATGGGCGACGGCACTATAATGGAGCAAAACACCCCCCGCGAGCTCTTCGAGCACCCCCAATGCGAACGCCTGCAGTCCTTCCTCGCCAAAGTGCTGTGAGAATTTGATGCAGTACCGCGCAAAAATCAAATGAACCTGTCTCTCCGCGCTGTTTTCTGCTTTCGGCAAACGGCGCGGGGATTTTTCTGCAATTATGCGGTACTGCCCCAATATATTTTTCGGCATATGCCGATAATAATTCTTGACATATGCCATAAACAGTGCTATGATAATAACCGCAAAGGAGGCGGAGGTATGGGCAGACCTACTAAGTGCAGAATGATTTGCCGCTTTCCGCAGACGCTGGAGTTCGCTCCGGCGGACAGCTGGCGGGGGCTGGAGCCTGTCATTATGACGGTGGACGAGTACGAAACCATCCGCCTCATCGACAAGGAGGGGCTTTCGCAGGAAGAGTGCAGCCAAAGAATGCAGATTGCCCGCACAACGGCGCAGAAGATTTACGACTCCGCGCGCAAAAAGCTGGCAACCGTGCTGGTGGAAGGGCTGCCGCTGCGCATTGAGGGCGGCGAGTACCGGCTTTGCGGCGGCGGCAACCGCTTCTGCGGTATGCAGGGCTGCTACAAGCGGGAAATTGAGAAAAATTTTCAAAAAGCAAAAGGAGAAAACACCATGAGAATCGCGGTCACTTACGAAAACGGACAGATTTTTCAGCACTTCGGGCACACGCAGCAATTCAAGCTCTACGACGTGGAGGACGGCAAAGTCGTCGCCTCCGAGGTCGTGGGCACAAACGGACAGGGGCACGGCGCGCTGGCGGAGGTGCTCAACGCGCTTAAAGCCGACGCGCTGATATGCGGCGGCATCGGCGCGGGCGCAATAGCGGCGCTGGACGCAGCAGGCGTCAAGCTCTACGGCGGCGCAAGCGGCAGTGCGGACGCGGCAGTTGAAGCCCTGTTAGCGGGCGAGCTGGCTTACAAGCCTGACGTCCAGTGCAGTCACCATGACGCTCACCACGGCGGCGAGTGCGGAGGCCACGGCGAGGACCACGACTGCCGCCACGGGCGCTGCACGGACTGAAAAGCAAAAATTTTCACATCAAACGCAGCAGGGCGCTGCCTCGGAACGGTTGCAAAAACCGCAGGAGGCAGCGCCCTTTTCGTATTTTGGGTATATTGAGTTTAGCTTTCCGCTCTGTAGAGGAAGGTAACAATCTGCGCGCGGGTGCAGTCGCCATCCGGCGAGAAAGTATTCTCTCCCGTGCCGTTCGTTATCTCTCCGTCAACCGCCCACGATACGGCAGGCGCGTACCATGCGTCGGCGGCCACGTCGGCAAAGTCGCTGCCCGCGGCTGCGGTCTTGCCGGAGAAGCGGTAGAGGAATGTCACTATCTCCGCGCGGGTGCAGGTGCCGTTGGGGCTGAACGCCGTGTCGCTTGTGCCGGTCGTGATGCCGTTTTGCAGCGCCCAGAGGACGGCGGTGTAGTAATAGTCGTCCTCGCTCACATCGTCAAATGAGTTTTCGCCGTTCACGCTCGGGCTGCCCGCGGCGCGCCAGAGGAATGTCACGGCCTGCGCGCGGGTGCAGGTGTCCTCGGGGCTGAACGTGCTGGCCGTCGTGCCGGAGGTGATGTCGTTTTCCACAGCCCACAGCACCGCGTCATAGTAGTAGCTGTCGTCGTCCACGTCGCTGAAGGGGTTCGAGGTCTTGGTCGTGGTCGTGCCGGAAATTATGCTGCTGATAATCGCTGTTGCGCCGCCGCCGCTGCCGCCCGCGTTGCTGGACTTAGGCGTGGCGCTCAGTTCCTTGGTTGAAGTACCAACGCCGTTTTTGGCGCTGATGATTACATCATATTCTAAGTCGCTCAGAAGGCCGGTGAAGGTATAGCTGCCCGCCTCGCTGAAGGTCTTGGACTTCGACTCCACACCGTCATACTCAATTTTCACGGTGTAGCTCGTGACCTCGGAGCCGCAGCCCTCGGCGCTGAACGTGACGGTGATTTTGCCGCTGGAGACGCTGGTGCTGGCTGTGATGTAGGGCTTTATCGCCGCGAGCTCCACCTCGTCTTTGAGCGCGCCGAAGTATGTGCCGCCGGCGTCACTGACGGCAACGGAGAGCGCAGTGCCAAAGTCGTCGGGCGTGAGGGTGTAGCTTGCCTCGGTCGCATCCTCAATCTCCGCGCCGTCGCGGTACCACTGCACAGCAACCTCCGCGTCCGCCTGCTCTACAGTGTAGGTAACTTCCAGCTCCGTGCCTACGGCGTACTCGTCCTCGTCGCTGTCGGCAAAACCTATCTCCGCCGTGCCGGTTATGGCAAGGTCTTGTGAGACCATGTAGTCATACTCCAAATTATAGATGTAATCCTCCAAATCTGCCGCCAGCGTTTCGACAGCGCCGTCGGAGAGCATATCCGTCAGTCCGGCGGCTGTTACGGCGGCGGAGTAATCAGAGTATGTCCCGGTAAGCAGGGTCACGTAGGCCTCGTTCGCCGCGTCAAAATCCTCATCCGCCATAATCATCAGCTCCAGCGCATTCATATAGCCGGTCGTGAAGGACATACAGCAGCAGGGAGAGGCAAAAAGCCACGTCCAATAGCACCAGTCATAATCATAACCAATGTAATCATACTCATCCAGTATGTCGCTGTACAGCGTGTTTAAATCGTCTGCTGTAAGAGTTTCGAGGTCTGCGGTATAAGCCTCCAGCTCAAAAAGCGTTAATAGCGCATGTGCCGCCATGGTGTCAACCAGCGAACATATCACTTCATAGATATAAGCAACGGCTTCTTCGGCTTCGCCATTTTGCTCCTCTAAGTAGGCGGCATACAGCGCTTCAAGCCCCACAGAACGTATTGAGTCCACGTCATACAAATTGTCGTTGACGTCTGTCAGGCAAATGTGACTAAAATTCCCAAACGTTTCTAAGAACGCAGTGAGATAACAGTCGGCTGTGCCGAAATAAATATACGCTGAGTTATAGGACGTAAGCTCATACGTGAATATGCTGTTTATCTTTGTCTCCAAGTCCTCAATGTCGAGCAAATCATACTCCAGCATATAGTCGAAAAGCTCTGCAAGCTCTTCGGAAATAGCGGCCAAAAACGGCCTTACTGTCTCTTTCAGGTCGTCCTCCGTGTAGACACGCCACACATCGTCTGTGTTCAGGTCGGCAAAAACATCGCTTGCGAGCAGAGCATCATATATGGGTTTAAGCTGCTCCAGCGCCTCACGGCAAAGCTCGGCTGCCTTTTCAGGGGTATAGTCGCGGCCATACTTATTGGGATAGGCATACTCTGCATAGTTGTCATAGCCGAGACTTTGGGCAAGCTCGTTTCGCACTTGCAAAAGCTCAAGATAGATTTCTGCGACATCCTCTTCGTCCGTCTCGTCTTTTGCGATTTCGGCATAATACTCATCAACCAGCGCTGTTTCATCGCTCATCAGCGCAAGCGCCGTATCGTTATAAACGACTGCATTTTGCAGTTTTGAAGCCGTATTTTCGCCCAGATAGTCCACAAAGGCACTATAGCGGGCTGCAACTGCGGTCTGCACAGCTTCATTGTAAGCTGCTTCGGCGGCATTGTAGGCAGCCAGCAGCGCGGCATATTTATCGCCGTAAGTGTCCGGCTCACGGCAATAATCCCAGTAGGCAAAGCATTGGTTCGTATAAAGGGCCTCATACGCTGCCGCAGCCTCGTCATAGGCCGTGATAACGTCTGCGTCGCTCACGCTCTCGTCCTCTGCGGCATCAGCCAGCGCGGCAGCCAAGGTCTGCACTTCGGCAAGCTCGTCGTCAGGGTTCAAGCTGCGCCAAGCGGTGCGGTCGTCTTCCGTGACCGGCTGCGAGGCTATTTCCGTCCCGTCCGCCAGCGCGGGCATCGTGAGGGTGCACATCAGCGCAAATGTCAGCACAAGAGCCAAGAGACGGCGGAGGGTGTTGGTTTTTGTGTTCATAATAGCATCTCCTTGCAGTTAATTTGTGCTTACATTATATATGAAGCAGATGCTAAAATCAACGGTTTTATCGCAAAAACTCGAATTTCTTGAAGCGATTTACAGCTGTAACTTTCGCGTTCGGCATACCTCCGCAAGCCTTCCGTATGCTGACGCCCCAAATAACGCGGGAGACTGCGCCAAGCTAAAGCATTGGCGCAGTCTCTATCGGTTTTCGCTATTTAATTTCCAGCCTTCCGCGCCACTCTTCGGCGGCGGTCAGGGTGTTCCAGACCATGCGGGAGAGGTCCTGCATGGTTTTTACGCGGGCGCTCTCGGTGGCGGGGAGCTCTATGTTCAGGGCTTTTTGTATCGCCATGTAGAGCAGCACCTTCTTCGCCATTGCGGAGGTCGCGCCGTCGCAGCTCTGGGCGGTGTCGAACTCCTCCACGAGCTCGGGCGAGACCTTTTGGCTCTTGGCAAGGCTCAGCTCCGCCAGCGCGTTGAAGTTGTCGCCCTCCGGCTTGTCGCTCGGCTCCAGCAGGAACTTCGCCAGCACGTAATTATAAAGCTCTTCGTGCAGCGTGTCGTAGGTCAGCGGGTCGGCGGCGCGGATTTTGTCGATGTGGCTGTCCGCATCCGTGCGCGAGCGCAGCAGCAGCTCACGTATTTTTGCTCTGTCGGCCATGCGCTCAGTCGGCAACCAGCGGCTCTATGCCCAGAGACTCGGCCAGCGCGGTCAGCTCCTTGACGTAGTCGCCGTAGACCAGCGTGCAGTGGTTGCCCGCCATGCACTGCTTTGCCCATGTGTCGGCCTGATTCTTCACGCGGAAGTACACAAGCTGGGAGCAGTTGTAGCCGTCGTAACCGCCGCCCATGACTATCTCGCCGGTGCCGATGAACAGCTTGCTGCCGTCGGGAGCAAAGCGGCACATGGTAATCTTCTGTCCCGCGTCGGCGTCGAAGTCATAGCGCAGCGTGACGGCGAAGCCTTGGTCGTAGGCGAAGTTGCGGATGGCGTAGGGCGAATTCTTGTCGGGGTCGGCAAGGCGGCGGTGAGCCACGGAGTGCTGCATCATGTAGAGGTTCTCGTGGTTGCGCGGGTCCTTTTCCAGCTCGGCAAGCTGCTCGGGCGTGGTGCCGAAGCGCGCGGAGAGGTGGCCGTTCTCGTAGGGCACGGGGCAGGTGTTGCCCATGTAGGGGCGCTTGCCGGAGACAGCGATGAGCGCCTGCTGGCTGAGAACGGCGTCGGTGTCGTACTCGCAGGCGGAGGGGATGCCCTCTTCCATGTTCAGGGAGTGGGTCAGGCACATGGTGAACTGTCCCTCATTGAGGCGGCGAGTGGAGCAGGCGTCGGGGCAGGGCATGGTAAAGCCGTTGCAGTCCTTGAGGTCCATGTACTTGCGCGCGGTGACGAACGCAATGCAGGACGGCAGCATCTTCTCCCGCGTCATGGAGTTCTCCTTGGCGCCGGCGCAGAGGTCGTTGCAGACGGCGTTGGCCTTTGCCAAATCCTCATCCGTGAGGTTGGGCGTCTTGCGGCCGGGGGTGGTGTGGTTGCCCTCGGGCTGCGCGGGGGACATGCAGTCAAAGAACTCGTGTACGTTGACAAAGCGGAAGCGCACGCCGAGGCGCTGGGTGATTTCGTCATGCATATTGAAAGCGTCCACGCTGCTGTAGGAGGTGTTGCTGCCGAAGCGGTTGACGCAGAGGATGCGGGTGGTCTGAATGACCTTGCGCGCACGCAGGACTTTCATCTGGAAGGCGAGGTCCTCCCACTTGTAGAAGCCGTAGACCTCGTACTCATTGCAGGCCTTGGCGTTGAGCGCGGCCACGGCGATGGTGCCGGAGAAGCCGGAAATGGGGGTGACGGCAATGGGCTTTTTGAAGCGCTCGGCAAACTCAAGCGCCATATCGTCGCAGGCGATGCCGGTCATGACAACCACGAAGTCGGCCTCGCGCGCGGCGGGGGCTATGGCTTCCCAGTTGGCCTCGCTGTTTTCCCAGTCGTCGGTACGGCTGACAGTGGCGGGCTCCATGATGTTGATGCCCTCGCTGGCGCACTCGTTGAGCTTGGCAAGGAACGTCTCGGTCTTCTGCGCGTTGGCCAGACGGTCATAGCCGGGCTGGAGCGCCTCGCCCTTGCCGAAGCGGCAGGGTCCTTCGTAATAATAGCGGTGCTCTATGGTGCAGAGCAGGGGAAGTACGTTGAGCTTTACTTCATTCGCCTTGGTAATCATTTTTGTTTTCTCCCTTCATAGTCAAGAAAAAATTTTATAGTTCTATAGGTATATGCTTGCTCGTGCGTATTGTCAATCGGAGATTATGGCTTTATTTTAATTGAAAAAACGCCCGCTGTCATTAGCTTATCAAAAAAATTTTTGCCCTGTGATTTGTTGTGCTGTGCAAAAGAGGGCAAAATATTTGTGCAGTATTTTTCATGAAAATCCGCAGATTTGCCGTTTTTTCGCTGTGAAAATTGTGCTTTAACAAATCACGGGCAAAGACGTTGTAGGAAGCTACAATTTGCGTTACTTTTAATTCTAATAATCGCCTTAAAATAGTAGGTAAAAGCGACAAATATGCCTGATTATGCAAAATTGACACCGTTCCAAACTCGTCGATTTTCTTGACGCGGGGGATTTTATATAGTAAGATTAAGAAACATAGAAAAAAGGTCGTGATGTAAGATGATGCTTTCTCTGGCAATCCTCCTTGACCACCTGCGTGACCTGCCGCTGGAAACGCACATTCCCCAGCCGAACAATGACAAAGTCTCCTTCTCCAGAGCCTCCGTTCTGCCGCGCAGAGGCGACGATATGCGCCAGAACCTTATATATGTCTGCCGGCTCTCGGACGCGCTGCGCGTGACGGCCGACGTGCCGAATATGTGGTATTTGTGCATACGCGACAGACTGCACGACGACACGGAGAGCGACGAAGAATTTTCCGGCATGATAATCGTCAACAAGAACATGGACGTGGAGGAGCTGCTGAACAGGGTTCAGGAGTTTTTCGACAAGGTATGCGACTGGGTTCTGCAAATGCAGCGCGCGCTGATACGCGAAAAAAGTTTGCAGGATATTCTCGACCTCAGCACCGACATTATAGGCAATACTATAAATATAACGGACTCAGCCTTCTTCCTGCTGGCGAGGACGAACAGCATAGAGACGGACGACACCATATCGTCAGACCTTATTAAATACGGCTATCACCCCGAGAGCACGCTGCAAATTTTCCGCAAGGCGCACCGCTTTGAGGTGTGGACGCAGTCGCAGTCCATGTTCATCAACGACAACCGCGAGATAAGCAACTATATCCTCGTGAGCAAGGTCTACCGCTTCCGCAGCACTTACTTTGCGCACGTCGTCATGGTCTGCGACCACCACCCGATGTCGGACGGGCTGATGGAACTTTTTGCAATGCTGGCGGACATAATTGCCATTCACGCTGAGCGCAACTGGAACGACAAGAGCGCCCTCAGCCACAACTACGACTCCTTCCTTGTCGATTTGCTCAACGGCACGCTCACCAACCCCGCCACGATTCAAGAGCGCGCCAGCTACCTCAGCCTGCGCACCGACGGTCAGCTACAGCTGCTGAAGGTCACGGTGGAGAACAACATGGAGGCCACGCTGGGGCGCGTGGGTCGGGAGCTTTCAGATATGCTGCCCACGGCGCAGGTGCTTTACTACAAGCACTCCATTTGCGTGCTCATTCACCTGCAAAACGGCAGCTCCTGCCTGCCGACCGAGAGCCTGCTGCGGCTGCTGACCGAGCACTCGGCGCACGGCGGACTGAGCAACGTGTTCGTGGGACCGGAGCATCTGCCAGCGGCCTACTCCCAAGCCTCGCTGGCGCTCAAGTACAACGCGCCCGCGCACGCCGCCGTGCTCGGAGAGAGCGAGGACGAGGGCGAGCGGCTGCTCTGCTCGTTTCAGGACCATGTGCTGCGCGCGCTGCTGGGAGAATACCCCGAAAACGAAAAAATTTGGCGCAGCAGCGTGTATTATCAGGGGCTGAAAACGCTGCACGACTACGACTGCCAGCACGCCACGAACAACCTGCCGCTGCTCCGCTCCTACCTGCGCCACGAACGCAAGGCGACGGAGACGGGACAGGCCATGCATATGCACCGCAACAACGTCATTTACCGCATCGACAGGATAGAAAAAATGATGGGCATGGAGCTGGACGACTGCAACACGCGCCTCGGGCTGAATATGTCCTTCCTCCTGCTGGAGCAGTACGGCTTCGCGCCCGAAACGGAGAGCGCCGAGCAGCCCGCCACCTGAGCGCACCCCGCGCGCCGCCGCGCCCGCGGGCGATTGGAGAATATTATTATAATAGAGCAAAAACGCAAAAAATTTTGCTGTGTTTGCGCCAATTTTCTACCCGTCTGCTCGGCTTTTTGCACAAAAACGGCAGCGCTAAATTCGCGGAAAATCCGCCGTCTTGTAGCTTTCTACAAAATTCTTCGCCTTTTTTGTCGCGCCCGCCAGAGCCCGCCGCGAAAATGCGGCGGCAAAACGGCGGGCGCAGCCAAGGTTTGATTACACATAATGTAATTCAAAAGCAGACAACAAAATTTGCGCGCGCACTTTGCTAAAATAAGCTAATGAATTTGACTTCCGGCGCAGATATAATCATAGTAAGCACGCCCGTCTCTTTGCGGGCAAAACGAAAAAGGAGTTGCTTACTATGATTAGAAGAGGTCTCGATGTCAAAGTCAACGTCAAGCCGATTTTCCTCGGCCTGCAGCACCAGTACTACTACGAAGGTCCCTGCCGCTTTGCCAAGGGCGACGCGCTGACGCCGGAGTACGAGGCAATTATGGCGCAGGAGCTGCAAAAGCAGTTTTTCGCCAACATCGACGCGCATATGCCGGACGCGGTGAAAATTCTCAAGCCCGTGTTCATCATGTGCCACGACGACTGGCTCGCTCCCGAGTCGGCGTTTGAGGAGATGACGACGGACGAGGAGGAGATTGACGTTTTCCTCATCTCCGGCGGCATTGCCCGCAGCGCGCTGCTCATAGAGCTGGCCGAGCGCACCCACAAGCCCATTATTCAGGACCCCGAGGTCTTTGCCGACCTCACCGCCATCGGCGCGGCTCTGCGTGCAAGAGGTCTGGTGGGCTACGAGCACCTGACTTGGGAGGGCATCGCCACCAGAATGAGAGCCCTGCGCGTTGTCAAGGCGCTCAAGCAGGCCAACATCATGCTGGCCGTGCGCTTCGACGCCAACTCCGCCAAGAGCGGCAACGACACCTTTGTCACGCTCAACCACGTGACCGAAGCCTTCGGCACACACTTCCGCATTCTCAACCTGCACGAGCTGCTGGACTATATGCAGCCCATTCCCGAGGGCGGCAACTACACCACGCCGGGCAGAATGAACACGCCCAACATCACGCCCGAGGAGATAGAGCAGGCCGAGGCGCTGGCCAAGGAGTTGGAGGACGGCGCCGAGGAGGTCAGCATACGTCACGAGTACCTTGTCAATTCCTGCAAGGCATACATCGAGGTGCGCAAGCTGCTTGACCTCAACGACTGCTGCGCCTTCACCGCGCCGTGCCCGGATTTGTGCTCCACAAGGCGCTCCAACGAGATGAAGTTCACGTTCTGCCTCACCCACTCGCTGCTCAACGAGCAGGGCATACCCTCCGCCTGCGAGTACGACATAGACGCGGCGCTGTCCATGCTCATTCTCTCCACAATCAGCGGCCACGCGCCGTTCATGGGCAACACCCTGCCGCTCGTGTATCAGGCCGACGGCACCATTCGCCAGATTAAGCACTTCAACCAAGAGGACATTGCCGACGTGGGCGACCTGCACAACCTTGTCTACACCGGCCACTCCGTCCCCAACAGAAAGCTCAAGGGCATCGACGGCGCGCCCGACCCCTACGGCATACACCACTTCGCCTATGACCAAGGCTTCGGCGCGGTCATGCGTCACGACTTCAAGAAGGACGTGGGACAGGAGATTACGGTGGCGCGCCTTTCGCCGGACTGCAAAAAGCTCTTTGTCGGCCACGGCACCGTCGTCGCGGGCGGTGACTACAGTTCTGACAACTGCAACGGCTATGTCGTCTACCGCGTGGAAAATCAGGAAAAATTCTTCGCCGCCCAGTGCCACGTCGGCAACCATCTGCCGCTCATCTACGGCAACTACGTCAAGGAACTGGAAATGGTCGGTGAAACCCTCGGCCTTCAGGTGCTGAGCGTATAACAGAAATCATAGTGAGGTGGCGCAATGCTCTCTGCTGACATTATAAGAAAAGACTTCCCCATTCTGGATACGGACATCGGCGGCGCTCCCGTGGCGTACTTGGATAACGCCGCGACAACGCAGGTTCCGCTGCCTGTGCTGGAGCGCGTGCGGGAGCACTACCTGCACGACAACGCCAACGTCCACCGCGGCATACACACGCTCAGCGAGCGCTCAACCGCCGCGTTCGAGGGCGCGCGCGAGACCGTGGCCCGCTTTCTGGGCGCGGAGAGCGCGGAGGAGATTATATTCACGCAGGGCACGACCGACGCCATAAACACTGTCGCCTCCGGCATGAGGCGCAGCATAGGCCGCGGCGACAGCATTGTCGTCACCTCGCTTGAGCACCACTCCAACTTCGTCCCGTGGCAGCAGCTTTGCGAGGAAAAGGGCGCGCGCTTCGGCGTTGTGCCCTGCCCCGCGGGAGAAATAGACATGGCGGCGCTCCGCCGAGAGTTGGAGAGCGCGCCGAAGCTCGTGTGCGTCACGCAGGTGTCCAACCTGACGGGCACGGTCATGCCGCTGCGGGAGATAATCGAGTGCGCCCACGCGGCGGGCGCGGCGGTGCTGGTGGACGGCGCGCAGGGCGTGCGCCACGAGCCGGTCAACGTGCGTGAGCTGGACTGCGACTTCTACTGCTTTTCCGGCCACAAGCTGCTCGCCCCCACGGGCATCGGCGTGCTGTACGGCAAGCGGGAGCATTTGCAGCAGCTGACGCCCGCGCGCTACGGCGGCGGCATGGTGGACATCGTTCTCGCCTCCGGCACAACATTCGGCGACTTGCCCTACCGCTTGGAGGCGGGCACGCCGAACTATGTCGGCGCCGTGGCGCTGGGCGCGGCCATAGAGTACATCGAGCGCACGGGGCGCGAGGAAATTTCGCGCACGGAGCATGAGCTGCTGAGCTACGCCGAGCGCGCTCTGGCGCAGATTGACGGTCTGCGCATACTGGGCAGCCCCGCCCGCCGAGCGGGAGTTATCTCCTTCACGCTGGACGATATTCACCCCTACGACGCGGCGAGCATACTGGACAAGTTGGGTATAGCCCTGCGCTCCGGCACGCACTGCGCCCAGCCGGGGCTGAATGAGTGCGGCGTTGAGGCCGCCATACGTCTCTCGCCCGCGTTTTACAACACCCGCGAGGAGATAGACCGCTGCTGCGCCGCCATACGCAGAACGATGGAGATGCTTGCAAAATGGACGAAAAGCTGACGATAGCCGAGGCCGAGAACACATACATAGACGACCTCAACACGCTCGGCGACTGGTTTTTGGAGTATGAATACCTGCTCGCAATCTCGGCGGACTTGCCCCACATACCCAAGGAAGAGCGCACGGCGGAGCGCCGGGTAAAGGGCTGCCAGACCGGCGTGTGGCTCCTGCTCCGCTATGAGGACGGCCGCGTGCGCATAGCCGCCGACAGCGACGCGCTCATCATCCGCGGCATAATCTCCATTGCCGTATTTCTTCTGGACGGCCGAACGCCGCGGGAGATTTGCGCCTACACGCCGCGCTACGTTGAGCAGACGGACATAAAAGCGCAGATTTCCACCGACCGCTTCCACGGCATACAGTCCGTCATTGAGGAGATAAAGCGCTTTGCCGCGCAGCAGCTTGAGGGCGGCGCGCAATGACGGCGGAGGAACGCAAACGGCTTGTGGCCTCGCTGCTTGAGGGCGCGGCCGGCGAGGCGCAGCGCGAGGCGGAGGCGCTGCTGCAAGCGCCGGACCTCACGCCGCAGTTGGTCGCGCGGCACCTGCGGGCGTACATTCTGGCCAAGTACCTCCTGCCCGCCGACTGCCGCGAGGAGAGCATAACCGAGCTGGCCTCGCTGAGCTTGCAGCGGACAATGAAGTTAGACGCGGGCATAGTCCACGAGCTGGACAAGGCCGCGCCCTGCAACCACGCCACCTCGGAGTCCACAAAAAAGGTGCTGCTGCTCTACGCCATACAAAAGGACCTGAGCATACACCCCGCCCCGCAGGAGCTGACGGAGGCGGCGACGGTGAGCGAGCTGGCGCAGGTGGTCTACGAGGCCATGCTGCGCGAGCGGGAAAACGGGCATTGAGCGCAATTACTATATAATAATACAATATTATATATTGCAAAGACCGACGGAACGAGCCAAGCGCTCTGCCCGTCGGTCTTGCATTTTCTACAGTTCCTCCAATGCGCCGCGCGCCGTCTTGTCTGATTGCGCATATCATTCAAAAATATATTGTAGTTTCCTACAACTCGGTTTTGATTTCATGGTAATTATCTGAAAATACCTATGTTTTCAGAATGAAATTTGTCAGAATATTTGTAAAAAATCATTAACAATCCCGTCACATTTTTGCATAAAAACATAAAAAACCGCTCTCAAATCTACTGCAAACCTATATTGATTTAACAATATTGCCTGTGTTAAAGTTACTCTTGTCAATCGGAGCCGCGCAGAAAGCGCGCGGTAAAAACAAAAATGAAAAAAGAGTAAGAAGGGAGTTGTTTTACCGGATATGAATTTGACGATACTTGCGGTTGCCGGAATAATAGTTATGGTGCTGCTGCTGTTCCTCGGAATGAACATCGGCATTTCCATGATTGTTGTCGGCGTAATCGGGTACGCAATAGCGGTCGATGACTTCAGCATCGCCCTCAGCCGTCTCGGAACCGTCCCGTTCACAACCGGCTCAAGCGCCAGCTATGTTGTCATTCCCCTGTTTGTTCTCATGGGAGAATTTACGCTGGAATCCGGCATGAGCAAAGGACTTTACAACTGCTGCCAGAAATGGTTCGGCCACCTGCGCGGAGGTCTGAACATTGCAACGCTGGTGGCAAACGGCGTGTTCGGCGCAATTTGCGGCTCGTCCTCCGCGGCTGTGGCCACAATAGGCCGCTTGGCCGTCCCCGAAACCCGCCGCTACAAGTATAACGACGCCTTTTCAGCCGCCACCTGCGCGGCGGGCGGCACACTGAGCTGGCTCATACCGCCCAGCACCGGCTTTATAGTCTACGGCCTGACAGCCGGAAACCTCTCCATAGGCCGACTGTTCGCCGCCGGAATAATCCCCGGCCTCATACTTCTTCTGGCCTACATTCTGGCCAGCAGCATAGTCGCCGCCAAGGACCCGACAATGGCGCCCAAGGGCGAAAAATGCTCCATGTCGGAGCGTATGCGCTCCATACCGGGCATACTGCCGATAGTCGTTCTGTTCGTTGTTGTTCTGGGCGGAATGTTCTCCGGCATCTTCTCCTACACCGAGGCCGCCGCCATCGGCGCGTTCCTCACAATAGTCTGGACCGCCTGCGTGGGCAAGATGACGTGGAAGGGCTTCTGGTCCCGCTGCCTGTCCTGCCTGAAGAGCTCCATCATGGTTTTCCAAATAATGATTGGCGCCTCCGTGTTCGGCTACTTCCTCACGGTGACGAACCTGCCGCAGGACTTGGCTTCGTTCATCAGCGGTCTTGATATACCGAGAATCGTTGTCATGTTCTGCATACTGATAATGTACATAATAATCGGCATGTTCATGGACACGCTCTCCGTTGTGCTTATAACCATTCCCATTTTCGCACCCATAGTCACGGCTCTGGGCTACGACCTCATCTGGTTCGGCGTGGTGACGGTGCTGGCAATGGTTCTGGGCACCATAACCCCGCCCATAGGCATAAACCTCTTCATCGCCGCAGGCATCGACACGGATATGCAGATTTCGGCAATAATGAAAAACTCGGTACCCTACTGCATAGCGCTCCTGCTGGTAACAATCCTCGCCATCTGCATCCCCCAACTCTCCCTCTGGCTCCCGAATCTGATGTACGGCGCAGCGTAAGAGGCGAAAAAGGAGACAATAGTTATGGTATCCGTATTAAAAAGAGCTGCAGGACTGATTTTGGCCGCAGCGTTGGCCGCGTCCCTATCCTCGGCCGCGCTTGCCGCTGACGACGCAGAAAACCATTGGGCAGGCGAATCCATAGCCCGTTGGACAGAAGTCGGCGTTCTGGAATCCGACACCGATACCGACGGCAGCGAGCTGTACAGGCCGGACGACGCGCTGACGCGCGGTGAGCTTGCCAAAGCCCTCAACCAGATATTCGGCTGGACTGAAATGGCAGAGAACAAGTTCTACGACCTCACATATGCGGAGGACGGCGTCACATATCTCAGCGACGTTGAACTGTATCAGGCCGTATTGAAGGCCAACGCCGCCGGCGTGCTGCTCGGCACTGATGACTTCAATGTTCTGCCATACGCCGAAATAACAAGACAGGACGCCTGCGTAATGCTCTGCAGAGCGTTTAAAATCGAAGAATCCGCCTCCGCAATCAGCTTCACGGATGCTGCCGAAATTGCGGACTATGCCGAGGGCGCAGTGTCCGCCCTGTGCGCCGCTGGCTATATCTCCGGCTTCGAGGACGGCTCCTTCCGCCCGAACTCCAGCATAACTCGCGCAGAAATATGTGCGATATTTGACAAGCTGGAAGCCGATTACGAAGTGCTTGCCGCCCGCGCAGAAAAAGGCGACATAGTTAATAACTGGACAGACATCACCGTGACAACGGTCGATACCTACGACAGCGGCTGGATTGAAACCGACAGCGAGGGCAACATCACAACCGAGGCCACCGGCACAAAGGACTTGGTTATTCGCCTGTGGTATCCCGACAATGTGGAAGAAGGCGCCGAAGTGCCCGTGCTGCTGTACACCTTTGGCGGCGCGTGGATAAGCGGCGACCGCACAAAAATAAACAGCTATCTTGTGGAAACCATGCTCAATAACGGCATAGCCGTCGCCTCGCTCACCTACCGCTGGGAGCAGGAAGCAATTTTCCCCTATTCCATGTATGACCTGCAGGCGCAGATACGCTATCTGAGAATCAACGCCTCCGAGCTTGGTCTTGACGCGGACAGCTTCGGCATAACGGGCGTCTCCGCAGGCGGTTACTGGGCCACACAGATGGCCGTCACGGGCAACGAGGCGGATTTGCAGGACCCCGGATATGTGACGTTCGACGGCGACGACCGCTCTGTGTCCACCGAATTACAGTACTGCGGCTGGCAGTACGGATGCGCAAATATGCTCACCTGCTTCGAGGACGTGGACTACAGGATTCACAGCTACTGGGACAACTGGTCTTACCACGATAAGCCCACCGGCTGCGACCCCGCACTCTTCGGTACGGATGACATAGAGGGCTACAGCTATGTCAACGAGGCCACGGGAGAGGTGTTCGACGGCGTGTCCACCTCGCTGCTGCGTGAAATATGGAGAAGCGGAGACACGGAGCATGAGCTGTGGTGGCTGGTGGAAAGGTTCATAGACGGCAGCCCCATATTCCATGTTGACGCGGATGACCCCAGCTTTTTCTTCTACCACGGCACAAATGACCCGCTCTGCCCCGTTCAGCAGGCGTTCGATATGTACGCAGCGCTCATAGAAGCGGGCGTTGAGGGCAACGAGCTCCGTCTGTGCGAGGGAATGGGTCACGGCACCTACACTCACCCGCAGTATTATACCGAGCTGCTTGACTGGCTCGCGGAGCAGGCTTGGGCAAACGCAAACTGATTGCGCGCCCTGCCTACACTATCCATGTATTAAATGTATGACCGCCGGTCGTGCATTGAATAAAATTCAAAAACGTAAAGGAGAACAAAAATGAAAAAAATCACTAAGGTTCTGGCACTCATCGTCGCCATCGCTCTTTTGGCTACGCTGATGGTCGGCTGCGGAAGCTCCTCTTCCAGCAGCACAAGCAGCACCGACAGCTCTTCCTCGTCCTCTGCGTCTGATTCCTCCGCTTCCAGCGACGCCGCAGACGACACCGTTTACAAAATCAAGTTCGACTACCCCAACGCCGAATCCTCCGTCGGCTACCGCACTCTCGCCGCTTGGGCGGAATACCTCTACGAGGAGAGCGACGGACGCCTTGACATCACCGTTTACTCCGGCGGCGCGCTGGGCGCTCTGAGCGACTGCGTCACCAACTGCGAGTCCGGCGTTACGGACGGCTTCTGGTCCGGCGTCACCATTTACCCCGGCGTGTTCCCCATAACCGAGGTTTTCGGCCTGCCGATGATTGGCGCGAACGACTACACCGTTGTCAACGACGCGCTGAACGCCATGCTGGAAGAGTACCCCGAGATGAGCGACGAGTGGAGCAACCTGCACGTTGTCGCGCTGCACTCCTCCGCCGGCTCCCCGATTCTGTTTGCCAAGAACGTCTCCTCCGTTGAGGAAATGGCCGGTCTTAACCTGCGCATCTCCAACTCCTACACCACCCAGTGGTTCCAAGACAAGGGCGCCAACCCCGTCAGCTTGGGCATAAACGACGGCTACGAGAACATCTCCAAGGGCGTTATAGACGGCGGACTGTTCTTCTTCGACCAAGTTGAATCCTCCGCACTGTACGAGGTCATCGACGCGCTGTACGTCGGCCAGACCATCTACCCCCTCAACATGATTTGCCTGAACAAGGACGTTTATGAGTCCCTGCCCGCCGACTTGCAGCAGATGATTGACGACAGCGCCGAGTTCTACCTTGAGACCTCCATCGAGGGCTACGACCAGCAGCAGGCCGACATGATAGCCAAGTGCGAAGAGTACGGCGTCAACATCATATACGAAACGGACGAGAGCATCGAGTGGCTCAGCGAGGACGTTGAGAACGCTTGGAACAAGTGGGTCGAGACAATGGACGGCCTCGGCTATGACGGTCAGGCTATTCTGGACGCGGCTCTCAGCTACATCGAGCAGTACAACGGCTGACGGCAAGCGGCAAAATATTGAGCAAAGCGAGTGACGCTGATGAAAGTTATAAACACGATAAGCAAATTTACTAATATCTTCACCAAGGTGTTTGCCTACGTCTCGGCGCTGGCGGTGCTGTTCAATGTTGTGATTATCCTTGCCAACGTGATAATGCGCGCTTTCGGCAACGCCATAGTGGGCACGGAGGAGCTGTACTCCATGTCGGAGGTAGTGCTTATCTTCCTCGCGCTGGGATACACTCAGTATAACGGCGGACTTGTACACGTCTGCTTCTTTATGAAAAAGCTGCCGGGCATCTCGCCTGTAGTGATGTGGGCAATAAACCAGTGGGTGTCCTTCATAGCGGTCTCCCTCTGCGTCTGGCAGACCTTTGTCCGCGTACCGCTGGTAAAGCAGGTGTCAACGGCGCTCCTGATACCCTACAAGCCGTTCTACGTAATAATCGGCATCGGCTTCGCCGTGTACGCAGTAGCCTGCCTGTTTGAATCCATCAAGGCCACCGCCGCGATATTCAACAAGGAAGTCCGCGAAGACGTAGTCTCCCACCTCCCCGCCTAACCCCCATCGCGGAAGGCTCACAGCCTACCCCCGGCCTTCCGCGAGTTTCTTTTCTTACTACCCTCCTATTAAAAGGACGCTGTGCCGCTGCGCAGCGTTCTTTTTTCGTCAATTTACATCGCCCTCATAATCCCCACCCTCCGCGCATATCATTGACCATAGTGAAGGTCGGGAGTGATGTGTTTGAAAACCGACATCGAAAGGCGGGCGGTCGAGCTGGCGGAGTACATCGTTGAAGCCAAATCCACAGTCCGCACCGCCGCGGGAAAATTCGGAATCAGTAAGTCAACGGTGCAAATGATATTAAGTTTATAGCTTTGTGATAAGAACGCAGATGCAGGATTATCTCATTTGAGACGATTTGTGGTGCGACTCAGGAAGCAGGAGGAAAAACACAGGCAGCAATCTATACTCACATGAATACAAATCACTCCGATGTAGAGGCTTTGCGCCCCTAAATCGGAGTGATTGTCTGTTTTCTGAAGCTTAAGTTAGGCTCTCCATTTGCAGACAAGTACAGTCTTGCTCATGAACCCTATTTGCCGGAATCAATACCCTGTCTTGCAGCCCTATTAAGCTATCAAGTTGTTACGCGTACAAATCGAGGAACCGCATGAGTATCGCCGCAACCTGAGCTCTTGATGCATCGCCTTGAGGTACAAGCGTTGTTTCGCCAACGCCTTGGATTATTCCGTCGTTAATACACCATGCCATTGCTTCCAGTGCATACTCGGAAATATCTTCGTAGTCGTCAAACTCACGTATTGCCATACCACCACTCGTAGTGTCATACTCCTTATAAGCAGCATAACGGTAGAGAATCGCCGCAATCTGCTCACGGTTCAGGTCATCATTCGGTCCATACTCACCGTTGCCGTAGCCGAGAACAATGCCGTTCTGCTCCGCCCATATTATGGCATTGGTGTACCACTCCCCGTCGGCCACATCGGTGAACTCACTGCTGCCGCCAACCTCCGGCTCATTCTCGATGCGATAGAGAATCGTCACTATCATGCCGCGAGTAGTCGGAATATTCGGCATAAAGGTATCGCTGCTGATTCCTATCATAAGTTCATTCTCAATGACGTAATCTATGTACTCATGATACCAGAGAGTTGTGTCCACGTCAGTGTAGGGCTCACTCGGGCAGTCATGCTTAGTAGTTGTATCTTCAGTGTCAGTGTCGGCATCGCCAGTAGTCGTACTGCCTCCCGAAGAAGAACTGCTGCCGCCGGAAGAAGAACTGCTGCTGCCTCCGGAAGAAGAGCCTCCGCCGCTGGAACCGGTCGCAGGAATTACCTCGGTCTTGGTCTCACCGCAAACGGTACAGGTGTAAGTCATCTCTCCGTCTTTGGTAGAAGTTGCGCTGCTCACAACTTCTCCGTCGTTCCATGTATGACCCTTCGCCTCGATAGCCACTGTCTGAGTGCCGGTATATGTTTCATCACCAAAGGTGCACGTGGCGGTGTAAACCGTCTCGCCATCCTCAGTGCAGGTGGCATCTGTCGTCTCACTTGTTACAATGCAGGTTACCTCATATACTTCTCCGCAGCCTTCATCCAAGCAGACAAATGCAGCTACACAAGTGCTGTAATCATCAGCCCAAGTAAATGTTGGAACACCATAGGTATGACCGGTTGCAGGAATAACCTCAGTCTTGGTCTCACCGCAAACGGTACAGGTGTAAATCATCTCTCCGTCCTTGGTAGCTGTAGCATCGCTCGCAACTTCTCCGTCGTTCCAAGTGTGTCCAAGTGCAGCTATTGTCTCCTGCGCCACAATCACTTCGCCGCAAACGGAGCAGTGCGAACCTTCTGTCAAACCTGTTTCTGTGCAGGTCGCTGCTACAGCTGCATCGGTGACAACGGTGTGGCCGGTCGCAGGAATTTCTTCAGTTTTTGTTTCGCCGCAAACAGTGCAGGTATAGGTCTTTACACCGGCTTCGGTGCAAGTTGCCTCTTTGGTCACGACGCCGTCGTTCCAGATGTGCTCACCCGTCGCAGGAATTGTAACGGTCTTGGTATCAGTGTACGTCTTATCCCCAAAGGTGACGGCAGCTGTGTAAACTGTCTTGCCATCCGCTGCGTAGGTAGCATCTGTAGTCTCGCTGGTCACGGTGCAGGTTACCGTTTGCGCATCACCGCAGGTTTCACAGGTGAACACAGCAGCGCAAGTGCTGTTATCTTCTGCCCATGTGAAAGCAGGTTCACCATAGCTATGTCCGGTAGCAGCAATTACTTTACCAGTAGATACCGTCTCGCCGCAGACGGTGCAAACTTCGTCACCGGTGTAGCCATCCTCGGTGCAGGTCGCGTCTTTCGCGTTCTTAATCTCGGTTGTGTGGCCTGTGGCGGGGATGGTCTCGCCAGTGGTCACAGTCTCGCCGCAAACCGTGCAAACCGTGTCGCCTGTGTAGCCATCCTCAGTGCAGGTGGCATCTTTCGCGTTCCGGATTTCGGTGGTATGACCCGTAGCTTCGGTCTTGTCAGCAACATAGCTGTCTCCGCAAACCGAGCAGGTGTAGGTGGTATAACCGCCCTCTGTGCAAGTAGGTGCTGTCACAACCGCTTCATAAGAGTGGCCCGTTGCTTCAATAGATTCCGTCTTTGTCGCACCGCAAAC
>JAJQCF010000002.1 GCA_021202845.1 Oscillospiraceae bacterium
TGTCGCTCGTGCCGGTGGTGATGCCATATTCCAGCGCCCACGCTATGGCGTCGGTGTAGTAGGCGTCGTCCTCCACGTCAGTCATGGCTGTAACCGCCGCCGCGGCTTCTTCTCCGGTCATCACGGCCTCGGCGGTAACCTCAATAGGCGTGGTATTGAAGGCAGTGTCGGTCACATCCGTGACAGTGGTTGTGGTGGTTGTGGTGGTTGTGGTGGTTGTCGTCGTACCTGAGGAGCTGCTGCCGCCGCCGGAGCTGGTGGAGGCAATCGTCACGGTGGTGCCGGAGGTGCTTACCGCGCTGTCTACAGTAGAACCGTCGGACTTGCCCGCAACCTTGCCCACGCTGGTGCTGCTCGTTCCGGCCTTGATGGTCGTGTTTTCTACCTTGCAGGTGCTGTCAACGGTGTAGACGGTGTCGGAGCCGTAGTACGCCGCGTACTCATCAAAGTAGAAGCCTCCGCCAATCATGCCGCCCACTCTGTAAGCGTTTTTGCCGACGGTTATGCTGCTGTTTGTAACCGCGCAGCCGCTCACCTCGGTCGGGCTTTCGCTGCTGCCCGTGCCGGTGTAGCCGACCAGGCCGCCGACAAGCTGGATGTTGTTGCCCGCCGTGATTGTCACGCCGTCCACTGCGCAGTCTGTCACGCTCTCCGAAGCCATTGCGCAGCCGGAGAGCCCGCCGATGCCAAAAGCATAGGTGCAGTCGCCGCTCAGGGTGAGGCTGCTGTCGCTTACGGTGCAGTTGGAGATGGTGCAGCCCTCCAGCCCGCCGCCTAAAAGACCGAGGTCGTGGACGTTGCCGCCAATGACAGCTGCGCCGTCAATGGTTTGCGCGGTCATTGTCACGCCGCTCACGGTGCAGCCCGTAACCGCCGCGTCCATGCCGCCGCCTATGATGCCTCCCACCATGTTTGCCGCGCCGTAGGTTTCGCCGCCGACAGCGGATATGACGGAGTTTTTAAGCGTTACGTCTGAAACGGTAGAACCGGCAGCCGCGTAGCCGACCACAGCAGAGCCCATGAATGTGCCGGAAATATTCGCGCCGTCCAGCACCAAGCTCTTTACCGTTCCGCCGTCCGACACACAGCCGAACAGACCGAACACGGCCTCCTGCTCAATGGTCAGGTTGGAAACGGTGTAACCCTGCCCGTCAAAAACGCCGGTAAAAGCGTACTGACTGTCAGGCGTTTCGCCGTCCTCAAGCGGCACAAACGTGCCAATCGGCTCCCAGCTCGAATAAGCGCTCAGGTCGATGTCGTTCATCAGGACATAATGTGCGGCGAGGTCGCTGCGCACGGCGTCCAGTTCCTCGGCGGTATAAATCCGATAGGGGTCCTCTGCGGTTCCGCTGCCTTGGAGAGCTGCGGCAAACGTGACAGTTCCGTCAGCTGCCGCCCACTCGCGCAGCTCTATTTCGGAACTCAGCGAAGTGCTCCAGTTGGAGGACAACAGGCCTTTTGCTGTGTCCAGAAGCTCTGTGTTTTCAAGGTTGGCGTTGAGCTTTGCCGCCAGCTCGTCGGCAGAAAGCGAGCTGTAGTCCTCGACGCCCTCGATAACGCCGCAGCCGTCGGTCTCGGACGTTACCTCGGTGCCGACCGCGCTCTTTTCGGCAACATCGCTGCCGCCGCTCTGCTGGGTTTGGGAGGCGTCGTAGTAGCTGTTGTAAATGGCGGCAATGCCGGTGTTCCTGCCTGCCAGTCCGCCTACGTCGCCGGTGCTGGAGGCGGCAATGAGCGCGACGCTGGTGTAGCAGTTGTAGACAACGCCGGATTGGAAGCCGCTCAAGCCGCCGATTGCGACCTTGTTGACGGGACCGGATGCGGTTATGGAGCCTTCGGCATAGTTGTTTATCATTCCGCAGCGCGCGGGCATGGCGGCCAGCCCTCCCGCGTAGACCCAAGCGGAGTCGGAAACGGCGGAAATAGTCACGTCGGCGTGGCTGTTTGTCAGGCTGCCGCGGATTGCCTGCCCCAAAATGCCTCCGGCATACGCCGCGCCGGAATTGGTGTGGACGGTGATAGTGCCGCTTACATCAATGCCGTCAAGATAACCTGTGGCGTCGCTCTGGTCCATAGCCGCGGCAAGACCTCCGACGTAAACGCGGCCGTTATCCGTTCTGCTGACGGTGATAGAGTAATCCGCAAGAGTGAGGTTTTTGACCGTGCCGCCATTGATATAGGCAAACAGTCCCGCGTACTGGCCGGTGTACGGCGTTTCCTCGCTGCCGATTGTCATGCCGGAAATCGTGTGTCCGCAGCCGTCAAAGCAGCCGGAGAACCACCATATGTTTCCGCCTCCGGCCGGCGTCCACTCACTTGTCAGGGCAATGTCCGCGCCGAGGGTTATGTACTTGCCGGAATAATCCTCGTCCTCGTTGATTTGGTTGACGAAGGCGCGGAGCTGTTCTTCGGTTTCAATAACCCACGGGTCGCTCTCCGTACCTGTTCCCGAGGCGAACAGAGCGTCGGTTGCAACGCCATAGCCGGAGTAGTCGGGAATTTCCGCTTTTTCCAGCGCCGTGGTGAGCGCCTGCTTGAAAGCGCCGTCAGTCAAGTCGTCAGCGGTTGTTTCTCCGGCGATAACAGCGTTAATCTCGGCACTGTAATCGCCCGTTCCATCAACAACTTCAATGGCCGTTACAGCGTTTCCGCTGCCGACAGTAACCTTCAATATAAGGCTGGCGTCGTCGCTTCTGCCGTAGAAGTCTCCAGTGTAGTAGACCTCGTCGGGCAGCAGCTCGGCAATCGCGTCGTCTGTTGTGCTGTCATAGGTGACAGCAGCCGTTTCGGAGCCGAGGACAACCGGGAGCGCGGAGGCGCTGTCCGTGTTTGCTGTCCACTGCTTCAGAGATTTTGCAAGCGTTTCACTGCCCGTCCAGTGGCCTGACTGCCGTCCTCCGGCGGTGAGGTCAACATTGAGTGCCGCAAAGTTTGCGTTGAGCTTGCCGAGCAGTGTCCCGTCCGACATTTCGGCGGCGGACAGCCCCTCCACATTGAGACTTACGCTGCCTGTATACGGCTCGCCCTCATCGTTTATGCCGGGGCCGACGCTCCAGCCGATGGCCACTGCGGGGCTGATAGCAATGCGGTCGGCGGTCTTGTCGTCAGTCACGAGCGTTGCCGCCGTGCTGTAATAGCTCTGGAACGTATCGGCAATTCCCGTTGCCCAGCCCGCCAAAACGCCGACATAGCTCGTGTAGCAGTCGGCAATGACCGTGGCGTTGGAGTAGCAGTTGACAATGGTACCCGCGTGTACTCCGGCAATGCCGCCAAGCGCGGGAGCGCCCTCCGCGTCGCGGTCAGCCGTGCCGGTGATGTTTCCGGCGGAATAGCAGTTGGCAATCAGCCCGCGATTTTGCAGACCGCAGATGCCGCCCGCTTCGGCGATGCCGCCAACGGCTTCGGCACGCACATCAGCCGTGGAGCAGGAGTTGATAATTTTCTGCTTGTACACATAGCCGCCGATGCCGCCGACGTAGATGTTCGCGCTGTCGTGGCTTGTGGTTCCCTCAATAGTGCCGCTGACGGTTACGCCGTCCACAAGCGACTGAATGATGTAGCCCGCCAGTCCTGACACATAAATTGTCTGTACGCCGCTGACATAGACGGCAACATCCAAGTTCAGGTCGCGCACTTCCGCATTTGCCTCCAGTACGCCGAACAGTCCGAAATACATTGTTGCGCCGGAGCCGCCGGGGTCTGCGTACGGAGATTCCGCAGAGCCGATTTGCAGGCCGGAAATGGTGTAGCCTTGACCGTCGAAGCAGCCGTTAAACGCATACATACCCTCACCGACAGGAGTCCAGTCGCCGCCGGTCAGCGCAATGTCGTTCCCGAGCTGAATGTATATTCCCGAGTAGTCCAAATTCGCGGTGAGGGAAACCGCGAACGCGCGCAGCTGTTCTTCAGTCTTGATGATATAAGGGTCATCCTCTGTTCCGCTGCCGCTGGCAAAAATGCTGTCCTCTACCTCGGAGGATGCCCACAGCGCGCCGCTGAGAACAACAATTCCGCCAGAAAGCGTCCAGTCGTAAAACTCGCTGTTTACTGCCTCTATCCGGGCGTCAAAATCGCAGCCGGTAAGACTGGAAGCATTTGTTTCGACAAGCGAGGAGAACGCGGACAGCTTGGCGGCCGTCAGGTTGCCGGAGAGCAGCGACGCAAAGTCGCTTGTGCCCAGCTCTGCCGCTGTGACTTCGCAGGAACTTGCGGCGCTGCTGCCGTTGTTTCCTACCGCGTCAATGGAGCTGCCGCTGCTGTAGTAGCAGCTGTAAGCCAGCGTTGCCGCCGCAAAATTTCCGGCAAAAGCGCCGATATTGGTCTGCGACTGCTCCGCCGTAACGGTGGCCGCTGTGCAGCAGTTATAAATCATGCCGTTGGCGCCGCCCACAAGACCGCCGACGTTGTTGCTTGCGCTGGCGGAGCTGTCAGATGTCACACTGCCATAGCTGGCGCTGTTTATCAGCAGACCCTTTACGCTCTCAAAGCCGATTAAGCCGCCGACGTTGGCCTGTTTGCTGCCGGTTGCCGCTGAGACGTTCACATCCGCGCTGCAGCTCGACACCGTGATATATTGATTGGAGAATCCGGCCAAGCCGCCGACCATTGCAATCGCGCTTCCGTTCGTGTTGACCGAAATGACGCCGGATACATGGCAGTTGTCAAGAATTGTTTGAGTGCTGCCGGAGCTGTCCGCTTTCATAAATGCCACAAGCGCGCCCGCGTAAGCTGCGGAGGCGGGCTCGGTGTAAATGCTCACACTTTCCAGCGTGATGTTGCGTATAACGGTTCCGGAGGCAACATATCCAAAAAGCCCCGCATACTGCGCCGCGGAGGGAGCAGACGAAGTGCCTATGCTCAGACCAGAAATCGTATATCCGCCGCCGTCGAACGTACCGGCAAACATATTGGTGTTGTCTCCGATAGGCGTCCACTCAGCAGTCAGCTCAATGTCCGCCGTTAATTCAATGTACTGTCCCTCGTAGCTTGTGCCGTCGGCAACCTGAGCTTGCAGATAGAGCAGGCCGGCCTCGCTGGAAACAAGATAGGGGTCGCTTTCCGTGCCGCTGCCGCCGGAGAAGCCGGCGACCGCCTTGCTAAGCGCGTCGGCCACCGCCGCCTTGATTCCCTTGGAACTGTATGTAGCGCCGGAGACGGAGTCCACCTCCGTTGACTGCGCGCTGATAATGCTCTCGTAAAGGGCGACGGCTTTTTCCCAAAAAGACGTTGTTTGGCTTGAAGCGTCAACCGTTTCGATGTTGGTGATTTTACCGTTTTCAATTGTAACCTCCACGGTCACGATACCGTTATTGTAGCCGGTGCCGCTGCCCGTGTAGGTGCCGTCGGTATAGTTAGTGCCCGTTTCCTCACTTTCCGCGGAAACAGACATGACCATGACGGCGGCTTCCTCTGCGTCCTCGCCCTCGGACGTGTTCTCTTCATCCTCGGCAGTGCTTTCCTCGTCCTCGGCAGTGCCGTCCTCATTTTCGGCGGCGCTGTCCTCGGACGGCTGCGTCTCGTCTGCCGCTGCGTTTTCGTCGGCTGCTGCTTCTTCGGCCGGATAATCGCCGTCGTCAGCGGTTTCGCCTTCGTTTCCGTCAGACTGCGATGCCTGAACCTCTGCGACAGCGCTTTCGGCCGCCTCGCCGCTGTCGTCAGCCGCAAGCGCCGTGGCCGACATTACGGAGAAAACCAAGGCTGCGGCCAAGGTTAGGGACAGCAGACGGTTTGTGAAGCTCTTTGTTTTTTTCACTGAATATGCCTCCTTCGTTTTTGTGGATTTGTTCGCACATAGTTAGAAAAAGCTAACTTATGCGCAAAAAAATTTGCCGTATATTTTCCTTATACCTCCTTACCAATTAGTTTGCTTGAACTAACCTAACGCAGCAAAGTATAGCACACGCCGCTTAATAAGTCAATGGCTGAACGGAAATTTTTTAATTCGATTTTCAATCTGCGCGCTTTTTTCCGCCTTTACAAATCCGAGCGCTGGTGATACAATCTTTGTGAAAGATTAAAAACCGTAAGGACTTGAAGACTATGAAAAAAATAATGCTGGGCAATGAGGCTGCGGCGAGGGGGCTTTGGGAGGCCGGGTGCATGTTTGCATCGTCTTACCCGGGCACTCCAAGCACGGAGATAACAGAAAATTTGGCGAAATTTGATGAGGTTTGCTGCGAGTGGGCGCCTAACGAGAAGGTCGCGGTTGAGGCCGCGTTCGGCGCGTCGCTCGCCGGTGTGCGCTCGTTTGCCGCCATGAAGCACGTCGGGCTGAACGTGGCGGCCGACCCGCTTTTCACTATCTCCTACACGGGTGTCAACGCGGGAATGATAATCGCCGTGGCGGACGACCCCGCCATGCACTCCAGCCAGAACGAGCAGGACTCCCGCCACTACGCCATAGCGGCCAAGCTGCCCATGGTCGAGCCCGCCGACTCCGGCGAGTGCCTCGGGTTTATGAAGGCGGCCTACGAGCTGTCGGAAAAGTTCGACACGCCGGTGCTCTTCCGCACCTGCACGCGCATCGCTCACTCGCAGAGCATTGTGGAAACGGGCGAGCGCGCGGAAAAGCCGCGTGTGGAGTACAAAAAGAACGCCGCCAAGTACATAATGATGCCCGCCTACTCAACAAAGCGTCACCCCGTGGTGGAGCAGCGCACACAGGCGCTGCGCGACTGGGCGGAGAGCTGCCCGCTCAACCGTGTGGAAATGGGCGGCACAAAGCTCGGCATTATAGCCTCCGGCGCGGCCTACCAGTACGCCAAGGAGGTGCTGGGCGCGGAGGCCAGCTACCTCAAGCTCGGCCTTGTGAACCCCCTGCCGGAGAAGCTGATACGCGACTTTGCCTCCCGTGTGGAGCGGCTTATAGTCGTGGAGGAGCTTGACCCCATTATCGAGACGCACTGCCGCGCAATGGGTCTGGCAGTAGAGGGCAAGAGCCTTTTCCCCACGTGCGGAGAATTTTCGCAGAATTTAGTGGCCGAGGCGCTGGGCAGGGAGGTGCCGAGCGGGACGGAGCTGCCTTTGGAAATACCGGCCCGCCCGCCGGTGCTCTGCTCCGGCTGCCCCCACCGCGGGCTTTTCCACGTGCTGCACCAGAACCGCTGCACGGTCATCGGCGACATCGGCTGCTACACTTTAGGCGCGGTCGAGCCGCTCAGCTCAATCGACTCCACAATCTGCATGGGCGCTTCGGTGAGCGGCCTGCACGGCTTCAATAAGGCGCTCGGCGAGGCCGGAGAAAAGCACACGGTCGCCGTTATCGGGGACTCGACGTTCATGCACTCCGGCATCACGGGGCTTGTGGACATCGCCTATAACCAATCCAACTCGACCGTTATTATCCTTGACAACTCCATCACCGGCATGACCGGCCACCAGCAGAACCCCACCACCGGCTATAATATCAAGGGCGACCCCGCGGGCAAGGTGGATTTGGAGGCGCTGTGCCGCGCCGTCGGCATAAACCGCGTGCGTGTTGTTGACCCATACAATATAAAAGAGTGCTCCGCCGCGCTGCGGGAGGAGCTGGCCGCGCCGGAGCCCTCGGTCATCATATCCCGCCGCCCCTGCGTACTGCTGAAATATGTCAAGACAAACCCGCCGCTGCGCGTGAACGCGGAAAAGTGCATAGGCTGCCGCGCGTGTATGCGCATAGGCTGCCCGTCGCTGAGCTTCCGCGACGGCAAGGCCAAGGTGGACGAGAGTATGTGCGTGGGCTGCGGCGTCTGTACGCAGCTGTGCGCCTCGAAGGCGTTTGAGGGAGGTGCCGCGGAATGAAAAGCATGAACATTATGATTGTCGGCGTCGGCGGCCAAGGCTCGCTGCTGGCGAGCAAGGTTTTGGGGCGTATACTGATGAACGCGGGCTACGATGTCAAAGTCTCCGAGGTACACGGCATGAGCCAGCGCGGCGGCAGCGTTGTCACGTTTGTCCGCTGCGGCGATAGCGTCGCCTCTCCGGTGATAGACCGCGGGCAGGCGGACTACATCGTCTCTTTCGAGCTGCTGGAGGCCGCGCGCTGGCTGCCTTGGCTGCGCAAGGGCGGCAAGGTGGTTTCCAACAGCCAGCAGATTGACCCCATGCCGGTCATCACAGGCGCAAAGGACTACCCGAGCGACCTCGCCGAGCAAATGGCCGCCGCGGGCGTGGACGCCGACATATTCGACGCCTTCTCCGTGGCGGAGAGCGCGGGCAGCTCCAAGGCCGTGAACATCGCGCTCATGGGGCATCTGTCCAAGTATTTCCCGTTTTCCGACGACGACTGGCAGCGCGCGCTGTCCGAGTGCGTCCCGCCGAAGTTCTTAGAGCTGAACAAGCGCGCCTTCGCACTGGGCAGAGAGGCATAAAATTTCACATCTGCGCCAAATTAGTCTTTACATTGGCATAGATTCATGCTACAATACAGTATAATTAAACACCTCAATGAGTATAGAGGCGCGGTTTGCTATGAGTAGCGCGCGGCGGATAAGGCTTTATCGCAGAAGCCGTTGCTGTGGGTGAAAGGAGCGGCCGCCGAAGCGGGTCGAGGCGAAAGACCCCGCTGGGGCTGCGGAGAATATCCGCAGGACTGTCGCGTGCGCGGAGAGCTTATTCTTTGCGGAGGCGGAGCGCTATGCAGAATTGTCAGCTTTGCGGGCCAAAGGCTCCATGCTTTGAATTTTGACAGCCGACGCCGATGTGCGTCGGCGTTTTTTCGCTCCAATCCTCTGAAATTCCGACCTCTTTCGGGTCGGTGGCAGCTCCGCGAGGGAACCAAATCAGAAAATTTCAGAAAGGGGAACAAAACCATGACCTCAAACCCGATATTCACAGGAGCGGCAACCGCCCTCATCACCCCGACAACCCCCGACGGCGTGGATTACGAGGCGCTGGGACGCCTTATAGACTGGCAGATTGCGGAGGGCATTGACGCACTCGTCATCTGCGGCACCAGCGGCGAGGCTCCCACGCTGACTGACGAGGAGCACATGGAGTGCATACGCTACAGCGTGGAGCGCGCGGCGGGCAGAGTGCCTATCATCGCCGGAACCGGCTCGAACTACACCGACCACGCCATTGAAATGACAAAATACTCCTGCTCCGTGGGCGCGGACGCCTGCCTTGTGGTGACTCCTTATTATAATAAGGCCACGCAGAAGGGGCTTGTGCGCCACTACCACGCCATTGCCGAGGCCTCGACGAAGCCGATAATTGTCTACAATGTCCCCTCGCGCACCGGCAGCTCCATAGAGCCGAATACCTATGTGGAAATGGCGGAGCACCCGCGCATTGCGGCCATAAAGGAGGCCAACGGCGACATCAGCAAGATTGTCCGCACCGCCGCGCTCGTGGGGGATAAGCTGGACATATACTCTGGCAACGACGACCAGATAGTGCCGATTCTCTCTATGGGCGGCGCGGGCGTTATCTCCGTGCTCTCGAACCTCATGCCGCGTGCTACAAGCGAGCTGTGCCGCAAGTATTTCGAGGGCGACACCGCGGGAGCGGCAGCTGACCAGTGCCGCTACATCGACCTCATCTCCGCGCTGTTTTGCGAGGTGAACCCCATTCCCGTCAAGGCGGCTATGGCAAAAATGGGCTTCTGCCAGAATTACCTGCGCCTGCCGCTGACCGAAATGGAACCGGCTCACGCGGAAAAGCTCTACGCGCTCATGGCGGAGCAGGGACTTATATAACAAACTTTTTCAACATTACATCAGAGATACGAGGGATAAAGCTCTATGGACATAATCGTTTTCGATGCGCGCGGACACATGGGAGAAATAGTCTGCCGCCGCGTGCGTGAAAAGCAGTGCGGCGCGCTTATAATGACCTCCAGCAAGCCGGAGGGAGATATGCTGCCGCTCTGCGCCGTCAGCAGAGGCGACTGCATAATAGACTTCTCGCACCACGCGGCTACCGCGGACGTCTGCGGTACAGCGGCGCGGCTCGGCCTGCCGCTTGTGGAGGCCACAACGGGACAGACGGAGGAGGAAAAGCGGCTCATTGAGCAGACGGCGAAGTTAGTGCCGGTGTTCTTCTCCGGCAATATGTCCGTGGGCATAGCTCTGCTCATGCGGCTGGCGCGGGAGACGGCCAAGTGCTTCCCCGATGCCGATATAGAAATTGTCGAAGCGCACCACAACCGCAAGATTGACGTGCCCTCCGGCACGGCGCTCATGCTGGCTGAGAGCGTGCGCGAGGCCAGACCGAACGCGGAAATGGTAGTGGGGCGGCACGAAAACGGCAAGCGAGCCGCCAACGAGGTGGGAATCCACTCCCTGCGCATGGGCAACATTGTAGGTATGCACGAGGTCATAGTCAACGCCGGCTCCCAGTCGATAACGCTCAAGCACGAGGCGTATGACCGCGCGCTGTTTGCCGACGGTGCGCTGGCCGCGGCGGAGTTCATAGTCGGCAAGAGCGCGGGACTTTACGGCATGGCCGATATGGTCTGAAGCGGAAGGGAGAAAGGCAAAATGATGAACGCACAGGAAATAATTCAATATATAGCGACGGCGGAAAAGAAAACGCCGGTTAAGCTCTATGTCAAAGAGCGCGAGCCTATAGACTACGGCGAGGCCAAGGTGTTTGGCTGCGGGGACAAGATAGTTTTCGGCGACTGGCGCGGCCTTGCGCCCATTTTGGAGGCCAACGCCGATAAAATTGAGGATATAGTTATAGAAAACGACTGCCGCAACAGCGCCATTCCGCTGCTGGACATGAAGGCGGTCCCCGCGCGCATTGAGCCGGGCGCCATAATCCGCGAGCAGGTGGAAATCGGCGAGCGCGCGGTAATTATGATGGGCGCGGTAATAAACATCGGCGCGGTCATAGGCGAGGGCAGCATGATTGATATGGGCGCCATACTGGGCGGGCGTGCAACGGTGGGCAAAAACTGCCACATCGGCGCGGGCGCGGTGCTGGCGGGAGTTATCGAGCCGGCCTCGGCGCAGCCTGTCATTATCGAGGACGGAGTGCTGGTTGGCGCGAACGCCGTGGTCATAGAGGGCGTGCGCGTGGGCAAAAACGCCGTCGTCGCCGCCGGAGCCGTCGTGACGCAGGACGTGCCGGAAAACGCCGTCGTTGCGGGCTGTCCGGCGCGCGTGATAAAGATGAAGGACGAAAAAACCACCATGAAAACAGCTCTTGAGGACGCGCTCAGAACGCTGTGACAAAACACTGATTAGCAAGAGGGACCCGCCATGACAGAAAAGACAGTGCCGTTTTCCCTTGGCACGGTAAACGCCATAAAAAGCAGCTGCAGCACCCCGTTTTACATCTACGACGCCGCGGGAATAGAAAAATGCGTAAAGGACTTATACAAGGCATTTTCTTGGAACGAGGGCTTTAAGGAATATTTCGCGGTCAAGGCCACGCCTAATCCGGCAATTTTAAAGCTCTTGGCCTCGCTGGGCTGCGGCATGGACTGCGCCAGCGTCGCCGAGGTGGAGATGAGCCGCCGCTGCGGCATCGAGGGGCACAACATAATGTTCTCCTCCAACGACACCGCGCCGGAGGACTTCCGCGCGGCCAATGACGCGGGAGCGATAATCAACCTTGACGACATCACGCATATTTCCATGCTGGAAAAGGTCTGCGGCGTGCCGGACACGGTCTGCTGCCGCTACAACCCCGGCACGTTCCTTATAACGAACGAGATAATGGGCCGTCTGGACGACAGCAAGTTCGGCATGACCCGCGTTCAGCTCGTGCAGGCTATGCGTATACTGCGCGGCAAGGGCGTCAAGCACTTCGGCGTTCACGCCATGCTTGCCAGCTCCTGCCTTGAAAACGTCTACTACCCGCACCTTGCGGAGGAGCTTTTCGGCCTCGCGCTGGAGCTGAGGGACACGCTGGGCATTGAGCTGGAATTTATAGATATGTCCGGCGGCATAGGCATACCCTACCTGCCGGAGCAGACCGCCGTGGACATATTCTCCATCGGCGAGGGCGTGAGGGAGGCCTACGAGCGCCTGATAACGCCCTCCGGCATGAAGATTAAGCTCTTCACGGAAATGGGGCGCTACATAACCGGCCCTTACGGCTACCTTGTGACAACCGTGCTGCACCACAAGGACGTTTACAAGCACTATGTGGGCGTGGACGCCACGGCCTGCGACCTCATGCGTCCGGCGATGTACGGTTCTTACCACCACATAACCGTGCTGGGCAGAGAGGACGCGGAGTGCGACACCGTCTGCGATGTGGTCGGCTCCCTGTGCGAGAATAACGACAAGTTCGCCGTTGACCGCTTCCTGCCGCGGACGCAGGAGGGCGACGTGCTCGTGCTGCACGACGCGGGAGCGCACGGGCGCAGCATGGGCTACAACTACAACGGCAAGCTGCGCTGCGGCGAGTTTTTGCTGGAGAAAAACGGCGAGGTGAGGCTTATCCGCCGCGCCGAAACGGTGGAGGACTACTTCGCCACGCTCGATATATTTCCTGAATTTTCAAAGAAAGGCTGAAAATGCTGGACTGCATACTCAAAAACGAGGCCGAGCTTGTGCGGCTGCGGCGGGATATTCACGCCCACCCCGAGCTTGGCAACTGCGAGGAGCGCACCTCGGCTCTGGTGGCCGAGCGGCTGGAGCGCGCGGGACTTAGAGTGCGCCGCGCCGCGGGCACGGGCATAATCGCCTCCCTGCGCGGTGAGCGCAGCGGCAGGACGCTCGTGCTGCGCGCGGACATGGACTGCCTCCCGTTGACGGAGCGCACGGGGCTGCCCTACGCCTCGGAGCGCGCGGGGCTGATGCACGCCTGCGGGCACGACATTCACACCGCCGCGCTCGTCGGCTGTGCGGAGGCGCTGGCGCAAAGGTGCGGAGAGCTCTGCGGCGAGGTGCGGTTTGTGTTCCAGCCTGACGAGGAGGGCGACGGCGGCGCCGCGCGTCTTGTGGCCGAGGGCTGCATGGACGGGGCGGACGCCGTTTTTGGCTACCATGTTGACCCGCACATAGCGCCCGGCAGGGTCGGCATACGCTACGGCAAGTTCTACGCCGCCTCCAACCCCTTTGACGTGACGGTGCGCGGCAGGGCAGCACACGCCGCCCAGCCGGAGGCGGGAGTTGACGCCATATACGCCGCGGCAACGGCTGTTGCCGCGCTGCACGAGCTTCGGTCGCGCGAGAGTGCGGCGGGGGAGAAGTGCATAATATCCATCGGCACCATAGGCGGCGGCACGGGGCGCAACATAATCTGCGGCGAGTGCTCGTTTTCCGGCGTTATCCGCACACTGGGCGCCGAGGCGAGGGCGCGGATTGTCCGCGAGGCGGAGGAGACGGTAAAAAAAGCCGCCTCGCTCGCGGGAGCGTCGGCGGACTGGCGCGTTACAGAGGGCTACGGCGGCATTGTGAACGACGACGGCGCTGTGGACATAGTGCGCGCGGCGGCGGAAAAGGCGCTCGGACGCGAGAAGGTGGAGCTGATAGCCGAGCCGCTTATGACAACGGAGGACTTCGGCTGCTACGGCGAAAGAGCGCCCTGCTGCTTTTTCCACGTCGGCGCGGGCGGCAGCGAGCCGCTGCACTCCCCGCGCTTTGCCCCCGACGAGAGTGCCATAGCCGTCGCCGCGTCGGTGCTGACGCAGGCCGCGCTGGACTTCTGCTCGGAAAATTAACGCTAAGGGAGAGCGAGAGAATATGATACGTTTTTATAATGGCCGCGTGCTGACGCTGACGGACGGCAGTTTGGAGCTTGGGCGCGACGAGGTCTGGACGAACGGCGCAAAAATATGCTATGTCGGCGCGCCGCGGGCGGAAATGCCGCGCTTTGAGCGGGAGATAAACCTGTGCGGAGATTTGCTCATGCCGGGCTTCAAGGACGCGCACACCCACTCCGCAATGACGTTCGCGCGCTCTCTGGCAGACGATTTGCCGCTTCAGGACTGGCTGTACACAAAAATTTTTCCGCTGGAGGAAAAGCTGACGCCGGAGCGGGTCTATTGGCTCAACAAGTTAGCGGTCATGGAATATCTCACAAGCGGCATAACGGCCTCGTTCGATATGTACTACCACCGCGACGCCTACGCGCAGTCGAATATCGACTGCGGCTTCCGCACGGTTATCTGCGGCGTGGGCGGCACCGCGCAGGCTATGGACGACGAGTACGTGCGCTTTAACTCCCTGCACCCGCTGGTGAGCTATATACCCGGCTTCCACGCCGAGTACACCGCCACTGTTGACGATATGCGCGCCGTGGCCGAGGTCGCCCGCGCGCACCGCGCGCCGGTGTTCGCCCACAACTCCGAGACGGAGCGCGAGACCGCCGAGTGCCGCGAGCGCCACGGCATGACCCCGACGGAGCTGATGGACTCGCTGGGGCTGTTTGACTACGGCGGCGGCGGCTTCCACTGCGTGTGGCTCTCGGCGCGCGACCGAGAGATTTTCCGAAGCCGCGGACTCTGGGCGGTTATGAACCCGTGCAGCAACGCCAAGCTGGCAAGCGGCGTGGCTCCGCTCGTCGATTATATGTCGGACGGCATAAACCTTGCGCTCGGCACGGACGGCCCTTCCAGCAACAACGCGCTGGACTTCTTCCGCGAGATGTACCTGTCCGCCGTGCTGCAAAAGCTTCGAGCGCGCGACGCGGCGGCCTGCGACTGCGGCGGGATAATTAAAATGGCGACGCTGGGCGGCGCGGGCGCAATGGGACTTGGCGACTGCGACACGCTCGCGGCGGGCAAGCAGGCGGATATGACTGTAATTAACCTCCGCCGACCCAATATGCAGCCGCTGAACAACATTGTCAAAAACATTGTCTACAGCGGCTCCAAGGAAAATGTGCGCCTGACTATGGTTGCGGGGCGCGTGCTGTATGAGGACGGCGAGTTTTACATCGGCGAGGACGCGGAGAGCGTCTATGCCCGCTGCCAGAAGATAACGGAGGAAATGCTTGCCGACTAAGCGCCGAGCGCCGTCTTGAGCTTGGCGGCGGCGTCTGTGATAAGCTCCTGCATGGTCTGGTTTTCGATGCCCGCGACAATGTTTTCGCAGCGGTTAAAGGGTATCATCACCCGCACGGCGTCGGCCTGAGCTATGGCGACGGCCATTTTCGGCGTCAGCTCCCCGCCCAGAGAGTCGGCGATAACCATGCCGATGGGGCCTATAATGCCGTCGCAGCGGCGGCAGGCCACAATAACGGCGTTTTCGCCGGTGGCGGCGGCGTCGGCTCCCGCGCGCAGCATGGCGGCAGTGGCGGCGGAGTTTGTGCCGACAGCTGTCAGCGAGGCGGAGGGGAGCGATGACTTCAGCTCCTCAATTATGCGGCTGCCGAGCCGCCCGCCCTGACCGTCTATGACAAGTATGTTCATGGTGTCTCCTTCTTGACTTTTTAAGCTCTGTTCGGTATATTATAAATGCAAAATCCCCAATTATCAATAAATATCTCAGGGAGATGAGAAAATGTCAATAATTATGGTTGACTGCGCCGACGGCTTCAAGCGCGCGGACAAGCTGGCGGACTACAGCGCCCGCTGCGCCGCCTGCGCCGCCGCGCTGGGAGAGGAGAACACTATGCTCTCCGCGGAGCTTATCGGCGTTTCCCAGCGTCTTGCTCAGCTGGGCGAGGATGTTCGCCGCGGCAGCGAGGTCTGGGACGACTTTTACCGCCGCAATGTTCGGCTGGACTGAGGGAGGAACGGAAAATGGACAAGAATACCCTTGCAGAGACCGCGGCGCTGCTGCGCGAGATTGAGGACTTTTTGGACGACTGCGACGAAAATCTTGCCGACGAGATTGGCGCGCGCGACGGCATTGCCGGCAGAATGTTCATGCTCCGCCGAGAGCTGCCGGAGCTGAGAGCAAAGCTGCTGGCGGGAGCAAAGCAGGCGTGACGATAGAGCCGATAGCCTTCATACGCTCCGACTTCGGCGGCAAGTTCGGCGTACCGCGCCAGAGCCTGCTGGCGCCGGAGACGCGCGCGGAAATTGTGTTTGAAAAGCCCTACCGCTCGCCGGAGGCGCTGCGCGGCATAGAGGGCTTTTCGCACCTGTGGCTCATATGGCAGTTTTCCAAAAACGCGGGAAAGTGGTCGCCCACCGTGCGCCCGCCGCGGCTCGGCGGCGATGAGCGCGTGGGCGTTTTCGCCACCCGCTCGCCGTTTCGCCCCAACTCGCTGGGACTGAGCTGCGTCAAGCTGGCGGGAGTTCGCCATACCGAGCGGGACGGAGTCATACTGGAGGTCGCCGGAGCCGACCTTGTGGACGGCACGCCCATATTCGACATCAAGCCCTATGTGCCTTATGCCGACTGCGTGACGGAGGCCACCGGCGGCTTCACGGATGTGACGGAGCGAAAAACTCTGGATGTGGTTTTCCCGCCGGAGCTTTTGCGGCAAATACCGGAGATGAAGCGCGCGGGGCTCATTCAAGCTCTGGCGCAGGACCCGCGCCCCGCCTACCAGAGCGACGGCGAGCGCGTCTACGGTCTCACGTTCGCGGGCCGCGACGTGCGCTTTACCGTAGCGGACGGCGTTTTGACGGTTGCGGAAGTGGTATAACACACTGAAAAAGGAGCATAGGACATGGCATCAAGAATAGCGCTCATAGCGATACTTGCCGAGAGCACGGAGTCTGCCGAGCAGATAAACGCGCTGCTCCACGAGTACAGCGGATACATTTTGGGACGCATGGGCATACCCTGCCCCGAGCGCGGCGTGAACATAATTTCCGTCGCCATAGACGCCCCGCAGGACAAAATAAGCGCCCTCTCCGGCAAAATAGGCGCTCTTTCCGGCGTCACCGCAAAAACAGTGTACTCGCCCGACGGGCCGAAACCGTAATTTCGGCGGGGTAATTATTTATGGAGCCGGCAGCTTGGAAAGCCTACATAACCGAAACATACGGCGCAGACGAGGAGTATCTCTGGCAGAGGTACCCCAACTACTGTGTGTTCCGCCGCACAGACAACAAAAAGTGGTTTGCCCTCATAGCCGACGTGCCGAAAGCAAAGCTAAGGCTTGACGGCGAGGGCGTTGTCAATGTGCTGGACGTAAAATTAGACCCCATACTGGTGGACTCGCTGAAGCGCTCCGCCGGCTTCTTGCCCGCTTACCACATGAACAAAGCGACATGGATTACCGCGCTGCTGGACGGCACGGTCCCCGACGAGCAGATAAAGATTTTGCTCGACATGAGCTTTGAAATAACAGCGCCAAAGACTAAGAATGAACGTAAAAAGCAATAAGACGCGAACGCTGTAAGCCGCGCGGAAAATCAATTTGACATTTTGCGTCTCTGGTTTATAATGTACATATCTGAATTGACAGGAGAAGCGATATTGTGAAGCAATGCATGGACGCGGAAAACCTGCACCGCAGACTGAAAAAAATTATCGGGCAGGTACAGGCCATAGACCGCATGGTCGATGAGGATGTCCCCTGCGAGGACATTTTATCGCAGATTAACGCCGCCAAGTCCGCGCTGCACGGCTGCGGCAAGGTGGTTTTGGAGGGACATATAAAACACTGCGTCCGCGACGGCATAGAGCACGGCGACGCGGACAAGACCATTGCGGACTTCACCAAGGCCGTGGAGAGATTTGCCAACATGGGTTAAGCTGCACACAGCAGCGTCAGAAGGACAGCCGATTTTCGGCTGTCTTTTGTTTTTCTTCTTGACAACCGATACCCCTATGTGTATATTATACATGTACCCCTATCAGTATAATAAACGCACGGAGGCGGATTATGAAGAAAATTATTGCCGGACTGGAACATCTGCTTGCTCTTGGCGGCACGAAAAAGGACATAGTGCTGCTCGCGGTTTCCGGCGCGGCACTGCTCGTCAGTCTTTCGGCGTGGGAGCCGTTCCCCTTTGACGCGGCGTGGGTGGCGATTATTCTCTGCGGCGTCCCCATTATTTTGGAGGCTGTCATCGGCTTGGTCACCGCCTTCGACATTAAGGCCGACATTTTAGTGTCGCTGGCGCTTGTCGCCTCCGTCTGCATAGGCGAGAACTTTGCCGCGGGAGAGGTCGCCGTTATCATGCAGCTGGGCGCGCTGCTGGAGGATTTGACTGTCGCGCGGGCGCGGGCGGGCATAGAGCGCCTTGTACACCTGACGCCGCAGACGGCCAGAGTTATACGGGACGACGAGGAGGCCATTATTCCCGCGGAGCAGGTGACGGTCGGCGCGCTCCTGCGCGTTTTGCCCGGCGAGACGGTGCCGGTGGACGGCGTTATCGTTGCGGGACAGACCTCCGTGAATCAGGCGGTTATGACCGGAGAGTCTCTGCCCGTGGACAAGTCGGAGGGCGATGAGGTTTCCAGCGGAACGGTGAACCAGTTCGGAGCCTTTGAAATGCGTGCCTGCCGTGTGGGCGAGGACAGCTCGCTCCAGCGCATGATTCGCTTGGTGCAGTCGGCGGACGCGGGCAAGGCGAAAATTGTCGGTATCGCCGACCGCTGGGCGACGTGGATTGTGGTTACCGCGCTGACCGCCGCCGCCGCGACGTGGCTCATCTCCGGCGAAATAATCCGCGCCGTGACTATATTGGTGGTTTTCTGCCCCTGCGCCTTGGTGCTGGCGACGCCGACGGCGATTATGGCGGCAATCGGCAACGCCACGAAGCACGGCTTTCTCGTCAAGGAGGGCGACGCGCTGGAACGGCTGGCGAAGGTGACGAAAATAACATTCGACAAAACCGGCACGCTGACCCGCGGCGCGCCCAAGGTGACGGCGGTGCTGCCTTCTCTGCCGAGCGTGTCCGCGGAGGAGCTGTACAGCCTTTGCGCCGCCGCGGAGCAGCTCTCGGAGCACCCGCTGGGCAAGGCGGTTGTCGGCTCTTATAAAAGCGAAACGGGTGCTTCGCTGCCGCCGAGCGATAATTTTAAAATGTTCCCCGGCCGCGGCGTCAGCGCCGATGTGAACGGAAAGCGTATTTTGGCGGTCAGCCGCGAAATGATGACAGAGCGCGGGATTGATATTTCCCGCGAGACGGCCGAAGCGGCGGAAAAATGCTTATCTCAGGGCTGCACGGTAGTTTACGTCGCGGCGGACGGAGCGCTTGCGGGCTGTCTCGCGCTGGCGGACGCCGTGCGTGAGGAGAGCGCCGACATGATTGCCGCGCTGAAGTCGCTGAAGGTGCAGCCCGTCCTGCTCACGGGCGACAACGAGCGCGCGGCTGCGGCGGTTGCCGAGCGGCTGGGGATTGAGGCGGTTCACGCCGATTGTCTGCCGGAGGATAAGCTGAAACATATTGCCTCTTATCAGGAGCAGGGCGAGGCGGTTTGTATGATTGGCGACGGCGTGAACGACGCTCCGGCGCTGAAAAGTGCGGCGGTGGGCATTGCAATGGGCGGCGCGGGCAGCGACATCGCGGTGGACGCGGCGGACATCGCGCTGGTGGACGACAACGTAAAGGAGCTGCCGCACCTGCTTGCTCTTTCGCGGCGAATGTTGTCCGCCATTAAGCTGAACATGACGTTTTCCATGACGCTGAACTTTATCGCCATAATCCTCGCCATAATCGGCGCGCTCAGCCCCGTAGTCGGCGCTCTCGTACACAACGCCGGTTCCGTTCTGGTGATAATCAACTCCGCGGCGCTGCTGAAATGGAAGCGGAAGCGGTGAGGCGTTAAAAAATATAAGAGGCAGCCGAGTGTGGGCTGCCTCTTATTAACATATCTCCGCGTTCAGTCTGCCGCAGGCTCGGCCTTTTTCCTGCTTCTGAAAAATATTGTTATAATGTCAAGTACGGCCTCGATGATGAGCGTTACGGCGGTGTAGACCCACAAAAATGCTGTGGACTCCAGCGGGTGCGTGAATATTATGACCGCGCCTAAAATTGACACGGCGGCGCTGATGAGCGCTAAGAACCACTGGCGCTTTTTCAGCCGCAGCAAATCTATCATCCATTGCAGCTTTTCAAAGCCCATTGCCAGCAGCACAACGCCGTACAGCAGCGTCAGCACGGGGAACGTGGCTATGAACCAGCTCGAGCGCAGTATGCAGAAAAGTCCGCCGGCTATTTCTATAAGCCCGAGCGCAAGGCTGTGGTCGCGCACCGCGTCCTCGGCGGAAATGCGGAAGTGGGAGATGACGCTGATAATGCCGTTCACCACCAAGACTATGCCGAATACGATGATGACGCCCGAGGTGTAGCCTATGGGGTTTATCAGCAGCAAAACGCCGACAACGATTTCACACAGGCAAATTAGCAGGTTGCTGAGGTTGTTTTTGAGTTTTTTCATTTTGGCTGCCGCCTTCCTTGTTTTCCGCAGCTTATAGCTCGGCGGAAATATTTTTCGCAGAGGGTTGACTTTTGTTTTCTTTGGTGATACCCTTGTATCAGTGAAACAAATGTCTCTGCAAGCATAATAGCATTGTTCCGCAGGAATTGCAATACTGTTTCAGCGAAAATAGACAGTTTTAGCTGAAAATGTGTCATCACGGCAAATCCAAAGGAGATGAAGCATATGTCGAACGAACAATCCGAGCTGGAAAAGCGCCAAATTCACCGCCCGTCGAGCGAGGAGGCAAAGCGCATTTCGCGTGAGTGCCTGCAAATCGCCATGCTCCAGCTTTTGAGCGAAAAGGATTTGAACAAAATTTCTATCACCGAGCTTGTGCAGCGCGCAGGGGTTTCCCGAGCGACGTTTTACAGGAACTATAACACTAAGGACGAGCTGTTGCTGGATATTTCCAACGACGCGCGGCGGGTCGTGACCTCACTTTTGCAGGTTCACGGGACGCGCGAGGAAATATACAGCCAGTGCCTGCGCTCATTCAAGCTGATGAAGAAAAACGAAAAAAATGTACGCAATATTTTTAACGCCAGAATTACGTTTTCCGCCGCGCTCTCGCTGCACGAGCGCACGGAAAAGCCGGAGTACGCCGACGCCAAGCGGCGTTACCTGAGCCTCGCGTTTGAGGGCGCAATGCTGTTCATCGTCAAAGAGTGGGTCACGGAGGGTATGCGGCAAAGCCCCGAGGAAATGGCGGAGATATGCACGCAGATACTCTCCGAGAGCGCAGCGCAGACGCTTTTCGGCGGCTGATGAAGAAAACGCCCCGCCCTGCGAAGGTGCAGAGCGGGGGAGGGACTTTCCCTGCGGCGGATTAAGCGTTATGCAGCTGCTGCTTTTCCTTGCCGCGCTCGCGGAAGATGAGCGAGAACAGCTTGTGCGTCAGCGGCGCGGCGGCGAACATATTCCAGCACAGCGCCATGGGGAAGTTCTTCAGCACCGTGCCGACCCAAATGGCGGGCAGCTCGTAAATCGGACTGCCGGCCAGTATGAGGTTGAACAGTATGGACGCCGCCAAGCTCATGGCGGGGCACATGACCGCAACCGTGCCCGCCTGCCGCATTATCTGGCAGAAGTACGGGTTATCCTTCCGCGGGTCGCAGTGCTTGGCCATGAACCTTGCGCCGCACTTGTTGCCAAAGAGGTTGGAAAAGGCAAAGACGATGACGCCCATGTAAAGCCCCTCTAAAATCGCGGCGGGGAACACCGCATTCGTCATGTTGCTTAGCCCGCCGGCCATAGTGTTGTAGCCGCACTTGATGGCGACGTTGTAGATTTCCATGCCGAAGGCCATTGCGTAGGACATTATAATGCCGAATATAACACCTTGAAATTTTGTTTTAGGCATAAAGCACCTCTGAAAAGAATTTCGTGAAAAAAAGCAAAGCGTATATTATCCCAAATAAAGGGGATAAATGCGCTTTGCTTTTTTCGGCGGTATGTGCCGCCCGCTACACGATATTGCTAATTTATCACATCTTAACGCGAAAGTCAAGCCGAAAATTGCGCGTTTCGCGGCGGCTATTTCAGCTCGATGCCCCAAATTTTGCACTGGCGTATGCCGATGACGATGTGGTTTTCGTAGACGGCGGGGCTGGCCTCCGCGCCGCCCTGTATGTTGCAGGTGCTCAGCACCTCGCCCGTGTGACCGTCCAGCATGAACATCGTATTGCCGTATGAGCAGTAAATGACAACTCCCGTGCCGTCAGAGTTGTAGACGCAGACGGGGCTTGACCAAGTGTAAACGGAGTTTTCATGCTCCCAGACGACCTCGCCGGTGGACTTTTCAAGGCAGACCAGCACGCCGCTCTCCGCCGTAGGTGTGCGGGCGACAGTAACGTAGATGTAGTCGTCCAAGTCATTGCAGCCGACGGCCGCGGTGGACTGTACGCCGCCGGATATGCCTTCAACGGAGTGGCAGGTGTATTCCGTCTGCCAGACTATTTCGCCGTTTTCCGCGTCAATCTTGAAGATAGGCACCTCGGCGGTTGTCCAGCTCCGCCAGCCTAAATGGAAGGAGGTGCTGACATATATATATGGGTGCCCGTCCTCAATGGACAGCACGGGGCTGCCGTTGGAGTCGTCCAAAATGTCCTGCACCCAGACGGCCTTTAGCGTGTTCAGGTTCAGGCAGATGAGGTTGCCGCCGTTGTCGCACATGATAATATGCCCGCGGAATATGACCGCCGAGTCCTCCATGCCGACCCAGTAGGAGCTGTAGTTCGTGCGTGTGCCGTTATAGCGCCACTTGACGACGTTGTCGGGGTCAATGGAGAGAGTACCGGCGCCCTCGTCGTATTCGGTGTTGAGGTGGATTATATAGAGTATGCCGTTTTCACCCGGGTAGATGAGCTGGTCGGTCTCCGCGTCCACGAGCGCGGAGGAGTCAAAGTAGCTCAGCGAGCCGCGCAGGGAGAAGCTGTCGTTGTTGCCGAAGGTGTACATGACGCTGCCGTCTATGAGGCTGATGACAAAAACTCTGGAGGTGCCGAGAGCGCTGTCGTAGCCCGAGCCGAGGTAGAGAATCGGGTAGCCGCGCGGGTCGAGCGCGCCGGAGCCCTTGAAGGTATAGCCGATGTTCAGGCTGTCGCGCGTCTTTTCGCCGGTCTCTAAATCAAGGAAATAGATATACCCGTCCATGCAGGCGTATATGACCTCCACCAAGTCGTCGTCTTCCTTGGCCCAGTCGTACATATTCATGTTGGCCTTCGTCTCCGCCGGCCACTTCACAATGAGGGGCTGACCCGTCCAGCCGCTGCCCGTCCACGTCTCGCCGCTGTAGCTCAGCGAGGAGGTGGGGACGTACCAAGATGAGCCGAACTCGTACTCCGTCATCTCCGCATAGCCATAGCTGGCGCTGTCGCGGAAGTTGTTGCCGCGGAAGGTGATGATGCCCTCCACGTCGGTGTAGTCTTCGGGAAGAGAAAAGTCAATTTCCGCATACGGCTCGTATGTCTCGTCCTCGCCCAGCGTGACGCCGTTGACCTGCACGGCAACGTCCTTGATGTAGTTTTCGGGGTTTGTCTCCTCCGTGCAGTAGGGCTCGAAGTCCATAAGCGGCTCCGGCGTAGGCTCGGGGGTCGGCTCCGGCGTAGGCTCTGCCGTGGGCTGGGGAGCAGGCGTTGCTTCCACATATAAGTCCTCCGCGGGCGCTGTGTCCTCCGCGGGGACGACGGTTTTCAGTTTGTACAGAACAAATATCAGCACGGCAACGAGTATTGCAAGAATAACGGCCTGCACCGCGGTGGCAGCGCCGCTCCTCTTTGCCCTTGCTCCGTTATTTTTAGCCAAAGCGTCCTCACCTCTTTGACAGGGAAGCTCCGTTTCCCGCCGCAATTACCGCTCCGCTTCCCTTTTGTTTCACAATCCGACTGATTATATCAAATTGCGCCGGAAAATGCAATGTTTCCGACGCTGATTTGACAAGAAATTTTCGTGAAGTTGAAGCGCTTATTTTGCGCGCCGCGCATTACCGTTACTCCTTGACGTGTATGTGGTTGTTTATATGCTCCATGCAGTAGCAGTGGTAGCCGCTGCAGCGTGAGCAGTAGCGGAACTCCAAGTCGGGGTAGTCCGTGTCCGTCTTGCCGCAGACCTCGCACTTGCGGTTGTAGCTGCGGGAGGCTCGGTCGTGCTCGATTTTATGCACTTCGGACTTGAAGCGGGCGGAGTTTTTGCGCTGCTTGGTGCGTTCCGCGCCGAAGAGGTCGAACAGCCAGCTGCCGCAGAACAGGAAGTAGTTCACGAGCGCCACCAGCGGCAGCAGGTTCATGGGCAGCGAGCCTGTGAACACCTCCAGCGCGAACAGCGCCGCGTCCAGATAGGCCAGCCACTTGATTTTTATGGGGATGAAGAAGAACAGCAGCACCCTCGTGTCGGGGTAGAGCGTGGCAAAGGCAAAAAACATGCTAAGATTGATGTACTGCGAGGTTATGCTGTAGCTTATGCCGGTGAGGAAAAAGACAATGAAGCCGAAAACAACGGTGAACAGCATACCCGAAAGATAATAAATAGTGAACTGCCCGCTGCCCCACTCCTTTTCCAGCGAGGAGCCGATGAAGTAGTAGAAGTACAGCCATATGAGCAGCCAAATGCCGCTGCTCGTGGGTACCAGCACAAACGTCACCAGCCGCCACACCTGACCGTGCAGAATATAATACGGCGAAAACGTCAGATAGCTCAAAAACAGCCCGCTGGTGTCCATCATGGAAAAAATCCACACAAGAGCGCTGCCTATGACGATGTACAGCATTAAATTCGGCACGCCGAAGCGCGGGTGCCTATAGCAAAAACTATCGACTTTGTTTATAAAACTCCGCATTTTCTATCACCCTTCACAGCGAACTTATGCAATGATACCCCGTTTTGCGCGCAAAATCCAGATATAAATTGTAAACATAACAGAGATAAATAAAAAATCAGCCTCTCTCGTGCTTGAGAAAGGCTGATTTTGCGAGACTTTTTACAGGCGCTCCTTGACCTTGGCGGCCTTGCCCACGCGGTCGCGCAGGTAGTAGAGCTTTGCTCTGCGAACCTTGCCGCGGCGGATTGTCTCAATGGAGACTATGGACGGGGAGTGCAGGGGAAATACCTTTTCGCAGCCGACGTTGTAGGAAATGCGGCGAACGGTGATTGTCTCGTTGATTCCGCCGTGCTTCTTGGCGATAACAATGCCCTCAAAGGCTTGGTTGCGCTCGCGGTTGCCCTCTTTTACGCGGACAGTAACGCGGACAGTGTCGCCAACGTTGGCGGTGGGGACTTCCTCCTTCATGTACTGGGAGTTCAGTATGCTGATTAAATCTGCCATGCTAAAAATTCCTTCCTTTTATAGACGTTCGTAGCAGCGGCAGAGCCTTCTCTGCTTGCCAGAGGACCGTCTTATCATAAGCGCCCAACAACAGGCCGAAATATAATACCACAGTTTTTGCCCTTTTGCAAGTGTTTTTTAGCGAAAAACCGTCATATCCGCGTCGTAAGTCTCCTCGCGGCGGAATTTGGCGAAGTCGGGGGCCAGGTCCGGCGCTAACTGGCGCAGCGCGGCGGTGAGGTTGTCGGGGTTCAGCGTCGGTTCCTGCGCCGAGATAACGGCGGAGAGCGTGACGGTGTTTTCACCCGCCGCAAAAGAAATCTCGCGTATGGCGGGGCGTATGTCGCTCTCGCCCTCGCCGCGTTTGGTGCGCTTGGTTATCACAATGGCTTCGCGGCCGAAAAACTCCGTCAGGCCGTCGCACATGGGCTCTGTCGGGCGGCTGTCGTACTCGAAAACACCGGAGATGCGCAGGAATTTCAGCTCCTTCACCTTGCGTTCGGACGCATAGCAGTCCAGTGGCGCCAAGCCCTCCGGCAGCGCGCGAGAGAGACGCGAAACAATTTCCTCCGGCGGCACGTCCTCCGTCAGCGTGAAGTCCATCAGCTCGCACACGCTGGCGCAGCCCACGCCCAGCGGCAGCAGCACGGACATCTGCGGGTGGGGGTTGAAGCCCTCGCTGTACTTGAAGCGCAGCTCCGCGCGGGCGAACGAACGCTGCATGGTGCGCATGAGGTCGAGATGTGATATATATATGGCCTTTCCCGTCTTGGAAAAGCGCAGACGCAGCTTATTCATTGCATTTTCCTCCCGCCAGCGCCGCCGCCCCGCAGCCGGAGCAGCGCGCGTTGCAGTCGGGGGAGAGCACTCCCTGCCTGCTTGCCTCCCGCTCCCGCGCCAAGTGGCGCTTTGTCGGGCCCATGTTCACCATGTCCCACGGGAAGACCTCGTCCTGCCCGCGCTCGCGCGCGGCGTAAAACTCTGCGCTGAGGCCGAATTGCTCCAGCGCCTTTATCCAGCGCTCGTAGCTGAAAAACTCGCTCCACGCCTCCAGCCGTCCGCCGTCGCGCCAGACCTGCTCGATAACGTCGCCCAGCCTGCGGTCGCCGCGGGAGAGTACGGCCTCGATGACGCTTGTTTCCGCGTCGTGCCAGTTGTAGACGACGTTGCGCGCGGTCATGCGGCTGCGCAGCAGGCTGACGCGGCGAAGATATTCCTCAATGCTCACCTGCGCCTCCCACTGGAACGGCGTGTGCGGCTTGGGCACGAAGCAGGAAGTGGAAACGGTTATCCTCACGCCGCGCGATTTGTTGGGCGAGCACTCGCGCCAAGCGTGCAGCACCTTGTCCGCCAGCTCCGCAATGCCGACTATGTCCTCGTCTGTCTCCGTGGGCAGACCGAGCATGAAGTAGAGCTTGAGGTTGTTCCAGCCTCCGGCGAACGCCGTGCGGCAGGTGGTGATTAAGTCCTCCTCGCGGACATTTTTGTTGATAACGTCGCGCAGGCGCTGCGTCCCAGCCTCGGGCGCGAACGTCAGGCCGGACTTGCGCACCTTCTGCACGCGGCTCATCAGCTCCATAGAGAAGTTGTCCGCACGCAGCGACGGCAGCGAGAGGCTCATGGAGCGCGGCTCGCAGTAGTCCAAAAGCCCGTCGCAGAGCCCCATAAGCTCGGGGTAGTCGCTGGTGGAGAGCGAGGAGAGCGTTATTTCCTGATAGCCGGAATTGCTCAGGCACTGCTTGCCCTGCTCGATGAGCTTGGCCGCGCTGCGGTAGCGTATCGGGCGGTAGACCTGTCCCGCTTGGCAGAAGCGGCAGCCGCGGACGCAGCCGCGGAACAGCTCAAGGTTGACCCTGTCGTGGACAATTTCCGTGCTGGGGACGATAGTGGAGGTGGGGAAAAAGCTGTTTTCAAAGTCGCGCACAATGCGCTTTGTCACCCGCTCCGGCGCGCCGGAGGCATGGCGCATAGCGCGCAGAGTGCCGTCGGCGTTGTACTCGGGGGTGTAGAGGCTCGGCACATAGACGCCGTCAATTCCCGCGAGGCGGAGCAAAACGCGCTGCCTGTCCCACCCCGCGGCCTTGGCCTCGCGCACAAGCTCCAAGACCTCGTTGTTGACCTCCTCGCCCTCGCCGATGACGAAAAAGTCCATGAACTCCGCCATAGGCTCGGGGTTGCAGCAGCTCGTCCCGCCCGCGTAAACAAGCGGGTCGCTGGCGCGCCTGTCGCGGCTGCGCAGAGGTATTCCCGCAAGAGAGAGCATATTCAGAACTGTCGTGTAGGCCATCTCGTAGCCTATGGAGAAGGCGACGAGGTCGAATTTTGCAATAGGGTCGCCGCTCTCCAGCGCGTAGAGCGGTATGCCTGCGGCGCGCAGCTCTGCCTCAAAGTCCGACCACGGCGCGAAAACGCGCTCGCAGTAGCTCCACTCGGGCGCGTTCATCGTTCCGTAGAGTATTCTCATGCCGAGGTTGGACATTCCTATCTCGTAGGTGTCGGGGAAGCAGAAAGCCGTCCGCACCTCTATGCGGGACATATCCTTTTTTATCTCGCCCCACTCGCCGCCGGTGTAGCGCGCGGGCTTCTGCACGCGGGGCAGAATGCGTTCAAGTCGTTTATCCATATGTATATAAAATCTCTGCCTGTTATTTTAGTTTGACTGTGCCTCCGCCTTTTTCCACGTCATGCGGTTGCCCTCAAAGCTCACGTCAAGGCGGCCGGAGTCGTGCAGCCACGCGAGGTAGGAGCGCACGGTGCTGCCCACAAGGGCGTGCTGCTGGAACGTCATCGCCAGCTCGTAGCGGTCAAAGACCTTGGCCAAGATGTCGTCAAAGCCCAGCCCATCGGCGCAGACGGACTCGATATAGTTGCCGACCTCAAGAATTTTCTGCCGGTTCAGCTCCGCCAGCGGGCGGATGTCCTCCGTGGCGGGAGCGTGGGAGGGGACGAACAGCGCGGCGCTCTGCTGCTCCAGCACGTCCAGCGAGCTCAGAGCCGCGCCAATGTCAAAGAGGTAGCAAACGCCGTACTTCGCCAGCGTCGCCTCGCTGCAAACGCTGTCGGCGGCAAAGAGCACGTTGTCCGGCGTTTTGACGGCAATCATGTCGTAACAGTGCCCGGGCAGCGCTATCGTCTCCAGCTCCTGCGGGAAGTCCGGCGAGGAGATGTCCTCGCAGACGCTCTCCTGCGCCATAAGGAACTTGTGCTTCAGCTCCTTCGGCGGGCAGCCGCCGAACAGCACGGACGGCTCAAAAATGGAGTGCTCCACAACCGCGCGCTCCGCTCCGGCGGCAAAAATGCGGCACTGCGTCTGCTGCTGCAAATATTTGTTGCCGCCGTCATGGTCGGCGTGGGAGTGGGTGTTGACTATGCACTTCAGCTTCCAGCCGCTGTCGTCAAGGTATTTGCGTATTTTGCGCCCCATGTCCTTATCCCCGCCGCTGTCGATGAGACAAACGTCGCTCTCAGAGAGCTTGAACACTCCGATTTTGGCAGGGTTATCGAAATAATAAGTGCGCTCGCCGCACTGTACAAGGTTCAGCATATTTGACCGCTCCTCTCAGTTGTTTTTGTGAATAAAACCAAAAATATATTATAACAGCACTTTTTATACGAGATTTTTCAATAAATTATAGCTATTCCTTATCCTTGTTTTTCTCATGCCAGCGCTCTATGACCTCTTCCACCTGACGGATAAGCTGCTCCTTATCAGGCATATACAGCACATACTTGGAAGCAAATATTTGATTGGACAGTCCGCCGAGCGCATACTGCACATCGAAATTTCCCTTGTCGGTGCAGAGAATGATTCCAATGGGTGGATTGTCGCCCTCGTCATTAACCTCATTGGCATAGTAATTCAAATACATATTGAGCTGACCGACAGCCTCCGGCATGAGCTTTGTTGTTTTCAGCTCAATGAGAACATAAGAACGCAGAATTTTATTGTAGAAAACCATGTCCACATAGTAGTGATGATTGGCAAATGTCACTCTTTGCTGTGTGCCTACAAACATAAAACCACGCCCAAGCTCCAACAAGAACTTTTCAATTTGCTGCACCAACGCTCGTTCTAAGTCGCTTTCAAGAAAAGCCTTATCCTCCGGTATCCCAAGGAACTCAAACACATATGGGTCGCGGATAATGTCAGCGGGTGTTGCAATCTCGTTGCCTTTGAGCGCCAATTCAAGCACCTGCTCCTTATTTATGTCGCCGCGGGAAAGCAAAAGCCGCTCATACAGGGAGCTTTCAATTTGGCGTTTCAGTTCGCGCACAGACCATGCTGAGTTAATGGTTTCCTTTTCGTAAAAACTCCGTTTATCGGGGTCTGAAATGGATAAAAGCTCACAATAATGTGACCAGCTCAATTTGCCAGACAGCGTCTGGCGTTTTGGGTAGGTCTGATAAATTAGACGCATATTTTGAAGGTTGGAGCGAGAGAAACCTTTGCCAAATTCCCGTGTCAGTTCCTTCGACAATTCTTTCAACGTCTGTTTTCCATAGTCTGCTCTGTTCGGCACAGACTGCTCATATTCACAGATAATGCGCCCGATGCTCCAATAGGCATTCAAAAGCTCGTTGTTGACCTGCTGTGCAACATTACTGCGGGCAATGTCTAAGACTGATTTTATTTCTTGAACAACGGAAGATAATTCTGTCTCACACGGCAAATTAGTAGTATTATCCACGCCGCACCTCTCAGTCATAAAAAATAAGGGCTGCGCCAAGCCGCGGCTCGTTCAGTCCCACATAGGCGTTATATTTGTATAGCCCAATAATTACATCGTTGCAGTTTTTTACGCAAATATTATAGTACGCTTATCGGAATTAGTCAACAAAAATACATAATTGCTCTTGACATTATGCGCATTATGCGTATAATAGTGTGTAAGGGAGGGGAAGATATGAACCACAGTTCAGCCGAAGCGGAACGCCTCATACGCGAAAAAGGTTGGTATTATGCTTACACGAAAGGCGACCACAAGCACTTCAAACACCCCTCCATGTCCGGCAAAGTAACTATTCCGGCAAACCGTAAAGACCTGAACATCAAAACTTGGAACAGCATCATGCGTCAGGCGGGTCTTAAATAGCCCGCGTTGCTCAAGGAGGCATTTTAATGAAACTTGTATATCCCGCTCTGTTCAGCCCTTGGGAGGAGGGCAGCGGCTACACCGTTGAATTTCCCGACTTGCCCGGCTGCGTAACCGAGGGCGCTACCCTTGCAGAAGCCATTGAAATGGCGGAGGACGCCGCGTCCGGCTGGGTTTTGGGCGAACTGGAGGACGGCAATCCGATTCCGCCCGCAAGCTCTCCCGCGTCTGTTTCCGCCGCTGACGGCGAATTTGTCAGCGCCGTTGTGCTCGATATGGACGCTTACGCGGAGAAATACGGCAACAAGGCCGTCCGCAAAAACCTGACTATCCCCGCTTGGCTCAACACCTTTGCCGAAAAGCAGCAGCTCAGCTTTTCCAAAGTGCTGACCGACGCGCTGACAAACATTTATCAGCAAGCGAATTAACTCTTGAACGCATCCTTCGGGAGACTACTGCTGCCGATTTGGCAAAATGCACCACCCCGGCGGGCAAGAAGGTCTGGCGAGTAATAATATATGGATGGGCTGCACCAAACATTTCGGTGCAGCCCGTATTTCTTTGCTGTTACTTGTTAGATAGTTGTGCTTTTTAGAGCCAACAGTCATAACCGTCTCTTTCAAGACGGTCTATGGGTGACATCTGTGAAGGGCATATCCGTATTTGCCGCCCATACCGCCGCAGCTACTTTTCAGCAAAACTGTATCGTCTGTCCGTGGCGTTCGGAGATGGTGACGGTCACTTCGGGGAAGCCCTCGTGCAGCCACTGCACCAGCACGGGGACGACTACGTTTTCCGTGCAGAAGTGGTCGGCGTCTATGAGGTTCAGACCCGCTTCCTTCGCCCAGAGAAAGTGGTCGTACTTCAAATCCGCGGTCACGTAGGTGTCGCAGCCCGCGGCCAGCGCCGCTTCCATGTCGCCCGCGCCCGCGCCGCCGCAGCAGGCGACCCTGCGCACGGGTCTGCCGCCGGCGTAGCGCAGTGTGCTGCACCCGAGCGCGGACTTGAGGCTTTGCAGGAACACGTCAAACTCCACGCTCTGCGGCAGGTGTCCGCAGCGGCTCACGCCGTAGGGTCTGCCGTCGGGGTGGGCGCCGTGGGGAGTTAGCAGCCCGTCAACCTGCGCGCCCATTGCGGCCATGAGCATATCGTTCACGCCGCCGTCGGCAGTGTCCAAATTCGTGTGCATACAGATGGCGGAAATGTCGTGCTTTATGAGCTTAATCAGCTTGCGCCCCTTGTCCTCGCCCTCGACAACGCTCTTCACGGGGTGGAACAGCAGCGGGTGGTGGGAGACTATGAGCTGCGCTCCGGCGGCAATGGCCTCGTCTATGACCTCGTCCGTTATGTCCAGCGCGGCGACGCAGCGCGTGACCTCCTGTTCCGGAAATCCCGCCAGCAGCCCGATGTTGTCAAAGTCCAGCTTCATGTAAAACGGGGCTTTTGTGTCAAAAAAATTGAGAATATCCTTCACTTTTGCCATTTTTCAGTCTCCTTTCGCATTTCTGAAAGCTCATAGCAGGCGCGCTGCCAGAACTCCCGTTCCTCCTGCGGCACAGTCGCGGCCTTTTTCAGCCCGCCCAGCTTGTGCAGGGATTTTTTGAGATGCATAGCCAGCCACGGCTCCAAAAGCGGGTCGCGCTTGGAAAAAAGCGACTTATCTGCAAGGCACTGCCCGTAGGTCAAGTTCTCGCGCCCGCCCGCGCGCACCTGCCAGACCATATATATTCTGCCCTCGTCGGTGACAAGCGCGGCGTTGCGCACCGTATAGCCGTTCTCGTTCAGCCACATTCTCAGCTCATAGATTTTTGACTGCGGCTGGAGCGCCAGCAGCTTTTGCGTCGTCCAAGGCGCGGCGGCGAGGATTTTGGCGATTGTCTCCCCGCCCATTCCGGCAATTATTATGGCATCAACCTCGTCCGCCGTGCAGCCCGACAGGCCGTCGCACAGCCTGAATTCAATTTTATCCGTGCAGCCGTGCAGCGCGGCGGTTCTGCGCGCGCCCTCCAGCGGGGCGGCGGCGATGTCCGAGGCCAGCACGCGCGGGCTGCGTCCCTTTTCCGCCAGCCAGACGGGAATATAACCGTGGTCGGTGCCGACGTCGATAACGCGGCTGCCCTCGGGAACCGCGGCGGCAATGGCGGCAAGGCGCTTGGAAAGTGTCAGCGGCATTTCTGTCCCTTCCTTCGTTCAAAACGGAAACAGACGGAGAGCTTTTATCCCCTCCGTCTGAGCAGCGGGAGGCGATTGCCTCCCGTGAGTGCTGTTCCGCCTTATCTCAGCCGGCAACAGCGGCGTTGAGCTTGGCGACAAACTCGTCCACGTTCACGCCGTATTCCGCGCACGCCTGCTCCACGGTCTCGCCGGTGGCGAAGGCGCAGCCCATGCAGTGCATTCCGATGGCAAGGAACATCTCCGCGCACTGGGGAGCGTTCTGCACGATTTCGGCAATGATAGTGTCTTTTGTAATCTCGAACATATTATTTCCTCCAAACTAAGTGATGTATCAGCCATTAGTATATAACGTCAACTATTCTACTATATCAAATGGCATTTTTCAAGATTTATTTTGCCCGCTTTTGACGGCTTTTCACATCTCCCGCAGCGCGTCCTCCACGCGGTCGCAGTGAACGCTGTAGCGGTCAAGCAGCTCCCGCTCCGCTGTGGACATTATGTGCGGGTGCCCCACGCAGTCCAGCATGGGGATGTCGTTGTAGCTGTCGCCGAAAGCGGCGGCCTCGGACAGAGGTATGTCCAGCGCCGAGCAAATCCGGCTTACGGCCTTGCCCTTGTCCGCGACGGTGAAGTCAATCCACAGCTCCCCCGCCACGGCAACGTTGAACTGCGCGCCCCAGCGCTCGCTCATCTCCCGCGCAATGGGCGCGATGCCGTCGGGGTTGTAGGCGGAGACCTTCAAAATATCCTCGGGAATGTCGTCGGGGTCGGCAAGAACGGCGGCGTCGGCGTCCAGATAGCCCTGAACCAGCGCGGCAAAGTTAGGCGACTTGGGGCAGAGGTAGCTGATGTAAGCGCCGGAGGCCATGAGCTCGTAGCCGTCGTGGCGCATTATGTCGCGGCAAAGCTCCACGGCGGGCTTGCGGGGCATGGGCATGGAGGCGATTATCTCTCCGTGCGGGCCGGGGCCGATGACGACCGCGCCGTTTTCGCATATATAATAAATCCTGTCGGCCACGGGCGCGAACAGCTCGCGCAGACTGCTGTACTGCCGCCCGCTGGCGGCGCAGAAAATTACTCCCGCGTCCATCAGCCGCTCCACCTCCGCGAACACCGCGGGGTCGATTTCGCGCTGGCGGCGGCGGATAAGCGTACCGTCGATGTCGCAGGCAATCAGCTTTACCATGTGCATTATCTCCTTACTCAAATAGCTGCAAAAGCTCTTTTACAGATGCGATGTTCATGTCGCCCAGCCCGCTTTTTGCGGCTCCGGCTATGGCCACGGCCAGCATACCGGCCGCCCGCGCGGACTGCACTCCCGCCTCCGCGTCGTCCACCGCCGCGCACTCGCACGGCTCGGCTCCCAGCAGCTTGGCGGCGGTCAAAAACACCTCGGGGTCGGGCTTGGAGCGGGTTATCATCGTCCCGTCCGCCACGGCGTCCAGCATACGACCCAGCCCCGTGCGCTCAAGAATAAGCCCCGCGTTTTTGCTGCCGGAGGCCAGAGCCAGACGGCACCCGCGCCGCCGAAGCTCCGCCAGCGTTTCTAAAACCTCGCTCGGCACGTCGTCGGGCGTCATCGTCTCAAGGCGGCTGCGGTAGTTCGCGTTTTTCTCGGCGGCAAAGGCTTCCTTTTCGGCCAAAGTATATGTCCGCTCGGAGCGCTCAAGAACAATCTCCAAGCTCTGCATTCTCGAAACGCCGCGGCAGCGGTCGGCCTGCTCGGCGGAAAACGGTACGCCCAGCCTGTCCGCCAGCTCCTTCCACGCCTCGAAGTGGAATACGTCGGTGTTAACCAGCACGCCGTCGAGGTCGAATATTACCGTGTTTAACTTTGACATAAACGCTCCTCCTTATTTACGCACAGGTGTCTTGGTATTCCGAGGGCGACATTCCCACGAGCTTTTTGAACGTCGCGGAAAAGTAGGCGCTGTCCTTGTAGCCCACGAGCGCCGCCACCTCGTAAACCTTTACGCGGCAGTCTTTGAGCAGCTCCGTCGCCATGTGTATGCGGTAGCGCGTTATGTAGCCCAAAAGCGTGTAGTCCGTCTCGCTGCGGAATATGTGGCTGAGGTGCCCTTCGCTGATGCCGAGATGCTCGGCTATCATGCCGACGCTCACGTCGGGGTTGCTGTAGTTCTCGCTTATGTAGCTCATGGCGCTTAGCACATACTTGCTCTTGGCGCCCGTTTTGACCTTAACAAGCGCCTCGCTCTCCCCGCTCTCCAAGCGCCGGCGGACGGCCGTGACCGCGCGCTCTAATTCCCCGTCGCGGAACGGCTTGAGCAAAAAGTCCACCGCGCCGAGGCGCAGCGCCGTCTGCGCGTATTCAAACGTGTCGTAGGCGGTGAGGATTATAACGGCGACGTTGTTGCCCGCCTCGCGCAGTCGGCGGAGCATTTCCAGCCCGTCCATCTGCGGCATTTTGAGGTCGGTTATTATCAGCGTAGGCTCGTAGCGCTCCACGGCCTCCAGCGCCTCCGCGCCGTTGGCGGCCTCGCCGACCACAACGCAGCCCAGCGCGCTCCAGTCCACGGCAAAGACAATGCCCCGGCGTATCATTTCCTCGTCCTCAACGACAAGTACCTTCAGCATATTTCAGTTTCCCTCTCTCTGTATGGGGAGCGTAGCCGTAACGACCGCGCACGCGCCGTCCGCGGCGTTTGTCAGCACGAGCCCAAAGCTCTCTCCGTAGTATTTTCCCAGTATGGTGTCAACATTGTAAAGTCCCAGATGCTCGCCGCACCCCTCGCGGCTCTTGCCGCGGTAAGGGCCGAGCATATCCAGAGGGAAGCCCCGCCCGTTATCGGCTACGGTTATCGTGAGCAGCCCGTCCCGCGTTTCGCTCATATCGACCGTAATCCCGCCGTTTTCCTTGCCGCAGAGCCCGTGGAGTATGGCGTTTTCCACTATGGGCTGGAGTATCATCTTCGGCACAAGGCAGTCCTCCAATTCTGCGGGCAGGTGCATGGAAAAGGCGAAGGAGTCGGACAGACGGATTTTTTGCAGCTCTATGTAGCGCTCCAATATCTCCGCCTCGCGCCGCAGCGGAACGCGCTCGTCCGCCGAGATGCAAAAGCGCAGCATATCCGCAAGGTCGGTGCTCATAAGCGCCACCTGCGGCACGCGGTTTATTTTGCTTATCCACTTCATCGTGTCCAGAGTGTTGCACAAAAAGTGCGGGTTCAGCTGGGCTTGCAGCATTCTTATCTGCGCCTCGTTCAGCTCGCGCTGGTTCTCCACAAGCTGCTCCTGATTGCGCCGCAGCGACACGACCATGCCGTTGAAGCGGCGGGCCAGCTGCCCCAGCTCGTCCCCGCGCTCGGCGTCAACCTGCACGTCGAGCCGGTTTTGCTCCACCGCGGTCATGGCGCTGTTGAGCCGCTGAATGGGGCGGGAGAGCTGACGGCTGAAGCTGAAGCTCAGCAGCACCGACACGGCGATGCATATGAGCGCGCAGATGCCGCTTATTGTGAAAAGCAGGTCGCTCGTGCTGCTCGTGAACAGCATGGGCTGGCGCAGAATGAGATACAGTCCGCTGGCCTCGTGGTAGGCCGCACTGTACAAAAAGTCCTCCGAAGCGGAGCTGATGTCCTCTCCGTTTAACAGCCGCTGCCGCAGCTCCGGCACGAGAGTGGACGCCAGCGACGTCTGTTCGCAGTAAACGGGCCGCCAGTAGCGGCTGGCGAGCAGCAGCGTATACTGCGCGCCGTATTTGCCGTCAAGGAGCGCGCTGAAGTCGGAGCGGTACATACTTATCAATAAATACCCCGCGTCGCCGCCCGTACCGTCGGTGAGCTTGACCGCGCCCTGAAAGAGCGGGGAGCCGCTGTCGGAGGAGTCGTCGGCGACGTATGTGATTGGCTCGCCCGCGTAGTCCGCGGCGTGGAGTACGCCCCAGTTCGTGGGCAGGGCGTTGCTGCCGGAGGGGAGCTGGCGCGTGGAGTAGAGCGGGAGACCGTCGAGGTCGCAGAGAGTGAACGCGGCGTAATCGCGCACATTCTCCGTGGCCGCGAACAGCTTGCTGTAGACCTCGGTGCCGTCGGCGCTGCCGCCCAGCGCGGCGGAAACGGTGTTTATGCCGTCAAGCTGCTGCGCCGCGTCCGCAAAGCCCTCGAAGGCTGTGTCCAGCAGCCGCATGACAAGCTCCGACTGCTCGTCCGCCCAAGACGCGGAGCTGTCGGTGACCTGCACGCGGAACACCTGCGCCAGCACGAGCGAGCACAGCAACGTGGGAGCCAGCGACACGAGCAGCAGCGCCGCGAAAAGGCGCACGCGGAAGGAGGGTGAGAAAGTGTGCTTCACGGCATTTCCTCCCCGCCAAGGCAGAACTGCCATGTCATCAGTATGGCGTCGCGGCTGTCGCTCGCCCAATCTACGTCATAGTCCAAAACGGCGAGCGTTTCGTGCTCCGGCAGCTCCGCCGAGGTCTCCACGTCGGTGCGCACGGGGCGGCGGTACTGCGAGGCCATAAGCCCCTGCACGTCGCGGCTGACGGTGAAGTCCAAAAACGCCTTGGCGTTGTCCTCGTGCGGCGCGCCGCGCACGAGCGCGCTGCCGTCGGGCACAAAGCTGGTGCCGTCCGCGGGGTAGACCAGCGCAATATCGCTGCCCGCGGCAATGCGCTTGAGCGCCGACTCCTCCAAGGTTATGCCCACAAGGGCGGAGCCGTCCTCCACGCAGTCCAACACCGCGCCGGAGGAGTCCAGCTGGCCGCCGTCCACAGCGGCGGCGAAGGCGCGTATGGTGTCCTCCCACTCGCCGCTTTGCGACAGCAGCAGCGTCACCAGCGCCGTGTAGGACGAGCCGGAGATTTCGGGGTCGGCAAAGGCTATGCGCCCCGTGTAGAGCGACGAGGGCGCGAGCAAATCGCTCCAGCGGGTCAGCTGCCCCGCGGGAACGAGCTTAGTGTTGTATATTAAAACAATAGGCAGCGCGGAAAACGGCGTCCACAGGCAGTCGTCGGGCAAATACTGCGGGTCTATATTCTCCGCCTCCGAGCTGAGATAGGGGGTGAAAAGCTCGCCGTAATGCTCCAAACTCTCCACGCCGCCGCCGAACATCACGTCCGCCGCGGGGCTGTCCGCCTCGCGCTCAAGGCGGTCCAGCAGCTCGTTCGTGCCGCCGGTGACGACCTCGACCCAGATGCCCGTTCGCTCCTCAAACTCGCGGATAATGGGGCTGTAGACCTCCTCCTTGTGCGAGGTGTAAACGGTCAGCCGCTCGCTCTCCGGCGGGGCGTAGGACACCTCTGCGGCGGCGGACGAGCAGCCGGTAAGCAGCAGAGCGAGCGCCAGAGCAACTAAAATTTTTGAAGTTCTGCTCATAAGCGCCGCCTCCCGCTGCGAGATTTTTGTACTTGTATTATAAAACAGACAGCAAGTTTGTGTCAAGCGCGGCGTGAAAAGAGCCAAATATTTTGTAAAATCGCAGAAACACAAATAAAAAATCAGAATTGCCCACTGTTAATTTTTCCGTAACAATTATAAAATAAAATAACCAGCGGATAATAAAAATCCGAATATAATTTTGTCCATAATAGACAAGGAGGAACAAACATGAAAGCTAAAGGAATGAAACGCGCGCTGGCGCTCATATTAGCGCTGTGCCTGATGTTCTCGCTCGCCGCCTGCGGCAGCAGCAGCACCACGACCACCACGACCGACAGCTCTTCCGCCGCTGCCGACACAAGCAGCAGCTCGGACACTGCCGCCGCCGACACCTCGGCCGACACCGCTGCCGCTGACACCGCAGCCGACGACGCCAACCTGACCGAGACGCAGAAGATAATCAAGGAAGCTGAGACCATGACTCTTGAAGAGCTGGCTCAGAAGGCCATTGAAGAGTCCAACGGCCAGACGTTCTACGGCGTGGGCAACTCCAGCCGCGGCGCCACCGCGCTCCCGCTCTTCATCGCCTATCTCCAGACCATCGACCCCGACTACACTCTGGAGTACGATTGGCAGCAGCCGAAGAACAACAAGATATTCGACCAGCTCACCGCTGACTCCCTCAAGAGCACCGGTACATACTCAATGACGCTCATTCAGGACGGCAACCAGATTGAGAGCAAGATGGTTCAGACCGGCATACTCGACACCTTTATCCCCAAGGACTGGGCGGATGCCAACGGCACGACCGCTGACAGCTATGACGGCTACCTCGCTCTCCAGACCCTAAATAAAGTGTTCATGTTCAACAACACCGGCAGCAAGGAATACACCAACTGCTGGGACTTCGTCGCCGAGGGCGAGCACGGCCTTTACATGGACGTCGACTCCGAGCTCGTCGGCAAGAACTTCCTGTACATGCTGACCGAGGACACCTACGCCGGCTGGCTCAAGGACGCCTTTGACGCCCTGAGCGCCGACGAGCAGGCTTACTTCCAGACCACTATCGACGAAGTCGCCTCCGACGCCTCCGACCTCGGCCTCGGCGAAAACGGCAAGTACGCCCTCGCGTGGATAAAGCTCTGGGTTGAGAGCTACAACGCCCAGACCGACGACGGCCCGATATGCAACGTGCTCGTGGACGCCTCCGCGACCGACCAGTTCGGCCTGCTCGTTTACTCCAAGCTGCGCTCTGTTGAAGAGTCCGCAACCGTCTCCAAGAACAACATCACCGTCGCCGCTTATCAGGACGACTACACCGGCATCGGCGGCTTCGGCTACTGCCACTACCTGTTCGTCACCGACAACAGCCCGCTGCCTTGGACGGCCTGCGCCTTCATCGCTTACATGACCTGCACTGCCGACGGCTTCTCTGCTTGGGGCAAGGACATCGGCGGCTACTCCTCCAACCCGACCGTTGCCGAGGAGACCGAGGAAATCTACCAGCACCAGACCGGCGGTATGTCCGAGGACGGCACCACCGTTGAATTTGCCGCGCTCAACGACGCGGGCTACGACTGGTGGAGCACCGACGGCCAGCTCGTGCTCGAGGACCCCGAGTACTGCGCGTCTGTAGCCTTCACCGTGGGCAGCTGGATAGAAATGCTGACAAAGTACAGCGCCGGCTAAACCGCGTCTTAGCTTAAAAGGCGCAAAAAGCTATAGCTGTTAAAGAGTAATGAGAGCGCCTTTGAATCGCTGCGGCGGTTCGGGGCGCTCTTTCCTACCCGTTTTTGCTTGCAGGAGAGGAATGCTTATGAATGAATCAACAACGCTGAACACCGGCGTTTCCACTTTCCGCTTGACGCTGAACAAATTCAAGACCTATTTGTCCAAGCCGTACAACGTCATTCTGCTGCTTTTGGGCATTGTGCTGACTGTCACGACGGTCGCGCCCATTGTGGCAATAGTGCAGGACACCTTCAAAATCCACGCCGGCACCATTGACGCTTATCTGACAGGCCAGTCCGAGGGCTACACGGCCGTCAACTACATAGACCTGTTCACCAGCACAATGGCCAAGACAAACCTCTGGACGCCGCTGCTGAACACAGTTTATCTGGCCGTCGGCACCTGCATCGTGTCCATAATTTACGGCGGACTGGTGGCTTTCCTTGTTACGCGCACGAACCTTGCGTGGCGCAAGTATTTAAGCTCGATATTCATTTTCCCCTACATCATGCCGCAGTGGACTCTGGCCGTTGTCTGGCAGAATATGTTCAACTCCAACGCCGTAACCGGCACGTCGAACGGCCTGCTGGCCGCGCTGCTGGGCATCAATATGCCCATGTGGTGGTGCAAGGGGCTGTTCCCCAGCGTTGTGGTGCTGGGCCTGCACTACGCGCCGTTTGCCTACATACTCATAGGCGGCATTTTCCGCAACATGGACGCCAACTTGGAGGAGGCGGCCACGATTCTCGATACGCCGAAGTGGAAGACCATGTTCAAGGTGACGCTGCCTATGGTCAAGCCCGCGATACTCTCCACCATACTTCTGGTGTTCGGCAGCGCAATGGGCTCTTACCCCGTGCCGCACTACCTCGGCCTGACGACCTTGGCGACAAAGTACGTCTCCATGAACTCCAAGTACACCGGCGAGGCCAGCATTTTGGCAATTATAATGATGGTATTCGGCGTCGCCATAATGCTGCTTAACCAGCTCTCGCTGCAAAGCCGCAAGAGCTACACCACCGTAACCGGCAAGTCCGGCCAGACCTCGAAGATAAATCTCGGACGGCTGGGCAAGTACATCATAGCTCTTGTGCTGGTAATTCTGACGTTTTTCACGAGCATTTTCCCCATTTGCTCCTTCGCGTTTGAAACATTCCTGCCCAACCCGGGCGACTACTCGTTCCTCTACACCGGCGACACGGACAACCTGACCACCAAGTGGTGGCTAACGGATGAAAACGTCACCGAAAACGGAATGTACGGTCAAAAGGGCATACTCTATAACGACACAATCCTCCGCGCCTTCAAGGGCACTATCTGGGTCAGCGTGTGCTGCGCGCTGCTTGCCGGCACAATCGGCACCCTGATAGGCTACGCGGTGGCCAAGAACCGACGAAGTAAATGGGCAAACTATGTCAACAGCGTGGCCTTCTTGCCATACTTGATGCCGTCGATTGCGGTCGGCGTGGCGTTCTTCGTGCTGTTTTCCAACGAACACATGAACCTGTTTAATACGTACACGCTGCTGATAATTGTCGGCACAATAAAATATATCCCCTTTGCCAGCCGCAGCTCGCTGAACTCCATGCTCCAGCTCTCCGGCGAAATTGAGGAGGCCGCGCTCATACAGAACGTGCCGTGGATAAAGCGCATGACGCGCATAGTTATCCCCATACAGAAAACCAGCATAATCAGCGGCTACCTGCTGCCGTTTATGACCTGCCTGCGAGAGCTGTCGCTGTTCATGCTGCTGTGCGTTCAGGGCTTCATACTCGCGACCACGCTCGACTACTTCGACGAAATGGGACTGTACGCTTTCTCAAGCGGCATAAACCTGATACTTATAATCACGATACTTGTATGCAACACGCTGGTGAACAAGGTAACCGGCGCCAGCTTGGACAAGGGAATAGGAGGATAAGCAATGCCTGAGATTAGATTAGAGCATGTTACCAAGCGGTGGGGAAAGTTTTACGCCGTGGACGACCTGAACATGGTGATAGAGGATAACTCCTTCGTCACCCTGCTGGGACCCTCCGGCTGCGGCAAGACGACCACCCTCCGCATGATAGCCGGACTGGAAACGCCCACCAGCGGCCGCATAACCATTGGCGACAAGGTGGTGTTTGACAGCTCGCTCGGCATCAATATCCCCGCCAACAAGCGCAAGGTCGGCTTCCTGTTCCAGAACTACGCCCTGTGGCCGAACATGACGGTCTACCAGAACATCTCCTTCGGCCTGACGAACATAAAAGAGCCGATGCCCAAGATTGACTTTGAGGCCAAAAACGCCGCGCGTCTGGCGGAAATACTCAAAAACCCCGCCGAGGTCGTGCGCGTGCTGGACGAGTGCCGCGACAAAAACGGCAAGTTAGACGAGAAAAAGGCGCAGATAAAGCTGATAGATAACTTCACTATCTCCATTTACACCGCCAAGCGCCTTTTGGATTACCACCTTGAGCGCGGCAGCGACGTTTCCGGCGAGGCTGCCTCGCTGGAGGCCAAGGTCGCGGCGGCGAAGAAGGCGCAGGTGCTGAGTGAGGACTTCGAGGTCATGTCGGGCGGCCAGCCCGTTATGGAAACGCGCAAGCTGACAAAAGAGGAAATCGACCTCACCGTCCGCCGCGTGTCAAGAATAGTCAAGATAGGCATGTTCATGGACCGCTACCCGTCGGAGCTGTCCGGCGGCCAGCAGCAGCGCGTGGCTATCGCCCGCACCCTCGCGCCCGAGCCCTCCGTGCTGTTCATGGACGAACCGCTTTCCAACCTTGACGCCAAGCTGCGTCTGGAAATGCGCTACGAGCTGCAGCGCCTGCACGTTGAAACCGGCTCCACGTTTGTCTACGTCACGCACGACCAAATGGAGGCCATGACGCTGGCGACGCAGATATGCCTCATCAATAACGGCGTGCTCCAGCAGTACGACGCGCCGCTGGCAATATACAACGGCCCCGCGAACCTGTTCGTGGCGGACTTCGTCGGCAACCCCTCGATAAACTTTGTCGAGGCCAAGGGCGCGCAGAAGCCCGACGGCTCCCTTGAGCTGACCGTGTTCAACGGCAGAAAGGCCGTGTTCCGCGCCGCCAAGCCGCTGGACATGAACGCATGGTTTGCCGAGCGCGACAGCCGCGCCGCCGCGCGCGCCGACGAAAACGCCAAGCTCGCCGCCACCAAGGACTACATAGAAAAGAGCAACAAGGACGAGGTGTTCCGCTACCATGTTGCCAAGGTGGAGGAGGACGAGTTCGCCGATGAGCCCGTGCTCACGAACGAGGACTTTGTGCTCGGCATACGCCCTGAGTTTATCACTATCGACTCTTCCGCCGGACTTCCCGCGGAAATATACGGCGCTATGCCGACCGGCATGGAGTCCACAATAAAGCTGCGCGTTGACGACTTCCTGCTCACCGGCGTCGTGTTCGGCAGCACGCTGTTCAGCATAGGCGATAAATCCGCCATTCGCTTCTCCGGCGAGAGCATAATGCTCTTCGACCGCCAAAGCGGCGAGCGCATAGCCCTTGGCTCACTGGAGTGCGAATAAACTAAGCCAAACAAAAAACGGGGCGGCTCGCTTCATAGAGCCGCCCTAAGATTTTGCGTTTGAAATTGCCTGTTTACGCAAAAAAAACCGACTGCGGTGTGCCGCAGTCGGTGTCGGTGAGTGTCAGTCTATAAGGTTCAAGGCAAAGGTCAGGAGGACGAACACAAGCGCGACCCACTTCGTCCAGCGGGAGAGCTTTGCGTCCAGAGTGTTGTTCTTGGCTTTGAACGTGTAGGTGTCGGAGTTGCCGCTGATTGCGCCCGAGAGACCGTTGTGCTTGCCGGTCTGAAGCAGAACTATCACGATGAGGAACAGCCCGCACAGGAGCTGAATTATCGTCACTGCAAGTTTCATATGAATAACCTCCTGAACAGAGCGGGTTAGCGCTTGCTGAACTGGGGAGCGCGGCGGGCAGCTTTGAGGCCGTACTTCTTACGCTCTTTCATACGCGGGTCGCGGGTCAGGAAGCCGGCGGCCTTGAGCGCGGGGCGGTAGTTGGGGTCGAGCACCAGCAGGGCGCGGGCTATGCCGTGGCGGATTGCGCCGGCCTGTCCGGAGACGCCGCCGCCGGAGACGGTGCATTCAATGTCCACCTTGTCAACATTGCCGGTGGTTACCAGCGGCTGACGGACAACGAGCTTGAGGGTTTCCAGACCGAAGTAGTCGTCAAGACTGCGGCCGTTGATGGTGATGGAGCCGGTTCCGCCGGGGAAGAGGTGAACTCTGGCTACGGAGGACTTACGTCTGCCGGTGCCGTACATATAAGGCTTTTTGCTCTGATAGGTTGCCATTTTTCTTCCTCCTTACTCTCAGCGAGTCCAAACTTCGGGCTTTTGAGCCTGATGGGTGTGTTCAGCGCCGCGGCAGGTGCGCAGGCGGGTGAGCTGGGCGGAGCCGAGCTTGTTCTTTTGCAGCATACCCTTTACGGCAAGCTCCATTGCAAATTCGGGCTTGGTAGCCATGAGCTCTTTATACTGAACTTCTTTCAGGCCGCCTATCCAGCCGCTGTGGCGGCGGTAGTACTTCTGCTCTAACTTTTTGCCGGTGAGCACTGCCTGTTCGCAGTTGATGATGATAACATAGTCGCCGCAGTCAACGTGGGGCGTGTAATCGACCTTGAGCTTGCCGCGGAGCAAATCGGCGGCGAGAGCCGCGGTCTTGCCCATCGGCTTTCCGGCAGCGTCAAGGACGTACCATTTGCGCTCGATGCTGTCCGGCTTGACCATTGTAGTGGACATTTGGGGTTCCTCCGTTCAGAATTTTATAAATTATTTTGACATTTTTACCGCGCGCGGCTATTATAGGTATCGGAGGGAGTGAAAAAAGCCTCTGACAGAACAAAAAACGCCTCAAGCGCGCTTATTCTTTATACCACAAGCGTTTCGCAATGTCAACACCTCTTTTTGAGATTTTTAATTTACCGTGTAACAATCTCTCTCAAGCTGCGTTTTTCGCCGTTTTACTACGAAATGCTAAATTTCATTTTTATAATATTTATAATAGGATTTGATTTGTTTGTACAGTGAACTGAACGATTTCACCGGCATAGTCCGCAAGGGTGTCGATGAATACAATATGATAGCTGACGGCGACAGAGTGGCCGTGGGGATTTCGGGCGGCAAGGACTCGCTCGTGCTGCTGTGCGCGCTGAACGCTCTGCGGCGCTACTATCCCCGCCGCTTCGAGCTGGAGGCCATAACGATAGAGCTGGGCTTCGAGGGCATGGACTTCGCGCCAGTGGCGAGGCTCTGCGAGGAAATGCAGGTGCCTTATACGTGCATAAAGACGGACATTAAAGAGATAGTGTTCGATGTGCGCCGCGAGGACAACCCCTGTTCGCTCTGTGCCAAAATGCGGCGCGGCGCGCTCAACGACGCGCTGCGGGAGCGCGGCTGCAACCGCCTTGCGCTGGGTCACCACTTTGACGACGCGGTGGAGACGTTTATGCTCTCGCTGCTCTTTGAAGGGCGCATAAGCTGCTTCAAGCCGGTGACATGGATGTCCCGCGCCGGGGTCTGGCAGATAAGACCCATGATATACGCGGGGGAAAAGCGCATTGCCTCCCTTGCGCAGAAGCTGAACCTGCCGATTGTGGAAAATCCCTGTCCCGAGGATAAGACCAGCAAGCGCCGCGAGGTCAAGCAGATGCTTGCGTCCATGTCGCAGGACTACCCGGACTTGCGCAGCAAAATATTCGGTGCAATGCAGCGCTTGCCGCTGGACGGCTGGGCGCCCGACAAAACAAAGGAGAAAGATAAATGAACGTTAAAATTGGAACAAAAGCGGAAGCCGCCGCGCTTGTCACGGAGCGCGACACAGCCGCCGCAATGGGCTCCGGCACGCTGGACGTGCTGGCAACGCCGCGCATGGCGGCGCTCATGGAGCAGGCGGCGGTGCTGGCCGCGGCCGAGGGGCTGGACGAGGGAGAGACAACGGTGGGCACGGCGCTGAACATAACGCACGAGGCGCCGACGCCCGTGGGCATGAAAGTCCGCGCCGAGGCCGTGGTGACGGCTGCCGAGGGCAGAAAGCTCTGCTTTGAGGTAACGGCGTGGGATGAGCGCGGGCGCATCGGCGGCGGAACGCACGAGCGCTTTGCCGTGAACGGAGAGCGCTTTGCGGCCAAGTGCCGCGCCAAACTGAACGGCGGGGAGCGTACAGAGAATTGATTGCGGTATTTGTGAACGTTGCCACCGTCATAATCGGCAGCACGATAGGAATAATTTTCAGAAATAAAATTAAGCAGCAGTATCTGACCTCCGTCATCTATGCCATCGGCCTTGTGACACTGGTTATCGGCGTAATGAGCGCGGTGGAGACGGCGAGCATTCTCACGGTAATAATATGCCTCGCGCTCGGTACGCTGCTGGGCGAGGTCGTGCGCATTGACGACAGAATAGAAAACGCGGGCGACTTTATAAAGGGCAGGCTGTTCAAAAACGGCGGGGAGAGCCGCTTCACCGAGGGCTTTGTCTCCGCCAGCATCCTGTTCTGCGTCGGCTCCTTGACGATAATGGGCTCGCTGGAGGCGGGAATCAACAACGACTACAGCATAATTTTCGCCAAAAGCACGCTGGACTTAGTCTCCAGCCTCGTTTACGGCGCGGCAATGGGCATAGGCGTGACGTTTGCAGCGGCGTTTGTGCTGGTGTTTCAGGGCGCGCTGACGCTGCTCAGCGGCGCGGTGCAGCCGTTTTTGACCGAGGCGGTGGTGACGGAGATGTCCGCCGTCGGCGGCGTCATACTGCTGGGTCAGGGGCTGAATATGCTGAATGTGACCAAAGAGCGCATAAAAGTAGCCAATATGCTGCCCGGAATCTTCCTGCCGGTTCTATATATGCCTGTTTCCGGCTGGATTGCCGGACTGCTGTAAAGCCGAATGGCGGTCTATAAGTATCGGGCGCGCACCGCAAGCGGACGGCCTGTGCGCGGCAGGGTGGAGGCCGCCGATAAGCACGAGGCCATTGGCATAATCCGCCGCCGCTGCCCCGTCATTGAGCGCGTAACGCCGGTGCGGCGCCCGCGCTCGGAGCGCCTTGCGCTGCTGACGGAACCTTTTGCCGTGAACGAGCGGGCGCTGTCGCTGGCGGCCGTGCAGCTGGCCTGCCTGCTGCGTTCGGGAATAGCTCCGGCCGAAGCCGTGCGCCTTGCGGCGGGTCAGTGCGGAGATAAGTATATAAAGCGCCTGCTCGGCGCGGCGGCGGACGGCGTTGAGGCGGGCGGTACCTTGGCCGACAGCCTTGCGGGGGCAGGGCGCAGACTGCCGGAAATTTTTATAGAAACCGTGCGCGCGGGCGAGAGCAGCAGCGCGCTGCCGCCGTGCCTTGAGCTGCTGGGCGGCTATTATGAGCGCCTGTCGGCTCTGCGCGGCAAGGTCAAGAGCGCGCTCATTTACCCCGTAATACTGCTGGCGCTCTCGGCGATTGTCATTGCCGTTGTTACGGTGTTCCTGCTGCCGACTGTAACGTCGGTGCTAACTCAGTCGGGCGGGGAGCTGCCGACGGCAACGCGCATACTGCTGGGCGTGTCGGACTTCGTTCGCAGACGCTGGATTGTGCTGCTGACGCTGGCTGCCGCGCTTATTATTATCTTGGCGCTTTTCTTGCGCCGCAGGGCGGGGAAGATATTTTTCGGGCGCGTCGCTCTGCGCCTGCCTGCAATCGGCAAAATAGCCGGTATGAACGCGGCGGCGCAGTTTGCCTCCACGTTTTCCGTCCTGCTAAGCGCGGGAGTGGCCGCGCCGCGGGCGGCAGCCGTGGCCTCGGGAGCGGTGTCCAACCGTGCCGTCGGCGAGAGCTTGGCCGCCGCTGCCGAAAGAATAGAGCAGGGCAAAAGTATTTCCTCCGAGCTGGCGCGCGTACCGTATATGCCGCAGGCGATAGTTTCTATGACCGCGGTGGGCGAGGAGACGGGCAGGCTGGGCGAGATGATGCGCAGTGCGGGGAAAATGCATGAGGACGCCGTGCAGACCGCCGCGGCAAGACTGCTGGCGCTGCTGGACCCCGTGATGATAATTTTTATGGGCGTCGTGGTGGGCGCGATATTGCTGGCAATTTATGTGCCGCTGTTTTCCATGTACAGCAGCATTGGCTGAAAGGAAAGGTGTGCGCCGTGAGCAAAATTCGCATTGGTGTGGAAATAGGCGAGCGCGCCGTGAGTGTGGCGGTAGTGCGCGGCGGTGAGTGCCGAGCGGCTTTAGTACTGCTCCCGCAGTGCGCCGAGGACGAGCGCGGCAAGGCGGCAGCGGCGGCGCTGCGTCAAGCCTGCCTCGAGTGCGGGGTGAAGCGGGGAGATGCCGCGCTGGCGCTGCCTTGGGACGCCGTGGAGTACCGCCGCTGCGCCAGACCCGCAATGAGCACCGCGCGCATCAGGAGCGGACTAAAAGGCGAGTTTTCCGACTTCGGCGGTGAAAAGCTCTGCGACTATGAAATTTTGGGCGAGCGCGGCGGGACGCTGGAGTTGGAGGCGGCCTGCGTTTCGCGCCGCGGCTTGGACAGCTATGCCGACATTCTCTCAGCCGCCGGACTGCGCCTCACCGCCGCCGTCCCCGCGGAGACGGCCTACGGCGCGCTGACGGGCGGGGAGGACTGCTGTGTCCTCGCGTTCGGGCAGCGCGAGGCGCGTTTGACCGTGTACAGCGGCGGCACTGCGGTTTTCCGCCGCGTGATAAGCGGCGCGGAAGAGCACGGCGAAACTGCGGCCGCGGCGGGCAAGGCGCTGAATTTTTACCGCTACAACGCGGGCACGGCGACGTTGCCCCGCGTGTACGTCTGCGGCGAGGGCGCGGACAGGGAGGCACGGATAAACTCCCTGCGTGAGACGCTGCAAACCGAGGTTACGGACGGCGGAGAGCTGCCCGTGCTCGCACTTTTGCACATTGCTGAAACCGGCGCTCTTGCAGCCGTGGGAGCGGCGCTCGGCGGCGAAGAGGCGCGGCGGACACGGAAAAAGAGGACAATCAGCTTCTGCCCGCGGCAAAGGCGGCGCGCAGATACTCTAAAGACGGCGGCGCTGGCGCTGGCGATAATCGCCGCGGCCGCGCTGTTCGGCAAGACGGCGGTGGCGGACAGGCTGGCGGATTTGGCTCAGGCGCGCTCTGCGCTCGCCGCCGCGCAGACGGAGCTTGCCGCGCTAAAGGCGAGCTGCGCCGACTATGATGCCGTGCTGGAGCGCTACCGCCGCAATTTTTACGACGGGCTCGATAACCGGACAGTGGACAGGCTGGAGGTTATGGCGCTCGTGGAGGAGCAGATTTTTCCCGTCTGCCGCGTCTCCAACCTCTCGGTGGACGGGCAGACGCTGAACCTGATATTGGCCGACATGGACCTTGCGGGCAGCGCGGAACTGGTAGAGCGGCTGATGTCGCAGGCTATAGTGCAGAACGTGGAGGTTTACAGCGTGGGCTACCAAAACGGCGATATGCTGACGACCATGACCGTCACGCTCTGCGCCGTTGACGAGACGTGAGAGGGGCGCGGGAATGCTGACAAGACCATTTACAAAGCGCGAGAAAATATTGCTGCTGCTTTTGGCGACGATTATAGTCGCGGCGGCCTACCTGCTGCTCGTCCACTACCCCGTGGAACGGGAGCTGGCGGAAATCGAGGCTGAAATGCAGAGCGTGCAGAGCGAGCTCACCGCGGCGGAGGCGGTAAGCGAGCGTTACGCAGCTATGTCCGCCGAGCTCGGCGAGCGCCTTGCCGACGGCGCGGAGGCGGAGATGCCGGACTATGACAATATGCCGGCGCTCATGCCGCTTTTCGACAAAATATTCAAGACCTACACAACGGAGGACAGCTACAGCCTCAGCTTCAGCACGACCTCCGACGACGGCGTTGTCAGCCGCACCGTGAGCTTCGCCTTCCGCTGCGCCGACTGGGACGACGCGCGCGCCATACTCTCCGAGCTGAACGACACGGGCTACCTCTCGCAAATGAACTCCCTGACCGCCGTCCCCACCGACCGCAGCCTCGCCGCCGACGCCCTGACCGTCACCGGCAGCATCACGTTCTACGAGCTGGAATACTGAGCGGAAAATATATAGGGTCGGACGACCTCAACATCGTGTTTGCGCCACTTCCTGCCGCTTTACTCGGAGTCTGTTCTTATGCAAGTAGAAGTATCCGCTTGAAACGCCGCAGTATGAGTGCTATAATTACAGCGCATGTATACCGTAGTCCCTGTTGATACGGACGCAAATTGATTTGCAGTGAAAAATTAAAGGCAAATCGACGCACTACGACTGATGAATAGCCAAAATCGTGTAAAAATATCATTGGTGTTGGACTGAAAATACAACTAAACACTTTATTTATTCACAAATACGTGGTAAACTAAGTTGATACTTCTGATTGAGGAATGGAAGGCGTATATTATGAGTGTTTTTTCTAAGCTATTTGGCAGCTACTCCGACAGAGAGCTGAAAAAGATATATCCTATTGCGGACAAAATTGAGGCGCTGGACGGTGAGTACAGCGCGCTGACTGACGATGAGCTCAAGGCCAAGACGCCGGAGTTCCGCGCGCGTCTGGCGGGAGGTGAGACTCTGGACGACATTCTGCCGGAGGCTTTTGCCGCGGTGCGCGAGGCAGCGTGGCGCGTGCTGGGCATGAAGCCCTTCCGCGTACAGCTAATCGGCGGTATTGTGCTCCACCAAGGGCGCATTGCGGAGATGAAAACCGGCGAGGGCAAAACGCTTGTCGCCGTGCTGCCCAGCTACCTCAACGCGCTGGAGGGCAAGGGCGTCCACGTTGTCACCGTCAACGACTACCTCGCCCGACGCGACAGCGAGTGGATGGGTAAGGTTCACCGCTTTATGGGACTGTCTGTCGGCCTCATTGTCCACGGGCTCACCGGCGCCGAGCGTCAGGCGGCCTATGCCTGCGACATAACCTACGGCACCAACAACGAGATGGGCTTCGACTACCTGCGCGACAACATGGCCATACATAAAAAGGCTATGACGCAGCGCGGCCACAACTTCGCCATTGTGGACGAGGTTGACTCCATTCTTATAGACGAAGCGCGCACCCCGCTGATAATTTCCGGCGCCAGCAACGAGACGACCGACCTCTACCGTCAGGTTGACGACTTTGTCAGCCGCCTGAAAAAGGTTGTCTACACCTCCGTGGACGAAAAGCAGGAGGAGGACGAGACGCTGGACGCCGACTATGTAGTTGACGAAAAGGCCAAGACCGCCACGCTCACCGCGCGCGGCATAAGCAAGGCTGAGCAGTTTTTCGGACTCGAAAACCTTGCCGACCTCGAAAACGCCACGCTCAACCACCATATAAATCAGGCTATCAAGGCTCACGGCGTTATGAAGCGCGACATTGACTACGTCGTCAGCGACCAAGGCGAGGTTGTCATAGTTGACGAGTTCACGGGCCGTCTCATGCTCGGACGCCGCTACAACGAGGGTCTGCATCAGGCTATCGAGGCCAAGGAGCACGTTGACGTGGCGGGCGAGAATAAGACGTGGGCGACAATCACGTTCCAGAACTACTTCCGCCTCTACTCCAAGCTCTCCGGCATGACCGGCACGGCCGTCACGGAGCAGGAGGAATTTGTATCTATCTATGACCTCGACATTGTCGAGATACCGACAAACAAGCCCGTCGCGCGCATTGACCACCCAGACGTGGTGTACAAAAACGAGAACGGCAAGAACCGCGCCATAATTCAGCAGATAGTTGCCTGCCACGAGAAGAACCAGCCTGTGCTGGTCGGCACAATCAGCATCGAAAAGAGCGAGTATATCTCCAAGCTGCTGCAAAAAACGGGCATCAAGCACAACGTCCTCAACGCCAAGAACCACGCGCGCGAGGCGGAGATTGTGGCGCAGGCGGGCAAGCTGGGCGCTGTCACCATTGCCACGAACATGGCCGGCCGCGGTACCGACATCACCCTCGGCGGCAACGCGGAGTACCTTGCCAAGAGCGATTTGCGCCGCGCTGGGTATTCCGAGGAGATTATCACCGAGGCCACCGGCTACGCCGACACGGACAACGAGGAAATTTTGGCTGCCCGCGCGCTGTTCGCGGAGAAAATGGCCGAGCACAAGGCCGTAACCGACGCCGAGGCGGAAAAGGTGCGCGAGGCCGGCGGACTTTTCATACTGGGTACCGAGCGCCACGAGGCTCGCCGTATCGATAACCAGCTGCGCGGCCGCGCCGGCCGTCAGGGCGACCCGGGCGAGAGCCGCTTCTTCCTCGCCATGACGGACGACATCATGCGCCTGTTCGGCTCCGACCGCATTATGGGCATGATGGAGACGCTGAAGGTGGACGAGGATACGCCGCTGGACATGAAAATGCTCTCCGACTCCATTGAGCGCGCGCAGAAAACCGTTGAGAGCCGCAACTTCCAAGCGCGAAAGTCCACGCTGGAATACGACGACGTGATGAACGTCCAGCGTAATTTGATTTACGAGCAGCGCTATAAGGTGCTTGACGGCGAGGACTTGCGCCAGAGCATCAGCGGCATGGTGGACGAGTACATTTCCTCCGCCGTGGGCAACGTGCCGCCGCAGAACGCCGAGGAGCTGGCGGAGACGCTTGCCCCGTTTGAAAAGCTGTTTTTGCCGCAGGGCGCGGTCGAGTGGCACAGCGGTATAGGCTGCGAAGAAATTATTGAAAAATGCCGCGAGGCGGCGGGAAAGGTCTACGCCGCGCGCGAGGAGGAGCTTGGCCCCCAGCCCGACGGCACGCCGCTCATGCGCGAGCTGGAGCGCGTTGTTATGCTGCGCGTGGTTGACGAGTACTGGATGGACCACATCGACGCCATGACGGAGCTGCGCAAGGGCATTGGTCTGCGCGGCTACGGCAACGTCAAGCCCATCGACGCCTACAAACAGGAGAGCTTCGAGATGTTCGAGGAGATGATTGCGGGCATCAGGAGCGAGGTAGTCAAGCGCCTGTTCACCGTCAAGGTGCGGCGCAGCCAGACCGTGGAGCGCAAGAGCGTTACCGGCAGCGGCGTTGAGAATGTAGGCGGCGACGCCAGCGCCAAGAGCGCGCCCGCGCGCAAGGCGAAAAAGCCCGGCCCCAACGACCCCTGCCCCTGCGGAAAAAAGAGACCGAACGGTCTGCCTATGAAATATAAAAACTGCTGCGGGAGGGACGCATAAACCATGAAATTTACGGAAGTAGGCTCCTCCGGAGTTATATACATGACGGTTGAGGACTTCCCCGCGCGCAATGTATTCACAACGCGCTACGGCGGGGTCAGCACCGACCAATTCAGCACGCTCAACCTCGGCGTGAGGGAGGGCGAGGACATGGCGCACCTTGCCGAGAACTACGCCATACTCGCCAAGGCCACGGGCATAGACACTTCCCGCATGGGATATACGCATCAGGTTCACCGCACGGATGTGAAAATTCTCACCTCCGAGGACGCGCTGGCGCCGGGAGTGTTCCCCGAGTACAAGGCCGACGCCGTGGTGACGGCGGAAAAAGGGCTGCCGTTGGTCTGCTTCACGGCGGACTGCATTCCTGTGCTGCTGTGCGCGCCGGGCAAGGCTGTCGCCGCCGTACACTGCGGCTGGCGCAGCAGCACGGCGGACATACTGAAAAACGTGCTGGACGCAATGGAGACGCTGGGAGCGCGTGCCAAAGACATATACGCGGCTGTCGGCCCGGGCATTTGCTGGGGGCATTTTCAGGTGAGCCAAGACGTTATCGACGCGGCCGAGAGCTGGCTGGGCGACTTGACGGGGCTGGTGAAGCGCGACACGCGCGGGGAGAACAAATATCTCTTTGACCTGAAAAACGCCAACCGCCGCCGCTTGGAGCAGCTGGGCGTGAAGCCCAAGCGCATTGTCGTGACCGAGGACTGCACAATGTGTACGCCGGATAAATATTGGTCGCACAGGGTCACGCACGGAAGGCGCGGCCTGCAGGCCGGAATTATAGTGCTGTAATGAGTATGGCAAGCAAGCTCCGCCGCGTGCGGCTGACGGCGCTCTGCCTCGCCGCCACCGCGCTGCTCACCGCCTGCGGCAGCGCCGCGGACACGGGCGAGACGGAGGCCGCGCGGGAAGAGACTGCGGACTGGACGGAGACGGGCGAGGTTGTTGCCGACGCCTATGTCGCGGACAGCGTGTTTTCGCTCTGCTATGACCCCGACGGCTCCATGAACCCCGTGGCGGCCACCAGCTCGACAAATATGCTGTTCTGGTCGCTGATGTACGACAGCGTGTTCACGGTGGACGAAAATTTTGCTGTCAGCTCGGAAATTGTCACGAATATCGAAACAAGCGACTATATCTGGTGGGTGTTCACGGTGGACACTTCCATTGAGTTTAACGACGGCAGCACCCTGACGGCGCAGGACGTGGCTTACTCCATCCAGCGCGCCATGCAGAGCGACTATTACAAAAACCGCCTTTCCGTCATCTACGGCATATCCGCCATGAGCACGGACACCTTTGCCATAACCACCGCTTATGCCGACAGTCAGCTGACCTCGGTGCTGAACATACCGATTATAAAATACGGCTCGTATAACGACGCCGTTCCCGCGGGGACGGGACCTTATATGCTCAATGAGGACGGCGACGCGCTGGTGCTGTTCGAGGGCAACCGCCATGCCGACGAAATGCCGCTGGACACGATTTACCTCCGCAGCTTTGACAACACCTCGGACAAAATTTCCGCGTTTGAGGACTCCGTCATCGACATAGTCACCAACGACCCCACTGGCATTTACAACTTGGGCTACGGCAGCGCGAACGAGGTGCGCTACTACACGACGACGAATATGCACTATCTGGGCTTCAATATGCAGAGCCTGTTCTTTTCCAGCTACGCCCGCCGCTACGCCATGCTGTTCGCCGTTGACCGCAAGACGTTCGCTGAGGAAGAAATGAGCGGCTGCGCCGTGGCCTCCGCCCTGCCGCTGCTGCCGACAAGCGAGCTGTATGACAGCGAATATGCCGCCAAGTTCAGCTATGACCCCGATAAAATGCTGGAACTGATGACCGCCGCCGGAGTGGGCGACTTGGACAGCGACGGCGAGTTTGAGTATGACTACGCCGGCATAGTCGTTGAGCTGAACCTGAAATTTATCGTCAACAACGACAGCGCGGTCAAGGTTCGGGAGGCGCGCAAGATAGCCGAGGAGCTGAACGCCGCGGGCATAACCACAACGCTCTATGAGCTGGGCTACGACGACTACGTGAACTGCCTGCTGGAGGGCGACTACGATTTTTACTATGGCGAAATACGCCTCACGCCGGACTGGAGCCTTATGAGTCTGCTTGACTCCGAGCAGGACGTGAGCTACTCCCATGTTGTAGACAGCCAATACGCCGAGCTGATAAAGGCGTATCTGGGCGCGGACGACGCGAGCCGCTATGAGCTGTACCAAGAGGCCCTGCGCTATGTCATGGAAAACGGCGCCATAGTGCCAATCTGCTTTGAGCGGCGCCAGATACTTACGCACCGCGGCGTGGTGAGCGGAATAAACGCCACGCAGTACGATTTGTTCAACCGTTTTCAGGACTGGACGATAACATTTGATTAACACGGACTTTTGACGTATTGAGAGAGGAGAACTTAGCATGAACGACAGACAGCTGCTCGACATGGCGCGGGAGGCGGCCGGCAACTCCTATTCGCCGTATTCAAAATTCCCCGTCGGCGCGGCGCTGGAGTGCGCTGACGGCACAATTTACACCGGCTGCAACATAGAAAACGCGGCGCTGGGCAGCACAATCTGCGCCGAGCGCGTGGCCGTCTGCAAGGCCGTGAGCGAGGGTCAGCGCGAGTTCACGCGCATCGCCATTTGGGGCGAGAGCGAGAACTACTGTATGCCCTGCGGAGCCTGCCGACAGTTTTTGGTTGAGTTTTCGCCGGACATCGAGGTGCTTTGCTCCAAGGCGGGCGGGCGCTACGTTAGCTATCCGCTTTCCAAGCTCATGCCCTATTCTTTTAATTATTGAGCGCGGAGCGGCGGGACTAAACACAAATAACTAACGGCTGCGGAGAAACAGAAAAATGAGAAGAACGCTGAAATTTTTGATAACCCTCGCCTTAGCGGCGGCGCTTTGCTGCGGCATGATTGCGGTGCCGACCTCGGCCTCGGGCTTTTCCGACGTGGACGACGACGCATGGTATGCCGAGGCGATAAGCAAGGTGACGCTCGTGCCGGGGATAATTGACGGCTACACCGACGGCACATTCCTGCCGGACAATGACGTGACGCGCGGAGAGTTTTTGAAGATGATACTCAGCGCCGTTATTGCGTCGGGCAGCAGCCTTTACACAACCGACCACAGCCGCGACAGCATACACTGGGCGGGGCAGTACTATACCCTCGCAATGGAGAGCAACATTCTTGTGTCCGACGTCTACAGCGGCGGCGTGATGTTCGAGTGTACCGCGGCGGAGCTGGACAAGCCCATGAGCCGCTACGAAATGGCCGTTGTGCTGGCTAACGTCTGCACGAACATAGCAATGGACTCCACCGTAGTCGTGGAGAACGCGGCGGACTACATCACGGACTATGATATAATCGACGAGCAGTATGTATCCGCGGTCGAGCAGGCCTGCGGCAAGCTGTTGCTGACAGGCATGGAGGACGGCAGCTTTTCCGGCGAGAGCAGTCTGCGCCGCTGCGAGGCCGCCACGGTAATTTACCGCTTTCTCTTTGAGTATGACGTGAACGGCGACGACGGTCTTGCCGAGTACGCCACGCGCCCCGTTGCCAGCACGACAATTTCCGCGCCGGAAGGCTTTGTCTCCTTTGCCCAGCAGTACCAGACCATGACGGACGCCGAGCGCCGCCTTGCGCTGTTCGGCAACTCCAACAAGACCTACTTCACCTCCTCCGCCGACGCGGCGGGGTACATGGAGACGGTGACGGTGCCTATCTGGATTATAGACAGAAACACGGGGCTGAAAACCTCGTCCTCCACCTCGATAACCGTCCACCGCTTGGTGGCGGACGAGGTGCAGTACATATTCCAAGACATCTACAACGACCCCGAGCAGTTCCCGATTTACGGCGGCTGGTCGCTGGGCGGCGCGCGCTACACGGACTCGCTGCGCCACTCTTGGGGCTGCGCCATAGACGTGAACGCCTACTACAACTGCGAGTGCACAACAAACTGGAACACCGGCACGACAAACGTCACCTGCGGCTACGGCTGGTGGCCTACCGACACCGCGTGGACGAGCTTTGCCGGAACCATGGCATCGTCCAGTCCCTACTCAATCAGCAGCGGCAGCAGCGTTGTCGAGGCGTTTGCCCGCTACGGCTGGGGCTGGGGCGGACAGGGCTACAGCCTGCACTCCGACGGCAGCCAGAAGTTTGACTTCATGCACTTCTCCATTCTGCCCTCGGGAGGCTGACGAAAGAGCGTGAAAGGCGGATATTTTATGCAGAAGGAGCGGAGAGAATGTCGGTAATAAATCTGCTCTCGCCCCATGTTGCGGACTTGATTGCCGCGGGCGAGGTCGTTGAGCGCCCCGCCAGCGTGGTCAAGGAGCTTATGGAAAACTCAATGGACGCCGGTGCGCGGAGCCTGACGGTGGAGATAGCGCGCGGCGGCATGGGCATGATTCGCGTCACAGACGACGGCAGCGGCATGAGCCCCGAGGACGCGGGGCTGTGCTTTCTGCGCCACGCCACAAGCAAGCTGCGCGACGAGAGCGGGCTGGCCGCCATTTCCACAATGGGATTCCGCGGCGAGGCTCTGGCCGCCATTTCTGCCGTTTCGCACATAGAGCTGCGCACACGCCGCGCGGAGGAGAACGAGGGTACCCGCGTCACCCTCTCCGGCGGAGATATTGACGCTATGGGTCCCGTCGGCTGCCGCGTGGGCACGGTAATGACCGTGAAGGATTTGTTTTTTAACACCCCCGCGCGGCAAAAATTTATGAAGTCCGACCGCTCGGAGGGCAGCGCATGCATGGGCGCGGCTCTGCGCTCCGCGCTCGGCAGGCCGGATATATCCGTGCGCTTCATACGCGACGGCGAGGAACAGTTTTTCTCGCCCGGCGACGGTTCCGCCAAGAGCTGCGTCTACTCGCTGCTGGGGCGCGACGTGGCCTCGGGGCTGCTGGAGTGCCGCAGCGTGAACGGCGGCATAAGCGTGTCGGGCTTCGTCTCCGCGCCGCGCTGCTGCCGCGGCAACCGCAGCGGACAGTTTTTCTACATCAACGGCCGACCGTTCAAGTCCGCGCAATTACAGGCGGCGCTGGAGCAGGCCTATAAAAACTCGGTGATGACTGGCCGCTTTCCCGCCTGCGTGCTCTATCTGACCATAGACCCCGCGCAGGTGGACGTGAATGTTCACCCCGCAAAAACGGAGGTCAAGTTCACGAATGAGCGCGAGGCCTTCGACGCCGTGTACTACGCCGCGCGGGAGGCTCTGGCCGCGGAAAACGGAGCGGCGCAGATTGACCTCAGCGCCACAACAAAGCGCGCGGTGGAGCCAAACCCCGCCTTCTACAAAAAAATGACGGCGGAGGAGTACCGCGAAAAAACCGCCGCCCCGCGCCCCGCGCCGCAGACGCGCCTTGACCTCGGCTCCGCAGGCGGGACGTTTGCCATGCGCGAGCCGAGCAGACCGCTGGAGCCCTCGCGTCCGGTGCCGCCGCCGCGCATACCGAGCATACCCGCCACGCCGCAGCCCGCGGCGGCGGAAAAGCCGGAAACGCAGCCGCCGAAGATTGAGGAAGAAGAGCCGGTGCGCGTAATCGGCGAGGCGCTGGGGACATATATAGTTGCCGAGCGCGGCGACTGCCTGCTGCTCATAGACAAGCACGCGGCGCACGAGCGCGTGATATTCGAGCGGCTGAAAGCGCAAAGCGGCGCGGTGATGAGCCAGACGCTGCTTGTGCCCGTGGCGTGGACGCCCGGCGGCGACACGGCGGAGCTGCTGGCGGAAAACGCCGCGGAATTGGAGCAGTTCGGCTTTGAGGTGGAGCTTTACGGCGTGAACAGCGTTGTAATCCGCGCCGTCCCCGCCGACTGCGAGGGCAGCGAAACGGCGCTGCTGGAAGAGGTAGCGGAAAAGCTGCGCACGGGACACCCGGGCGGCGCGGCGGACGAAATTTTGCACACCATTGCCTGCAAGGCCGCAATAAAGGCGGGAAAGCGCTCGGAAAAGCGTGAGCTGGAGGCGCTGGTGCGCGACGTGCTGGAACAAAACATAAAATACTGCCCCCACGGCCGTCCCGTCTGCGTAGAGCTGACAAGGCGCGAACTGGACAAGCAGTTCAAGCGCATAGTGTGACTAATATAGAGCAAGCAATCCCGCAGACATGACGAGGTCTGCGGGATTGCTGCTTTATCCGTCCGCCGCCTGGGGCGTCAGGGTGTAGATGCTCCAGAGGCAGGCGCCGAGGGTCTGGCTGTTCATCAAGTCAACAAGCCAAATGTCGCCGTCCGCCAGCATGAGAAAATTGCTTGACGTCAGGGGAATGTATTTCAGCTCGCCGTACTGCTCGCTGAGGTCTTCCGCGCCGCCCCCGATATAGAGCGCCGCCCATTCCTCGTCGGTGTAGGGAAACTCCTGCCATTCCCAGCTCTGCACGGCGGTCACGGTCTGTGTGCCGCTGCCGCGGTTGGTGGCTGTAAAGGAACCCTCGCCGACAGTGTACGTGAAGCCGGAGTCGCCGTTCACGGCGGCGTAGGAGCTGAGCGGGTTCATGTAGAGGCACCGCTCGGAGACGTATGTTCCGGCGGCGAGCTCCGCGGAGCTTGACTGCGGGTTCGTCAGCAGACAGACCGCCAGCACCGCGCAGACGACTGCCGCCGCTGTGACCCACAGAGCGGGCTTTCTCCGCCGCGCCAAATTGCGAATCCGCCCACTCGCGCCGCCCTCGCCGAACAGCAGCGGCGTACCGGCTATGACGTGCCTGCCGGCGGAGGTGTTCAGCAGCGATGAGGCGTAGTCGGCGAGAACGCCAGTACCCATTTTTCTTATCACGGCCTCGTCGCAGCTCATCTCCATATCCCTGACAGACAAAATGAACGCCAGCCACACGAGCGGGTTGAACCAGTGGACGCAGAGCGCGGCGAAGGCCAGAGCCTTTATGATGTGGTCGCCGCGGCGAATGTGGCAGCGCTCGTGCGCTATGATGTAGGGCTGCTCGCGCACATTAAGCGAGGACGGGAGATAAATTTTAGGCCGAAATAGTCCCAAGACGAATGCCGAGGCAATGCCGTCCGCCAGATAGATGTTGTCCCGCAGCGGCACCGCGGCTGTGAGAGCGCGGCGCAGGCGTATATACGACACCGCCGCATAGACCGCCATAGCAGTTACGCCCGCCAGCCATATATAGGTTGCGATGGTCATGGGCGCTGCCAGCGGGTCGGCGGCAAGCTGTTCCTCGCCCTGCGGCAGCGCGGCGCTGACCGCCTCGCCGAGCGCGGGTACCGGCAGCGCGACGGCGGGGTACTCCGTGTGTACGATGTCGTCGGGGACGTACTCGATGCGGCTTAAAAGCGCGCCGCTGTCCGCCGCGGGCGCGTCCAGCAGAGAGAACAGCGAAACCGCGGACGTCAGCGACACGGGGCAGAGCAGACGGAAAAGGACGACGCCCCACAGCGCGTAGAAGATAATTTTCGGCGCTCTCCTGAGCGGCAGCCGCAGCAGCAGGACAACCACAATAACCACGCCCGCGGTCAGGCTCATGTTCAGCAGCTTGGGTAAAAATGTGTAGAAGAACACGAAATTTCACTCCCTCATTCCGTCAATGAGCTTTTTCAGCTCGTCAATTTCCGCGTCGGAGAGCTTTTTGCGCGTGCCGAAGGCGGCTATGAACGCGGGCAGCGAGCCGGAAAAGGTCTCGTCCACAAACTGCTCGCTTTTCATGCCGTAAAACTCCTCGCGCGAGATGAGCGACGTGACCGTCTTGTCCCGCAGGCGGAAAATGCCGCGCTCGCACAGCCTCTTTAAGACAGTGTACGAGGTGGTGGACTTCCAGCCCAGCTCCGCCTCCGCCATTTTTATAAGCTCCTTGGAGGCCAGCGGCTCGTGGCTCCAGATTATGTCCGCAAAGCGCGACTCCAGCGCTCCCATTGTCGGCATATGTGCTGCTCCTTTCATGCGTCCGCTCGGTTATCTATATTTTCTATGGCGGAAATGTTCAGCAGCTTGGGCAAAAACGCGCCGACATCTCTCGCACAATTAGTCTACATCATGTAGAGTAATTATAGTCTACACAATGTAGACTAATTTGTCAAGAGGGTAAAAAATTTTTCGGGACGCCGCGCGGCGTCCCGAAAGAGAGAACCTGATAATATAAATTTGCAAATCACAGCTTTAGCAGCACGGTCTGCCCGCTTTGCAGTGTGCGCGGAAGGTCGATAAGCCGCTGGTTTTCCGAGCCGCGGAACTTGAGCTTGAGGTTTTTTTGCTCCTCAATGAACTCGCCGTCCACCAGCACGTCTATGAGGCCGAGCATTTCCGCCGTGACCTCGCAGCAGGCGCTGCCGCCGCGCAGCAAATCGCGCTCCAGCGTGTAGCCCGTGTAGCACCAGACGTCCTTTTGCGGAAAGCGTTCGCGCACTCGGTGCAGCAGCGGGAGCAGCGCGCGCTGGTTGGGCGGCTCCATAGGCTCGCCGCCCAGCAGCGTCAGACCGTTGATGTAGCTCGGCTCCAACAGGGCAAGCAGCTCGTTTTCAGTCTCGGTCGTGTAGGGCTTGCCGTAGGAAAAGCTCCACGTCTCCGGCTGGAAGCAGCCGCGGCAGCGGTGGGTGCAGCCGGAAACAAACAGGCTGATGCGCACCCCCACGCCGTCCGCTATATCGCAGTTTTTAATGTTGCCGTAATACATAAATCCTTTCAGCGCCGCTTACAGGTGCAGCACACGCTCGCGTATTTCCTGAGTGCGCCCTTGGTTCCAGAACTGGGTGCCGATGTAGCCGCAGGTGCGGCGGGCGACGTTCATCTTGTTCTGGTCGGTGTTGCCGCACTGGGGGCAGCGCCAAATCAGCTTGCCGTCGTCCTCGACAATTTCAATCTCGCCGTCCCAGCCGCAAATCTGGCAGTAGTCGCTTTTGGTATTGAGCTCGGCGTACATGATGTTGTCGTAGATGAAGCGTATGACCTGCATCACGGCGGGAATGTTGTCCTGCATATTGGGCACCTCGACGTAGCTGATGGCTCCGCCGGGCGAGAGCGCTTGGAACTGCGCCTCGAACTTCAGCTTGCTGAAAGCGTCGATGTTCTCCGTGACGTGGACGTGGTAGCTGTTGGTGATGTAGCCCTTGTCCGTGACGCCGGGGATGATGCCGAAGCGCTGCTGCAGGCACTTGGCGAACTTGTAGGTCGTGGATTCCAGCGGCGTGCCGTAGAGGCTGAAGTCTATGTTGTGCTTGGCCTTCCACGCCTTGCAGGCGTCGTTCATGTGCTGCATGACGCTGAGGGCGAAGGGCGTGGCCTCGGGGTCGGTGTGGCTCTTGCCGGTCATGTACTTAACGCACTCGTAAAGTCCGGCGTAGCCGAGGGAAATGGTGGAGTAGCCGCCGTAGAGCAGTTTGTCTATAGGCTCGCCCTTTTCCAGTCTCGCCAGAGCGCCGTACTGCCAGAGTATGGGCGCGGCGTCGGAGAGTGTGCCTTTCAGACGGTTGTGGCGGCACATGAGCGCGCGGTAGCAGAGGTTGAGACGCTCGTCGAATACCTCCCAGAACTTGTCCATGTCCCCGCCGGAGGAGAGCGCCACGTCCACAAGGTTTATTGTGACAACGCCTTGGTTGAAGCGGCCGTAATATTTAGGCTGGTTCGTCTCGGGGTCAACATACGGCGTGAGGAAGGAGCGGCAGCCCATGCAGGTGTAGCAGTTTCCGTTGCCGTTTTTGTCAATCTTGAGCTGGAGCATAATCTTTTCGCTGATGTAGTCCGGCACCATGCGGCGGGCGGTACACTTGGCGGCCAGCTCCGTGAGGTAGTAGTAGGGGCTGTCCTCGTGGATGTTGTCCTCCTCCAGCACATATACCAGCTTGGGGAAGGCGGGGGTGACCCAAACGCCCTGCTCGTTTTTCACGCCCTGATAGCGCTGCTGCAAGACTTCTTCTATAATTATCGCCAGGTCCTTCTTCTCCTGCTCGTTCTTGGCCTCGCCGAGGTACATGAACACGGTCACGAACGGAGCCTGTCCGTTGGTGGTGAGCAGCGTCACGACCTGATATTGTATTGTCTGCACGCCGCGGCATATTTCTTCGCGCAGGCGCTTTTCCACAACGGAGTTGAGCTTTTCCGCGCTCGGCTCCACGCCGAGCTCCGCCATTTCGCGCTGCACGGAGGCGCGTATTTTCTCGCGGCTGACCTGCACAAAGGGCGCAAGGTGCGTCAGCGATATGCTCTGCCCGCCGTACTGGTTCGAGGCCACCTGCGCCACTATTTGGGTAGCGATGTTGCAGGCCGTGGCGAAGGAGTGCGGCTTTTCTATGAGCGTGCCGGTGATGACGGTGCCGTTTTGCAGCATATCCTCAAGGTTCACGAGGTCGCAGTTGTGCATATGCTGAGCGTAATAGTCCGTGTCGTGGAAGTGGATAAGTCCGTTTTCGTGCGCCTCGACGATGTCCGGCGGCAGCAGAATACGGCTCGTGAGGTCGCGGGAGACTTCGCCCGCCATGTAGTCGCGCTGCGTGGAGTTGACTATGGGGTTCTTGTTGGAGTTCTCCTGCTTGGCCTCCTCGTTGTTGCACTCTATGAGGCTGAGAATTTTGTTGTCTGTGGTGTTGGCAACGCGCGCAAGGGAGCGGTTGTAGCGGTAGCGGATATAGTGCTTGGCCGTCTCCGGCGCGCCCTGAAGAATAATGTGCGTCTCCACAAGCTCCTGAATTTCCTCCACGGAGAGCGCTCTGCCCACCTCGGCGCAGTGGTCTTCTATGACGAGAGAGATGTAGTCTATCTGCCGCGGCGTCAGCTCAGGTTCGCCGTCCACCTCGCAGACCGCCTTTTGTATTGCGCAAATTATCTTGTTGCGGTCAAACGTCTCCTCCGCGCCGTTGCGCTTGATGATTTTCATTGCCTGTCCCTTTCCTCCTGTAAATTGTGTTTCTCTTTCTACTTCAAACAATATCTTGTATGAGCGAGCAAGACGATTATACATCATCTTGTGTCACTTTGCAAGAGGGAAATCGAAAAAATTTTAAAAGCCGCTCCAAGGCGCAAAAATCCGCCGGACGCGCCCCGATTTTGCGGGAGGGGTGTCCGGCGGGCGGCGCCGCCCAAAGCGGGCAAAGGCGCTCAGTCGGAGTCGGCCTCCGCCGTGTGGCGGTAGCCGATGCTCTCCACCTCGTAGGGTGTGTTTTGGTAGACTATATAGTTGAGCCAGTTGGAGTAGAGCAGGTTGGCGTGGGCGCGCCACGAGACTATCGGGCGCTGTGTGTCGTCGTCGTTGGGGTAGTAGTTTTTGGGCACGGAGATGGGTTTGCCGGCGGTTTTGTCGCGCAGGTATTCATTTTGCAGCGTGTCCCAGTCGTACTCGGAGTGCCCCATGATGAAAATCTGTCTTCCGAGCGGGGTCATGCAGGCGTAAAGACCGGCCTCGTCGGACGAGGCCAGTATGCGCACGGAGTCCAATTTCTCCACGTCCTCGCGCCATACGGTGGTGTGGCGGGAGTGGGGGACCATAAACTCGTCGTCGAAGCCGCGGAAAAGAATAGAACGGCGGTATTCGACGCGGTGGGGGAAAACGCCGAACATCTTCTGCGGCAAATCGCGCTTTTTGATGCCAAAGTGGTAGTAAAGTCCCGCCTGAGCGCCCCAGCAGATGTGGAAAGTGGAGTGAACGTGCGTTTTGCTCCACTCCATTATATCGCACAGCTCCGGCCAGTAGTCCACCTGCTCAAACGGCATCTGCTCCACCGGCGCGCCGGTGATTATCATGCCGTCGTAGCGGCCGCCGCGCAGTTCCGCAAACGGGCGGTAGAACGCCAGCATATGCTCCTCGGGCGTGTTTTTTGACTCATGCGAGCTGACGCGGCAGAGCTCTAACTCTATCTGAATGGGCGTGTTGGACAGCAGTCTGCTGAGCTGAGTTTCCGTCTCAATCTTTTTCGGCATGAGGTTCAGCAGCAGAATTTTCAGCGGACGAATCTGCTGGGTTTCCGCGCGCTGTTCGGTCATGACGAATATGTTCTCGTTGCGCAGCGTCTGCACAGCGGGCAGGGCGTTGGGTATCCTGATAGGCATTTTTGCTGAAACGCCCCCTTATATGGCGTCCAGCGCCTGCGAAACGTCGGCTATGATGTCCTCGGCGGACTCGATGCCGCAGCTAAGGCGCACCAGACCGGCGGGGATTCCCGCGGCGGCAAGCTGCTCGTCGGTCATCTGGCGGTGTGTGCTGGTGGCGGGGTTCAGGCAGCAGGAGCGCGCGTCGGCAACGTGCGTCTCGATTGCGGCAAGGCGCAGCGAGGCCATGAAGCGGCTGGCCGCCTCGCGCCCGCCGTCAAGCTCGAACGACACAACGCCGCAGGAGCCGTTGGGCATATATTTCTGTGCCAGCTCGTGATAGGGGTCGTCGGGCAGTCCGCAGTAGCGCACGGAGACGACCTTGGGGTGGTCGTGCAGGAACTCCGCCAGAGCCTGAGCGTTGGCGCAGTGGCGCGCCATGCGCAGGTGCAGGCTCTCCAGACCGAGATTGAGCAGAAAAGCGTGCTGCGGAGCCTGAATGGAGCCGAGGTCGCGCATGAGCTGCGCCGTGCATTTGGTGATGAACGCGCCGCCCTGACCGAACTTTTCGGCGTAGGTGATGCCGTGATAGCTCTCGTCGGGGGTGCAGAGGCCGGGGAACTTGTCGGCATGAGCCATCCAGTCGAACTTGCCGCCGTCCACAATGGCGCCGCCGACGCAGCTGCCGTGGCCGTCCATGTATTTCGTCGTGGAGTGGGTCACAATGTCCGCGCCCCACTCAATCGGGCGGCAGTTCACCGGCGTGGGGAAGGTATTGTCAACAATAAGCGGTACGCCGTGTCTGTGCGCGGCGGCGGCGAACTTTTCAATGTCCAGCACGGTCAGCGCGGGGTTGGCGACGGTTTCGCCGAAAACGCACTTTGTGTTGGGGCGGAACGCGGCCTCCAGCTCCTCCGCCGTGCAGTCCGGCTCGACAAACGTGGACTCTATGCCCATGCGCGCCATAGTGACGGAGATGAGGTTGAACGTGCCGCCGTATATGCTGGACGAGGAGACAATGTGGTCGCCGCAGGAGCAGAGGTTGAACATGGCGAAGAAGTTCGCCGCCTGTCCGCTGCTCGTGAGCATGGCCGCGGTGCCGCCCTCCAGCTCGCATATTTTGGCCGCCACAGTGTCGTTGGTGGGGTTTTGCAGACGGGTGTAGAAGTAGCCGCTGGCCTCCAAGTCGAACAGCTTGCCCATGTCCTCGCTGGTGGCGTACTTGAACGTGGTGGACTGGACAATGGGAATCTGCCGCGGCTCGCCGTTGCCGGGGGTGTAGCCGCCCTGTACGCATATAGTGTCGTTATTGTACATCTTTGGGAAATCCTCTTTTCGTTATGTATTAAATCTTTAATATTATTGCTCGTTGAACGCGATGCCGGCCGCGGTCAGGTTGGCCTCGTCCGTGTACTGCACCGCGCAGTAAACGCGGGTCTCGGTGAAGTAAACGCCGCAGCCGATATAGCTGTTGGCCTCGCTGCCTATGAGCGTGCTGTTGTCGTCAGTCGTCCACTCGGTCAGCATGGTGTCGGCCAATTCCGCGGGCGTGTCGTCAAAGTCGAGGGAATCCCTGACCTTGGTGATAGTCTCGTTCGTCAGCAATTCCGCGCCGAAAAGCTCGGCGTAGACCGTGGCGCGGGCGCTCTCGTCGGGGCGCGTGTGGGTGAAGCTCACGGAAAGCTCCTCCGCGCGCACCTTGCAGGCGCTGTTCATTATCTCTAATTCCTCAAACGCGGCCAAGCCCTGCGCCTCGCGGTAAGCGTTTATGCGCTCGACGACCAGCGCGCTGACAACCTGCGCCAGAGCGTCCTCGGAGACGCCGAGGCTCAGCGCGACGCCGCGCGAGGTGTCCGCGGCGTTAAGCCAGCATATGGCGCGTGCCGCGGCGGCGCAGCCGTCGGCGCGGGTCACGGTCGCGGCAGGGGAGAAGCTGCCGTCCTCGCCGCAGCTCAGCAGCCCCGTGTAGACGCAGTAGGCGGCGGCAGCGGCGGAGAGAGCGTCCATGTCCGCGGCATCGGAGGCACCGGCGAGCGCTTCGCTCCAGTCGCCGTTTGTCAGATAGTCGTTCGCGTCGGAGCACACGGCGCAGAGAATGAGCGCCATTTCCTCGCGCGTCACGGCGCTGCCCAGCGCGGCGTCGTCCACGGCAATGCCGTCCAGACAGCCGCCCTCGGCCAGCGCGCGCACATAGGCGGAGTACCAAGCGTCGCCGTCCAGCGTCTGCACGTCAGCGCCCAGCGCGGCGCGCCCGACCATGACGATAAACTCGGCCTTCGTCAGCACGGCGTCGGGGGCAAACTCGCCGGAGCCTACGCCGTTGACAACGCCCTGCTCCTGACAGTATAGTACGCTGTCGTAGGCCCAGTGGGTCGCGGGAACGTCATCAAAGCCCTCCGCGTCCGCCATCGCGGGCACAGCGGCAATCGTCACCGCAGCAGCCGCCGCCGTCAGCACGGCCGCCGCGCGCTTAAAAGCGTTATGCTTCATAATTTTAACAATCCCTTCGGTATACGAAAATTTGCGGCCTTATGTTATATAATGATATACAGCAATAAACCACACTTAATTTTACCACACCCTTTGCATTTAAGCAAACCTTTTTAAAAAGGGCTGCACAGAGCGGCTTTTTCGCAAATATTTCTGCCGCGGGAGGGTTAAATCGTGAAAAAACACTTGATTTTGCCGCCGACGAGTGTTATAGTAGTGCATAGATAGAGTATCTTGACTGAGTGGGCGCGCCCCACTCTTTTTTGTGAGTGAAATATTTTTGTAAGGAATTGGTGATTGATGAGCAGAATAGCGCAGCAGGCGGAGGCGCTCGCTCTCCCCGTGGCGGAGAGCTTGGGCGTGCAGATTTGGGACGTGGAGTATGTCAAGGAGGCCGGACAGTGGTTCCTCAGGGTCTACATCGACCGCGAGGGCGGCGTGGATATAAACGCCTGCGAGAGTTTTTCCCGCGCGTTCGAGCCGGTGCTGGACGAGGCCGACCCCATAGAGGGCAGCTATGTATTTGAAGTCAGCTCCCCCGGCGCTGACCGCGAGCTGAAAAAGCCGGAGCATTTCGCAAAATATCTGGGCGAGCGGGTGGACGTAAAGCTCTACCGCCCGCGTGACGGCGCAAAGGCTTGGAGCGGAACGCTCTCCGGCTACGACGGCGGCGCGGTGACTATCGAGGCCGCCTCCGGCACGGTGCGCTTTGAAAAATCGGAGGTAGCGCAGGTGCGCCTCAGCTTGGACTTTTAACAACGAGAATTAACTATATTATATAACATATAACAAAACATTTTGGAGGAATCAAAAAAGATGAACGCAGAGTTTTTCTTGGCTATAGAGGAAATCGAAAAGGAAAAGGGTATTCCGCGCGAGTATATGTACGAGAAAATCAATCAGGCAATGCTGGCCGCCTACCGCAAGGATAATCCCGACGCGGGCGACAATGTTGTCATTGAGATGAACGAGGAAAAGAAAAAAGTCGATATGTACGTCGAGATGAAGGTCGTGGAGGAGGTCGAGGACCCCGCGACCGAGATAAACGAGGACGCCGCGCTGACCTACAGCAAAAAAGCGTGCGTGGGCGGCGTTGTGCGCATACCCGTGGAGACGAAGAAGTTCGGACGCATAGCGGCTCAGGCGGCAAAGCAGGTTATAATTCAGGGCATACGCGAGGCCGAGCGCGGACTTATCTACGAGGAGTTCACCTCGCGCGAGCATGAAATACTCACCGGCACCGTCTCCCGCATCGACCCGCGCACCGGCGCCGTTTCAATAAAAATCAACTCCAACGCCGAGTTCACCGAGGCCGTGCTCAACGTCAACGAGCAGATTAAGACGGAAACTCTCACCGAGGGCGACATGATAAAGGTCTATGTTGTCGAGGTGCGCAACTCCCCGCGCGGCCCGCAGGTGTTCATATCCCGCACCCACCCGGGACTTGTCAAGCGCCTTTTCGAGCTTGAGGTGCCGGAGATTTACGACGGCACGGTGGAGATAAAGTCCATAGCGCGCGAGGCGGGCAGCCGCACAAAGATGGCGGTAGCCTCCAACAACCCCGACGTTGACCCTATAGGCGCCTGCGTCGGCCCTAAGGGCGGCCGCGTGGCGGACATCGTGGAGGAGCTGGGCGGCGAGAAGATAGACATCGTCCACTACAGCGAAGCCGTTGAGGAGTACGTCGCCGCGGCGCTGGCTCCGGCAACGGTCGTGTCCGTGACGCTGCTTGAGGACGGCAAGTCCTGCCGCGTTATCGTTCCCGAAAATCAGCTCAGTCTTGCCATAGGCAAGGAGGGTCAGAACGCGCGCTTGGCCGCGAAGCTGACCGGTTACAAAATAGACATCAAGCCCGACACCGAGTACGAGGCCGCCGAGCAGGACTGAAAGGCCGCTCCGGCCGCCGTGCGGCTGAGATTTGATTTATAATACATTGTACTTGCTTGCGGAGAGGAGGGCAGCGCTGTGCAGCAAAAGAAAATACCGATGCGCCAGTGTCTCGGCTGCCGTGAAATGAAGCCGAAAAAGGAGCTGGTGCGCGTGGTTCGCCCGCCGGAGGGCGGCGCCGCGCTGGACTTCAAGGGCAAGGCCGCGGGCAGGGGCGCGTATATCTGCCCCAATATGCAGTGCCTGAAAAAAGCGCGGAAATCGCGGGCGCTGGAACGGGCGCTGGAGACTTCCATACCGGAGGAGCTTTACGCCGCGCTTGAGGCGCAGATGGAGGCGGGAGATGGGTAAGGCAATAAATTATCTCTCGCTGGCGCGCAAGGGCGGACTAATCGAGATTGGCGAGACTGCCGCCGGAGACTGCGTGAGGCACGGCAGGGCAAAGCTGATAATCGTCGCCGCCGACGCCTCCGACAACGCGCGAAAGCGCGCGGGGGACTACGCCAAGCGCATAGGCCAAGGCAGCGTGCGCGTGCCCTATGCCAAGGAGGAAATATCCAAGGCCACGGGCAGACCGGGCTGCAGCATGGCGGCCTTCACCGACGCCGGTATCGCGGCGGCCTTTATGAAGGCGCTGGCCGAGGAGTACGGAGAGGAATATTCAGCCGCCGCCGAGGCCGCGGCTGCAAAGAGAGACAGGACAAATGCCGCCGCAGGAGCAGCAAGGCCGGCGCGAGAAAGAAGGAGGAACTGAGCAATGAGCAGCTTTGACAAATACAGGATACACGAGGTAGCCAAGGACTTTAAGACGACAAGCAAGGTTATCACCGAAATCCTCACAAGTTATGCCACGACTCCCAAGAACCATATGCAGGTTTTGGAGGCGGAGGAGCTTGACATCATATTTGAATATATGAGCCAGCACAACCAGATAGCGAGCATAGAGGAGGTATTTGCCACCGCCAACCAGCACTCCGAGAAAAAGGAGGCCGCGGCAAAGCCCGCGCCCAAGGCTCAGTCCGGCGCAAAGCCGCAGCAGGCCAAGCAGCCCGCCGCGCAGCCCCAGAGCGACCGCCAGCAGGGAGGTCAGGCGCGGGGAGGGCAGACCCAGAGCGCCCAGCCCGCCGCGCAGCCCCAGCCGAAGAAGGACGCGGAGAAAAAGCCGCACGTCCCCCGTCAGGTCGCGGAAAAGCGCGTGGTGGACACCCGCCGCGGCGGCAGCGCGAACCTTGCCAAGTATGACGAAAAATTCGATAAGCTCGCCGGAGAGAGCGGCGGACGTCAGCGCGACAACCAGCGCGACAGCCGCTCGAAAATGTCCGGCCGCAGCCGCCAGAAATCCCAGCAGCAGTCCGGCTCGCTCAAGCGCCGTCAGGAGGAGCGCGACAAAATGCAGCGCCTCCAGCTGGAAATTTCCCGCCGTCAGCCCGTCAAGGTGTCCATACCCGACGAGATAGGCGTGGGAGAGCTGGCCTCGCGCATGAAAAAAACAGCTTCCGAGGTGGTAAAACAGCTGATTAAGCTCGGTATTTTTGCCTCGGTTTCCGACATAATAGACTTTGACACCGCCGCGCTCGTGGCAATGGAAATGGGCTGCAAGGTGGAAAAGGAAGTAGTGGTAACAGTCGAGGAGCGCCTTATAGACGACCGCGAGGACACCGAGGAGGAGCTTCAGCCGCGAGCGCCCGTCGTTGTTGTCATGGGTCACGTTGACCACGGCAAGACCTCGCTGCTCGACCGCATACGCCGCACCCACGTCGCCTCCGGCGAGGCGGGCGGCATTACGCAGCACATCGGCGCTTACTGCGTCAGCGTGAACGGCAGCCCCGTAACATTTTTGGACACCCCGGGTCACGAGGCTTTCACCTCCATGCGCGCACGCGGCGCGATGGTGACGGACATTGCAATCCTCGTCATTGCCGCGGACGACGGCATAATGCCGCAGACCGTGGAGTCCATAAACCACGCCAAGGCCGCCAACATACCCATTGTTGTGGCGATAAACAAAATGGATGCCCCCGGCGCGAACGCCGACCGCATAAAGCAGCAGCTCACGGAATATGAGTTAGTGCCTGAGGAGTGGGGCGGCGACACCATAGTCTGCCCCATATCCGCCAAGACCGGCGCGGGCGTACCCGAGCTGCTGGAAAACCTTGTACTGCTCAGCGAAGTGCTGGAGCTGAAGGCCAACCCCAACCGCGCGGCGCGCGGCGCGGTCATCGAAGCGCGCCTCGACAAGGGACGCGGCCCGATTATGACCGTGCTTGTGCAGAACGGCACGCTCAAGGCGGGCGATATAATCATAGCCGGCACCGCCGTCGGCCACGCGAGGAGCATGATAAGCGACAAGGGCGAGCGCATAACCGAGGCCGGACCCTCCGTGCCCGTGGAAATATCCGGCATGAGCGAGGTCCCGCAGGCCGGCGACGCCTTCAACGTCGTCTCCGATGAGCGCATGGCGCGCGAGCTTGTTGCCCAGCGCAAGGAGCAGCAGAAGTCGGCAGCCCTCGGCGGCAACCGCAAGGTCACGCTGGACGACCTGTTCAGCCAGATAAAGCAGGGCGAGATGAAGACCCTGAACATCATAGTCAAGGCCGACGTGCAGGGCTCTGCGGAGGCGATAAAGGCGTCGCTGGAGAAGCTGTCCAACGCCGAGGTATCCGTCAAGGTCATCCACTCCGGCGTCGGCGCTATTTCCGAGTCCGACATAATGCTGGCCTCCACCTCGGACGCGATAATTGTCGGCTTCAACGTGCGCCCCAACGCCGCCGCGCGCGAGAGCGCCAACCGCGACAGGGTGGATATCCGCCTCTACAGCGTCATTTACGACTGCATCAACGAGATTGAAGCCGCCATGAAGGGTATGCTGGCTCCCGTTTACACCGAGGCTCTTATCGGCCACGCCGAGGTGCGCGAGACCTACAAGGTCAGCAAGGTCGGCACGGTGTGCGGCTGCTATGTCTCCGACGGCGTTGTCCGCCGCGGCTGCAAGGTGCGCGTGCTGCGCGACGACGTTGTTATCCACGACGGCCAGCTGGCCTCCCTCCGCCGCTTCAAGGACGACGTGAAAGAGGTGCAGACGAACTACGAGTGCGGTATGCAGATAGATAAGTTCAACGATGTCAAGGCCGGAGATATCATAGAGTGCTATATCATGGAGGAGGTTTCCCGCTGAACCATGCCATCCAATAAACTATACAGGACGAACGACGACATCCAGTTCGCCCTGTCCCGCCTGCTGCCGCTGGTGAAGGACCCGAGAGTGAACCAAGGCTCGCTTGTGAGCATCACCCGCGTCGATACAACCGGCGATTTGCGCTACTGCCATGTCTGGCTGAGCGTTCTGGGCGAGATAAACGAAAAGGACTTTATGAAGGGGCTGAAATCCGCGTCGCCGTGGCTCCGCCGCGAGCTGGGCAGCCGCTTGGCTCTGCGCTACACGCCGGAGCTGATTTTCGAGCTGGATAAGTCCATTGAACACGGCGCGTATATCAACAAGATGATAAGCGACCTGAATATTTCGGGCGGCGAAAGCGATAAAGCCGATGGAGCGGAGAGTGAAGAGCAATGACGGTCAGTGAATTTGTGGACTGCCTCAAGGCTTCGCGGAGCTTCCTGCTACTGACTCACCGGCGTCCCGACGGCGACACGCTCTGCTCCGCCGCGGCGCTCTGCTCGGCTCTGCGGCGCTGCGGCAAGAGCGCCGCGCTGCTGCCCAACCCCGACATTACGGAAACGTACGCGCCGTTTGTGGAAAAGTACGTGTCGGGCGATATTTTGCCCGACTGCACCGTTATCAGCGTGGACACCGCCGCGGAGCATATGCTGACGGAGGGCTTTTCCGGCAGGGTAGATTTGTGCGTTGACCACCACGGCTCGAACACGCTCTACGCCGCCAAGTCGCTCGTGAGGCCGGACAAGGCGGCCTGCGGACAGGTGATAGTTGAAATAATAGAGCTGCTCTGCGGCGAGCTGACGCGCGAGGAGGCCAACCTGCTGTACATCGCTCTCAGCACCGACACCGGCTGCTTCTGCTACGCCAACACGGACGCCGAGGCGCTGCGCTGCGGCGCGCATCTGCTGGAGCGCGGCGCGGAAAACGGCAGGCTGAACAAGCAGCTTTTCCGCTCGGCCAGCCTCTCGCGCCTCGCGCTGGAGGGCAGAGTGTACTCCACAATGCGCTCGGAGCGTGCGGGCACGGTGAGCATTGCCGTTATCACGCAGAAGATGATGGATGAGTGCGGCGCGACGGAGGACGACTGCGACGACCTCGCCTCGCTCGCGGGCAAGGTGCGCGGCAGCGTGGTCGCGGTGACGGTGCGCGAGATTGCGCCCGGCAGGAGCAAGGTTTCCGTGCGCACGAACGAGCAGGTCAGCGCCTGCGAAATCTGCGCGCGCTTCGGCGGCGGCGGTCACCCGATGGCCTCCGGCTGCACCATAGAGGCGGAGCCGTATGCCGCCGCCGACATGGTCTACGCGGCGGTCTGCGAAGTTTGGAAATGAGCGAATGAACGGAATACTACTTATAGATAAGCCCCCGGACTGGACAAGCCACGACGTTGTGGCAAAGCTCCGGGGCGTTTTGCATGAAAAGCGCGCGGGACACTCCGGCACGCTCGACCCGATGGCTACGGGGCTGCTGGCGGTGTTCTTCGGGCGCGCGACGCGGGCGGTGCAGTTCGCGGAGAACGACGAAAAGGAATACCTCGCCGCCCTGCGCTTGGGCACTGTGACGGACACGCTGGACATCACCGGCAGAATTGTTTCCAGCTGCACGCCAGATGTGGCGCTGAGCGAGCTGGACGCGCTGCTGCCGCGCTTTATCGGCGAGCAGGAGCAGCTGCCGCCGATGTACTCGGCCATAAAGGTGAACGGCGCGCCGCTCTACAAGGCCGCCCGCGCCGGACGCGAGGTCGAGCGAAAGCCGCGAAGGATAACGATTTTCGAGCTTGAGCGCGTCGGCGAGCTGTCGGGCGACCCGCTTCTGCGCGTGCGCTGCAGCAAGGGGACTTACATACGCTCTCTGGCCGACGACATCGGCTGTGCTCTGGGCTGCGGCGCGTGCCTGAGCTATTTGCGCCGCACCCGCGCGGGCGCTTTCTCCGTTGACGAGGCCGCCGCGCTGGAGAGCGTCTACGACCTCGCCGCGTGCGGAAAAGCCGAGAGCCTGCTAAGGCCGGTGGACACGCTCTTTTCCGCGCTCCCGAGCTTGGCGCTGACGGAAAATCAGGAGCGGGTCATAAGAAACGGCGGCAGCTTTTCCACGCCCTTGACGGACGGGGACTACCGCGTTTACTCCAAGAGCGGAGAATTTTTGGCTCTGGGCTCCGCCGCGGATGGGCGTCTGAAGAGCGTCAAGAGCTTTTTTGAGGTGTGAAATGGGCAGTACCAAAAGTACAAAAAATATACTGGCGCTCGGATTTTTCGACGGTATACACATTGGACACGCCAAGCTGATAGAGTGCGCTAAGGAGCGCGCCGCGCAGCTGGGCGCCCGCCCCGCCGTGCTCACGTTCGACAGCCACCCCGACACATATGTGCGCGGCGAGCGCGTGGAGCTAATCAGCTCCGCCGCGGACAGGGTTTACATAATCAATGAATATTTCGGCGTGGAGGACGTATATTTCCTGCACTTCAACGCCGAGGTCATGCGCATGAGCTGGCGCGACTTTTTAGACGATGTTTTGGCGACCTACTCCGCCGCGGGCTTTGTTGTCGGCCATGACTTCACGTTCGGCTTCAAGGGCGAGGGCAATGCGGAAAATCTGGCGCTCTACGCCGCCGAAAAGGGCCTCAGCTGCGACGTTATCCCCGCGGTCACGCTGGACGGCATAACCGTCAGCTCCACGTATATCCGCTCGCTGCTGCTCAGCGGTGACATCGAGCGCGCGAACCGCTTTTTGGGGCACCCATATCTGCTGACGGACACGGTGCGCACGGGCAAGCGCATTGGCCGCAAAATGGACGCGCCGACGGTGAATATGCTAATTGGCGAAGGCGTGCTTGTGCCGCGCCACGGCGTTTACGCCTCGCGCGCCGTGCTGCCGGACGGTCAGGAACGCGCGGCCGTGACGAACATAGGCGTGCGCCCGACCTTCGGCGGCGGCAGGGTGACGGCGGAGACGAATATCCTGCACTTTGACGCCGACCTTTACGGACAGCGCCTCTGCGTACAGCTCTACTCCTTCCTCCGCCCCGAGCGCCGCTTCGACACCCCAGCTGAGCTAATGGCCCAAATCCACGCCGACGCCCGCCAAGCCGAAGCCTACTTCGGTTGACATAACTTTATTAAGCCGAAAAATAATGGCTGCACCAAAACGGTGCAGCCATTTGCTGTTGCCACTATTCCTCTGCCATCCGCTTTACCTCGTCAAGCGGAATATTTGTGAAGCGGGCAATGTCTTCAAGTGAGAAATGTTTGAGCATTTGTTTAATCAAAGCCGTTTGCGTTTTCTCCACGCCCTCTTGAATGCCTTCTTGTTTGCCTTCTTCTCTGCACTCCTGAGCGATGTTGTACAGCTCAATGTCCAGCACCTGTTGTTGGTTGAATAATGTCGTCATGATGTCAACAACCTCCTTTTGCCGCGATTCTAAGAACGACTTTAGCACACCACGTTCTGTGCTTATTTTTATTGCCTCGTCCAAAGCCCGTTTATTATGGCCGTATGTCTTTGCCTGCTTATCGAAAATTTTGCTGAACTCAATGTACTGGTCCAAAATATCTCCCGAGCCGTCGTCTACCAGCACCTTGACCGTTATCTCCGCCGAACCGTCGCCTCCGTAAAGATCGGAGAGCTTGAGCGTGTCCGGCACGTCCTGCTTATCGCCGGTGTAGACAACGTACAATTCCGGCTTAGGTATTGATACCGGCTTTTCTCGGTAAAGCGACAGCTTGTGCTCCGTTACGTACTCCTTATAAGTTGAAGCAAGGTACATTAGCATACGCAGCGGAATATTTTCGGAGAACGTGGACTGCGCTTCGACAAGGAAGATAAGTTTATCTCTCACTTGTATGCCCAAGTCGTTGTACTGCCCGATGACCATTACGTTCTCCAGCGTCACCAGCTTGAAGTCCTCTTCCTTTACGTCCGTGTCCTCGGGGTGGAGCTGGAGATACAGCGCCTTTGTGTACTCCGGCTGCTTGAACATGAACGTAAAAATGCTGTCTTTGATTTGCCTATTGGGCTCAGTCATCGGCGTCACGTCCTTATTTTAATTTACTTCTTCTTTTTCTCATTTTTCTTCTTAGCAGAGGACTTTCCGCGGCTGTGGCTGCGGCCGCGGAGGCGGCTGGCGGCTAACTTGCTGCGGTAGTAGTCCTCTGTTTTGCTGTCCGCGCGGTAGAGAATACGGTTCGCGCACCAGACGTTTTCTTCGGCTTTGCGGAACTTGAGGCGCACGAGGAATTTGCCGTGCTCGGGGCAGGAGGCGAGGGACATATAGCGCCTGTCGCCCTGATTGACCCATTTGGAGAAAGTGAGCTTTTCGCCGCAGTCGGGGCAGAGAACGGTGGAGACCTTTTCGTCCGCCATTGCCGCGGAGCGGGAGGAGAAGCCGTCGTAGCAGGTGTGCTCCAGCGCGTCCTGCATCAGCTCGCCCGGGCTCTGCGCGTTCTGTGCCGCAAGGGAGAGGCGGCGTATGCCCTTTTTGTACTCGGCGATGCCAACCTCCATGTCGAGGTGCGAGCATATGAGCGCGGTGTTGTAGGCGTCGCCCAGCGCGTCGTGCGCCACGCGCGTCTGCTCGATTTCAAAATGCTCCATTGCGGTGTGCAGGGCCTTTTGATTCTTGTCGCCCTCGACCTGACTGTTGTATATGGGCTGGAGGTTAATCCACTCGGCAATCCAATCCCAGTCGAGGTCGTGGACAATTATGTTCTGCTCCATTATGCCCTTGTCGTCGTAGCCCCAAGTGAGGAAGGTGCAGCCGTCGCCGCACCACTCGCGGAAGCGCGCCATAGCCTCAGGGAAGCTGACGCCGGTATTCAGCCGCTCGGTGTCAATGCCGGTCAGCTTTTTCACTTTGTAGTGCATTCGGCGGAAGAACACGGGTTTGATGTAAATTTGGAACTCATCGCCGGGGGTCATGTCCTCATTGAGCTTGACAGCTCCGATTTCGATAATCTCACCGCGCAGATGTATGGGCAGATGGTTGAACACTGAGGATTTGGCGCTCATGGCCTGATTCCACTCAAGGTCCAGCACAATATAATGCATTGAAAAACTCACCACTTTTAAAATTAAACAATTTATCTTGCCATTGTATGCTCTTAGTATAACACCTCCGCGCGATATTGTAAAGGTGCGGATAACGAATGAACATGCAGCAAAATGGCCGAGAGTTGAAATTTCCTCTTTACCCGTGGCGGCGCGGGGAGGCGGTGTCGCCTTTTTTGCCCCACACGAAATAGTACCACGGCAGGGTCAGCAGAGCGAGGGCGCCGCTGACGAAGTATATCATATGATAGCTGCCGGAGACGGACTGCACTACGCCCAGCAGGAACGGGCCGACGCCGACGCCGGTGTCGCACAGGGCGTAGAAGGTAGATACGGCGTAGGTGCGGCGTTCGGGCAGCGCGTGGCCGGAGATTATGGCGTTCAGACCGGCGGAGAGCGCGCCGTAGCCCATAGCGCAGCCGAACGCGCAGAAAACTATGGTCGGCATGGAGGGGTATGCGCCCAACAAAATAAGCCCTATGCCCTGCAAAATCAAACCCGGGCAGCAGGCGAGGTTATCGCCGAAGCGGTCCTGCACCATGCCCATAAGCGGGCGCGCCGCCAGCAGAACCGCGGCGTAAATGAGGAAAAAGTACGAAAATTCGCGCTCCAAGCCCGTTTCCGCCGAGTAGAGACGGTAAAACGACATGACCGCCACGTAGCCGAGCGCCAAGAGCGTTATGCAAAAAGCGAGCGGCACGGACTGCACCTCCAGCACACGGCTGAGACCTCTGCCGCGCCCGTCCGCCGCCGGGGGCGCGATGCTGACATCGTTCGGAACCTTGATGAGGAAAGCAAAAAGGAGGGCAAAGAACGCGCACACGGCGGCTGCGGCGAAACAGCCGGTTGAGCCGAAAGCGTCATAAATCAAACCGCCGGCAAACGGTCCGACGGCGATGGCGAGCGTGGCGGGGAGCATGAGGTAGCCCATAGCCTCGCCGTAACGGCTCTTGGGCAGCGTGTAGGTGCCGACGGTCAGCACCGCGTTGGAGCCGGCGCCGAAGCCCAGCCCGTGGAGGAAGCGGATTGCGAGCAGCGAGCCTATGCTGTGCGTGAGAAAATAGCAGCAGCAGGCCACGAAATGCAGCGACAAAAACACGAGCGCAATCCTTTTCCAGCCGTATTTCGCCTGCCCGCCGCCGGAGTACAGTCTTGACATCAGCCCGCCGATTACGTATATGCCGGAGACGAGCCCCGCAAGGGAGGCCGCAACGCCGAAGGACGCCGCGTATTCCGTTATCGTCGTCATCAGCATATACATTACCATAGCGCTGAAGAATGTGCTGGCCAAAATGAGACAAAAATCCTTGGTGAATATTTTTTCCTTCGCGTTCATTTTTATATTATCCCGCCTTGCCCGCCGCGCAGTCCCCCGTGCGGCGGAAGTGTAATTGACAATTAAGTTCATTCTACCACGCCTCACGGGTTAAGTCAAAACGCGGGAGGACAATTTTTGTTGAAATAGCTCAAAATTTTAATAGACAAATGAGCTTAAATGTGATATTATGCAGAATAACAAGCGAGACTATGAAAAATATGATTTCCTAAAGGAAAAATTTTGACGAATTGGAGGAAATGCTTTGAGCTGCTGCAAAAATAACGGGATAAGCATCGGTACTGAGGAGCAGTACGAGGCTCTGATAAGCGCCATTGACGAGCTTAAAGACCGCCGTTCCTCTCTTATGCGCATCATGCAGCGCGCGCAGGAGATTTACGGCTGCCTCACTCTGGAGATTCAGAACGTCATCGCCAGAGAGACGGGGAGGGCGCTGGAGGAGATTTACGGCATTGCGACCTTCTATTCCATGTTTACCCTCACGCCGCGCGGAAAGCACAGCGTGTCGGTCTGCATGGGCACCGCCTGCTATGTCAAGGGCGCGGGAGCTGTTCTGGCGCGGCTGAAGGAGCTGCTTGCTCTGGAGGAAGGGCAGGAGACGACGGCTGACGGCCTCTTCACGCTCACCGAGTGCCGCTGCATCGGAACCTGCGGCCTTGCGCCGGTCATGGTCGTGGACGGCGAGGTCTACGGGCGCATGACGCCGGACGCCGTGGAGGGTATCCTGCAAAAATACCGTGATAAGGAGGCGGAGCAGAAATGAAAAAATCTGTTGCGGATATAAAAAATATGTCCGTTCTCCCGCTGACGCGCTCCGACCGCGTGCGTGTGACCGTGGGTATGGCGACCTGCGGTCTGGCCTCCGGCGCGGCGCCGGTTATGGAGGCGCTGACTGCCGCCGTAGCTGAGCTTGGACTTGACAATGTTGACTTAAAGCGCGTGGGCTGCATTGGCTGCTGCCAGCATGAGCCCATAGTGGAGGTCACGTACCCCGGCCAGCGCAAGGTGACTTACATAAAGGTCACGCCGGAAAAAGCGCGCGAGATTGCCGAGGTTCACCTCACCACGGGCCGCGCTCTGGGAAAGTACACATTTTCCGCGCTCGCGGGCGAAACGGGCGAGGACGCGCCGGTGACGTATGCCGAGCAGACGCCGTTTTTCGCCGGACAGGAGCGCGTTGTAATGTCCAACTGCGGCGTTATTGACCCCGAGGACATCGACGAGTATATCCGCCGCGGCGGTTATCAGGCGCTCGGCAGGGCGCTCACGGAGATGGCGCCGGACGAAATTATTGAGGAGGTTACCGCCTCCGGCCTGCGCGGGCGCGGCGGCGCGGGCTTCCCCACGGGCAAAAAGTGGCTGTTTGCCTCCGGCAACAGGGGGAAAGTGAAAAAGTATGTTGTCTGCAACGCGGACGAGGGCGACCCGGGAGCGTTCATGGACCGCTCCGTGCTGGAGGGCGACCCGCACGCGGTGCTGGAGGCAATGGCGATTGCGGGCAAGGCCATCGGCTCCGACGAGGGCTACATCTATGTCCGCGCCGAGTACCCCTTGGCCGTAGAGCGGCTGGAAACGGCCATTGCGCAGGCTGAGGAGTACGGGCTGCTGGGCGACAACATTTTCGGCAGCGATTTTTCGTTCAAGATTCATCTCCGCCTCGGCGCGGGAGCGTTTGTCTGCGGCGAGGAAACGGCGCTGCTCATGTCCATTGAGGGCAAGCGCGGCGAGCCCATGCCGCGTCCGCCTTACCCCGCGGTCAAGGGACTTTTCGGCAAGCCGACCATTATAAACAACGTGGAGACATTTGCCAACGTGACGCGCATAATAGCCCGCGGGGCGGAATGGTTCGCCTCTATGGGTACGGAAAATTCGCGCGGCACCAAGGTTTTCGCGCTGGGCGGCAAAATAACAAACACGGGTCTTGTCGAGGTGCCGATGGGTACAACGCTGCGTCAGGTCATTGAGGACATAGGCGGCGGCTGCCCCAACGGCAAGCGCTTCAAGGCGGCGCAGACCGGCGGCCCCTCCGGCGGCTGCATACCGGCGTCGCTCATGGATACGCCAATCGACTACGACAATCTCGGCGCCATAGGCTCCATGATGGGCTCCGGCGGACTTATAGTCATGGACGAGGACAACTGCATGGTGGACATAGCCGCGTTCTTCTTGGGCTTCACCGTAGACGAGAGCTGCGGCAAGTGTACGCCCTGCCGTATCGGCACAAAGCGTATGCTGGAGCTGCTGAACAAAATACGCGAGGGCAGAGCAGAACAGGGCGACATCGAGAAGTTAGAGGACTTGGCGCTTTACATCAAGGATAACTCCCTCTGCGGCTTGGGTCAGACGGCGCCGAACCCCGTGCTGTCCACGCTGCGCCACTTCCGCGACGAGTACACCGCGCACGCCGAGCAAAAGCGCTGTCCCGCGCACGTCTGCCGCGGGCTGGCGTGCTACGTGATAGACCCCGAAAAGTGCATAGGCTGCAAGCTCTGCCAGCGCGCCTGCCCCTCCGGAGCAATCACGGGTGAGCTCAAGACGGCGCACAGGATAGACCCCGAAAAGTGCATAAAGTGCGGCGCGTGTATGTCGGCCTGCCGACTGAACGCGATAAGCGTAGAATAGGAGGCCGTATATGAATAAGGTCACTGTAAAAATAAACGGCGTAAGCGTCACCGTGCCGGTCGGCACCACCATTCTTGACGCCGCCTACAAAGCGGGCTTTGAAATACCCACGCTGTGCTATATGCGCGGCGTGAGCGAAATAGGCAGCTGCCGCGTCTGCGTTGTGGAGCTGGTCGGCTCCCGCACGCCGGTTGCCTCCTGCGTCTACCGCTGCGACCGCGACGGCATGGAGATTTACACCAACACGCCGAAAATAATTGAGTACCGCCGCAAGACGCTGGAGCTCATGGTGTCGAACCATAAAAAGGAGTGCCTGAGCTGCGTTCGCTCCGGCGACTGCGAGCTTATGCGCCTTTGTCACCACTACGACGTGCAGGAGAACAACCGCTACGAGGGCGAGATGACGCCCTCCGAGCCGGACACCTCCCCGCCGCACATGATTAAGGATACCGGCAAGTGCATACTCTGCCGCCGCTGCGTGGCCATCTGCGCGGCCGGACAGGGCATAAACGCAATCGGACCCAATAACCGCGGCTTCAAGACGGAGATTGGCTCGCCGTTCAAGATGCACCTTGACCGCACCGCCTGCGTCAGCTGCGGCCAGTGCATAGCCGTCTGCCCCACGGGCGCGCTGAAAGAAAAGAGCTCCACGGACGAGGTCATGGCCGCCATAGACGACCCGACCAAGACCGTCATCATCCAGACCGCCCCCGCCGTGCGCGCGGCCATAGGCGAGTGCTTCAAAATGCCCGCCGGCACAAACACGCAGGGCAAGCTGGTGGCCTCGCTGCGACGCCTCGGCTTCGACTATGTTTTTGACACGAACTTCGGCGCGGACTTGACCGTTATGGAGGAAGCCACGGAGCTAATGGAGCGCGTGAAAAACGGCGGACCGCTGCCGCTTATGACCTCCTGCTCGCCCGCGTGGGTGAAATACTGCGAAACTTATTTCCCCGAGTTTATTCCCAATCTCTCCACCTGCAAGTCGCCCCAGCAGATGTTCGGCGCGATTGCCAAGACGTGGTGGGCGAAGAAAATGGGCATAGACCCGAAAAACCTTGTAGTCGTCTCTGCCATGCCCTGCACGGCCAAGAAGTTCGAGCTGACGCGCGACGGCGAGGCGGCGGCCGGTGTGCCCGACGTCGATTACGCCATTACAACGCGCGGCATCGCCACCATGATAAGCATGGCGGGAATCCGCTTCAGCGAGCTGCCGGACGAGGAATACGACGACCCGCTCGGCTTCTCCTCCGGCGCGGGCGCGATATTCGGCTCCAGCGGCGGCGTGGCGGAGGCCTCGCTTAGAACGGCCTACGAAATGCTGACGGGCCGCGAGTCCCCGACGCCGAACTTTATAGAAATGCGCGGCGTAGGCGGCACAAAGCGCGCGCAGTACGACATAGACGGAATGCAGCTGCGCGTGGCCGTGACCTCCGGCCTTGCCAACGCGCGCCGACTGCTGGAGGCCGTGCGCGACGGCAAGGAGAACTACCACATGATAGAGGTAATGGCCTGCCCGGGCGGCTGCGTCAACGGCGGCGGCCAGCCGCAGGTCATGCACGGCGCGCGCCACTACACGGAAGTGCGCTCCAAGCGCGCGTCGGTACTGTATAACATCGACGAAAACAAATCCGTCCGCACCGCGCACGAAAACGACGCCGTCCAGCAGCTCTACGACGAATTCTTAGGCTCCCCCGGCTCAGAGCTGTGCCACGAACTCCTCCACACCCACTTCGTAGACCGCAGCGATTTGTATAAATAGTGCGGAACTGAATACAATTAACCGGCTGCGGGCGTTGATTTTCCCGCAGCCGGTTTCAATATACGAATTATACACTTATTTTTTCAGCGCTCAGCCCACCATGTCCAAAAAATATTTATGCACGGTCGGGTCGGCGTTCAGTTCGGGGTGGAAGGCGGTGGCGAGTTGGGCTCCTTGGCGGGCGGCGACGATTTTGCCGTCTATGGTGGAGAGCACTTCCACCTGCGGGGCGGCGGAGGAGATGTAGGGGGCGCGGATGAAGGTCATGGGTATCTCCGCTCCGGAGAATTGCCCCGTGGTGAAAAAGCTGCCCAGCTGGCGGCCGTAGGCGTTGCGCACGGCGGTTATGTCCATTGTGGCAAAGTGGCGGCGGGTGTCGTTTTCAATGTCCGCGGCCAGCAGGAGCAGTCCGGCGCAGGTGCCGAAAACCGGCGTTCCGGCGCTTATGCGCTCGCGCAGCGGCTCGAACAGGCCCAGCTCGCGCAGCAGCTTGCCCTGCACGGTGCTCTCACCGCCGGGGATTATCAGACCGTCGAAGGGGCGGTCTATGTCCCGCAGCTGGCGAATTTCAAACGAAGGCACTCCGAGGCGGCTCAGCATCTGGCGGTGCTCGATAAAAGCGCCTTGGAGCGCGAGGACGGCTATCTGCATGGGCTTATTTTCCCCGCTCGGCCATAAGCAGCTGTATCTCCTGCTCGTTAATGCCGAC
>JAJQCF010000033.1 GCA_021202845.1 Oscillospiraceae bacterium
TCGGTGATGCGATGTTCATTACAACCGTGACGTCAAAAAATTAACAATATCAACTCACTGTTATCGTTAGTGTCGGCGATGCGATGTTTGTGGGATAGCATCATTATCATGTGTGACATCGAAATTGCCGAGCTAAGTGGCGATGATGAACCAGAGAGTGAACGGTGCAAGATGGCATCGGGCATTGTAACGGTACTTGGGAACGCTCTTGCCAAAGAAGAAGGTTTCTACGACCAGCAAGATGAGGACATTGAGGAGGAATACTATGGCAAAGCATAAATGCCCTGTATGTGGACAGTATGAGTTCCCAGAAGAAGGTTCATACAACGTGTGCGAAGTCTGCGGTTGGGAAGATGATGCTGTTCAGGAAGATGACCCCGACTATGCTGGTGGAGCAAATCATTACAGCTTAAGTCAGTTCAGAGAAAGATGGATTGAGAAAATGAACGCAAAGCAAAGGGGCAAATGAAACGGGCAAAGCCAATCCTGAAAAAGCCATGCCATGTTTATATCGGACACGTGATAAGCCGAGGCACGGTAGGCTCGAATATGGCGGCATGTACCGAGGCTCTTGCAGCGCTCTATGCCGGCAGCAGAGTGGTGAGGTATACGAGGAGCTTGAAGCTGAGCTAAAGGCGTCAGAAGTATAAAAATCAGCCGTATCAAAGCCTACACTTTGATACGGCTGCATCGTTATGCCGCTAACTTCACTTCGCTCTGCCTGCGGCGCGGCGTTGGAGGAGTTTTACCAGTTCCACTATGGGGATTATCAGCGCGCCGAGGACTATGGCCACGGCGTATTCGCCGGGCTCTACGCTTGTGAAGTCGAATGCGGCGGCGATGAAGGGGATTTCGCACACGGCTGTCGTCACTATCAGCGAGCCGGCCGCGGCCAGCAGGAGCTGGATGTTCTGCGAACCGAGGCGGAAAATGCTGGCGCGCTGGGAGCGCATATTCAGGCTGTGGAAAATTTCCGTCATGGAGAGCGTCAGGAAAGCCATTGTCGTGCCGTCCGCGCTGTCGGTCACCGCCCACGTGCCCGTCTCGATGAAGTGGCCGATGAAGTACGAGGCCAGCGTCAGCGCGGTCACGGCCAAACCCTGATACGCTATGTCGAAGCCCATGCCGCCGGAGAATATTCCCGCCTTGGCGTCGCGCGGGCGGCGGTGCATGATGTCCGGCTCCGCCTTCTCCATGCCCAGCGCCAGCGCGGGGAAGCAGTCGGTGACGAGGTTTATCCACAGCAGGTGTACGGGCTGGAGAATGGTAAAGCCCATAAGCGTGGCGAAAAATATGCTGAATACCTCGCTCATGTTGGAGCTGAGCAGGAACTGTATCGCCTTGCGGATGTTGTCGTAGATTCGCCGTCCTTCCTCGACAGCGCCGACAATGGTGGCAAAGTTGTCGTCAGCCAGCACCATGTCGGCCACGTTTTTCGTCACGTCGGTGCCGGTTATGCCCATGCCGACGCCGATGTCCGCCGACTTTATCGAGGGCGCGTCGTTCACGCCGTCGCCGGTCATGGCGGTCACATAGCCGGCCTTTTTCCATGCGGTGACGATGCGCGTCTTGTGCTCCGGCTGCACGCGGGCGTAGACGCTGATGCTCTCCAGCTCGCGCGCGAACTCCTTGTCGCTCATTTCGCTGAGCTGCGCGCCGGTTATCGCGCGCGTGCCCTCGGTTATTATGCCCAGCTCCTTGGCTATGGCTGCGGCGGTGTCGATGTGGTCGCCGGTTATCATAATCGGCCTGATTCCCGCGCCGCGGCACTCGGCTATTGCGTCTTTCACTTCGGGCCGCACGGGGTCTATCATGCCGCTGAGGCCGAGGAAGCATAGCTCCTGCTCCAGCTCCGCGGCCTCGAACGACTGCGGCTCGGCGCTCCAAACGCGCTCGGCGCAGGCCAGCACGCGCAGAGCCTTGTCCGCCATTGCCTTGTTCGCCGCCAAAATTTCCGCGGCGTACTCCTCCGTCATGGGCACGGCTTGGCCGTCCTTGAGATAGTACGCGCATTTGCCGATGATAACGTCCGGCGCGCCCTTGGTGTACTGTATGCAGCCGCTCTCGGCGCGGTGGACGGTGGACATCATCTTGCGGCCGGAATCGAACGGCGCCTCGCCGCAGCGGGGCAGGAGCTGCTTGAGCGCGGTCTTGTCCTTGCTCAGCCGGTGGGCCCAGTCCACCAGCGCGGCCTCGGTCGGCTCGCCGGTCACAGTGCCGTCGGGGTCGAGTTCCGCGTCGCTGCAAAGCGCCATTGCCGAGGCCAGCTGCGCCTCGTCCTCGCCGAAAAAGTCCACAACCGTCATCTTGTTCTGCGTCAGCGTGCCGGTCTTGTCCGAGCAGATTATCTGCGTGCAGCCCAGTGTTTCCACCGCTGTGAGCCGGCGGATTATCGCGCTGCGGCGCGACATATTCGTTACGCCTATCGACAGCACGACGGTGACGACCGCGGCCAGCCCCTCGGGTATCGCGGCCACCGCCAGCGAAACGGCAATCATAAACGAGTTCAGCGCCAGCTCAAAGCTCAGGCTGCCCGCCTTGGCGAGCTGAATAACGAACACCGCCGCGCATATGCCCAGCACGAGCCATGTGAGAATTTTGGAGAGCTGGTTGAGCTTGAGCTGCAGCGGAGTTTGTCCCTCTTCGGTTTTTTGCAGCGCGTCGGCAATTTTGCCCATTTCCGTGTCCATGCCCGTGGCGGTCACAACCGCCGTGCCGCGGCCGTAGACAACCGTGCCGCCCATGTAGACCATATTGCGGCGGTCGCCCAGCGGCACGTCCTTTTCGCCGTCGCGCAGGTTTATAATGTCGATGAACTTGCTCACAGGCACGGACTCGCCCGTCAGCGCCGCTTCCTCGACCTTCATACTCGCGCTCTCCAATATGCGCGCATCGGCGGGAACCGCGTCGCCGGCCTCTAACAGTATCACATCGCCGACGACAAGCGTCTCGCTGGGCACGGTCTGCACCCTCCCGCCGCGCATTACATGGGATGTGGCCGCGGACATCTCCCGCAGCGCTTCGATGGCCTTTTCCGCCTTGCTCTCCTGATAGACGCCCAGCACGGCGTTGACGATGACGACGGCGATGATTATGATAACGTCGGCAAAGCTGTCGTTCTCCACCACGGCCAGTACGCCGCTTATCACGGCGGCGGCGATTAGTATGATTATCATCGGGTCGGCCAGCTGCTCCAAGAAGCGTTTGGCCAGCGATTTTCCCTTGGCCTCCTCAATGCGGTTGCGCCCGTTCCGCTCCAGCCGCCGGAGCGCTTCTTCGTCCTGCAAGCCGCTGTCGGCAGAGCCCAGCTCCGCCAGCACGGCGTCTTTTTCCTCGCAGTAATAGCGCATAGCGTTTCCTCCTTATTTTTCTCGCACAAAGATTTATAGATGACAAAACCCAAGCATAACCGTCAACGGTATGCTTGGGTTATAATTCTCTTACCCGCCCATGCATAGCCAAAAACAGTTATACATGAGTCTCGCAATTTAAAGCAAGCCAGACCGAGGAAGCTCCCGGACAGTGCTGTTGACTTGCTGCGCCGCGTGCGCGCTTGCTACTCCCCCATGGGATTTTGTTTAGGGAATTATACATCTCCCCCGCCCGTTTGTCAAGCGCGGAATTACAAATATACATAAAACAGAAATCGCCGGAAAAGCGAAAAATTTATGTTGACAAGCGGCATAATATTTGCTAAAATAACAGATGTGCTCAGATATCCGGACGATTGGCGCAGCTGGTAGCGCATCCGCTTGACGTGCGGGAGGTCACAGGTTCGAGTCCTGTATCGTCCACCATCAAAACTCTTGGAATTGCAATGGTTCCAAGAGTTTTTTCGCTTCTATAATAAATGGGTTCTGCGTCAATAGATGGGGCAGAGCAAAAAAGGTTCTATATTAGAACCAATAATTTTTGATATTAAGACGAAAACATTGTAAGGATTTAATGCCAAAACCGCCGCCGGTTTTCCGGCGGCGGCTTGTTGTTATTTATTGGCGGTTATGCCTTGGGAAATTACTCCTCGACGGCGATAACGACGCCGGAGCCGACGGTGCGGCCGCCTTCGCGGATAGCGAAGCGGAGGCCGTTTTCGATGGCTATCGGGGTGATGAGTTCAACCTTCATATCGACGTTGTCGCCAGGCATGCACATCTCGGTGCCTTCGGGCAGGGTGATGACGCCGGTAACGTCGGTGGTGCGGAAGTAGAACTGCGGACGGTAGTTATTGAAGAACGGGGTGTGACGGCCGCCCTCTTCCTTGCTCAGAACGTACACCTGACCGGTGAACTTGGTGAGGGGCTTGATGGACTTGGGAGCCGCGAGAACCTGACCGCGCTCAACGTCCTTCTTGGCAATGCCGCGGAGCAGGCAGCCGACGTTGTCGCCGGCCTCGGCGTACTCGAGGGTCTTGTGGAACATCTCGGTGCCGGTAACAGTGGTCTCGGTGGTCTCGTCCTTGAGGCCGACTATCTCAACCTTGTCGCCAATCTTCACGCGGCCACGCTCAACACGGCCGGTAACAACAGTGCCGCGGCCGGAGATGGTGAACACGTCCTCGATGGGCATAAGGAAGGGCATATCGGACTTGCGGTCGGGGGTGGGAATCCAAGTGTCAACAGCGTCCATGAGCTCCTTGATGCACTGGTACTCGGGAGCCTCAGTGTCGGTGGACTCGCTGACAAGAGCGTTCAGGGCGGAACCGCGGATGATGGGGGTGTCGTCGCCGGGGAAGCCGTAGAAGTCGAGCAGCTCGCGGACTTCCATTTCGACGAGCTCGAGCAGCTCGGGGTCGTCAACCTGGTCGCACTTGTTGAGGAAAACGAGCACGGAGGGCACGTTCACCTGACGGGCGAGCAGCAGGTGCTCGCGGGTCTGAGCCATAGGACCGTCGGAAGCGGCGATAACGAGGATTGCGCCGTCCATCTGAGCAGCGCCGGTAATCATGTTCTTGATATAGTCGGCGTGGCCCGGGCAGTCAACGTGCGCGTAGTGGCGGGCGTCGGTCTGGTACTCAACGTGAGCGGTGTTGATGGTGATGCCGCGCTCGCGCTCTTCGGGAGCCTTGTCGATGCTGGAGTAGTCAGCGTACTCGGCCTGTCCCTTCATGGCGAGGTACTTGGTGATGGCGGCGGTAAGGGTGGTCTTGCCGTGGTCGATATGGCCGATAGTGCCGATATTGACATGGGGCTTGGATCTGTCGTACATTTGCTTGGCCATTGGAAAACATCCTCCTTAAAATGGTTGCTTTTATAATTATTTGTTCATACGGGACTATTGTACAGTAATTTGCGCCTGTTTGCAATAGTTTTTAGCCCTCGCGGGGGTTATTTTCGTCCGTTTACTATCTCGTCCTGCAGCGACTTCGGGAGCTGGACGTAGTGACTGGGCTCCATAGAGTAGTTGGCGCGGCCTTGGGTCTTGCTGCGCAGGTCGGTTGCGTAGCCGAACATGGAACTGAGCGGGACGTTGGCGGTTATCTCCGCGGCGCCCGGGCGTATCTCCGTGCCGCTTATCATGCCGCGGCGCGAGTTGAGGTCGCCCATAACGTCGCCCATGTAGCTGTCGGGCGCGGTGACAACGACCTTCATGATGGGCTCGAGCAGGATGGGGCCGGCCTTCTGGCAGGCTTCCTTGAAGGCCATAGAGCCGCATATCTTGAACGCCAGCTCGGAGGAGTCAACCTCGTGGAACGAGCCGTCTATCAGCGTGACCTTGACATCAACGACCTGATAACCGGCCAGCACGCCGGACTGCATTGCGCCCTGAATACCTTGGTCAACGCAGGGGATATACTCCTTGGGGATGGCGCCGCCGGTGATGGAGTTGATAAACTCGTAGCCCTTGCCGGTCTCGTTGGGCTCGACAATGAGCTTGACGTGGGCAAACTGGCCCTTGCCGCCCGACTGACGCACATAGCGAGTATCAACGGTGGCGGACTTGGTGATGGTCTCCTTGTAGGAAACCTGCGGCTTGCCGACGTTGGCCTCAACCTTGAACTCGCGCAGCAGGCGGTCTACGATAATTTCCAAATGCAGCTCGCCCATGCCGGCGATGATGGTCTGGCCTGTTTCCTCGTCGGTGTAGGTCTTGAAGGTCGGGTCCTCCTCGGCCAGCTTCATCAGGGCAATGCCCATTTTTTCCTGACCGGCTTTGGTCTTGGGCTCGATAGCCACGCGGATAACCGGCTCGGGGAACTCCATAGACTCAAGAACAATCTGGTTCTTCTCGTCGCAGAGCGTGTCGCCCGTGGTGGTGTTCTTGAGGCCAACGGCGGCGGCGATGTCGCCCGCGTAGACCTTTTCGATGTCCTGACGGTGGTTGGCGTGCATAAGCAGAATGCGGCCAATGCGCTCGTGTTGGCTCTTGGTGGAGTTCATCACGCTCTTGCCGGTTTCAAACGTGCCGGAGTAGACGCGGAAGAAGCTCAGACGGCCGACGTAAGGGTCGGTGATAATCTTGAACGCGAGCGCGGAAAACGGCTCGTCGTCGCTGGGGTGGCGGACTATGTCCTCGCCGGTCTTGGGGTCGGTACCCTTGACCGCGGGTATATCCAAAGGCGAAGGCATGTAGTCCACAATGGCGTCCAGCAGCTTCTGAACACCCTTGTTTTTATAAGAGGTGCCGCAGGTGACAGGCACCATTTTGTTGGTGACGGTGGCCTTGCGTATGGCCGCCTTAATGGACTCAACGCTCACCGGCTCGCCCTCAAGGTACTTTTCCATAATTTCGTCATCGAAATCGGAAACAGCCTCGAGCAGCTTTTCGCGGTATTCCTCGGCCAGAGCGAGCATATCCTCGGGAATTTCCTCGGTGCGCATATCCTTGCCGAGGTCATCATAGAAGATGCGGGAGTTCATCTCCACAAGGTCGATGATGCCGCGGAAGTCGTTCTCGGCGCCGATAGGCAGCTGGATAGGAACCGCGTTGCACTTGAGGCGGTCATGAATCATATCCAGCACATGGTAGAAGTCCGCGCCCATGATGTCCATCTTGTTGACGTAAATCATGCGCGGAACCTCGTAGTGGTCGGCTTGGCGCCACACTGTCTCGGACTGGGGCTCAACGCCGCCCTTGGCGCACAGCACGGTTACGCAGCCGTCCAGCACGCGCAGCGAGCGTTCCACCTCCACGGTGAAGTCCACATGGCCCGGAGTGTCGATGATGTTGATGCGGTGCTCTTTCCAGTGGCAGGTTGTGGCGGCGGAGGTTATGGTGATTCCGCGCTCCTGCTCCTGCTCCATGTAGTCCATTGTGGCGGTACCCTCGTGCGTCTCGCCCAGCTTGTGGTTGACGCCGGTGTAGTAGAGTATGCGCTCGGTGGTGGTGGTCTTTCCGGCGTCGATGTGAGCCATTATGCCAATATTTCTTGTTTTTTCAAGCGAGTATTCTCTGGGCATTGAACTTGTCTCCCAATAATGATGATATAATCGACACTGCCGGATTTACCAGCGGAAGTGGGCAAAGGCCTTGTTGGACTCGGCCATCTTGTGGGTGTCCTCGCGCTTTTTGACGGCGGAACCGGTGTTGTTGCAGGCGTCCATAATCTCTCCTGCAAGGCGCTCGCGCATGGTCTTTTCACCGCGCTTGCGTGCGTAAGCGGTCAGCCAGCGCAGACCAAGGGTCTGACGGCGCTCGGGACGAACTTCGATAGGAACCTGATAGGTCGCGCCGCCGACACGGCGAGCCTTGACCTCCAGGGAAGGCATTATGTTGTTGAGGGCTTCGGTGAAAGCGTCAAGGCCGTTCTTGCCGGTCTTTTCTTCAATTATCTCGAAGGCTCCGTAAACGACCTTCTGGGCTACGCCCTTCTTGCCGTCAAGCATAATGCTGTTTATCAGCTTTGTTACCAGAACGCTGTTATACACAGGGTCCGGCAGCACTTCTCTTTTGGGAACATTACCTCTTCTGGGCACTATACTTCCCTCCTTCATTCTGAAATGATATCGACGGTACTCAAAGAGACGGCTGCATGGAGCAAACCGCGTCTCCGTCTGCGCCCCGAGGTTTTATACATTATAATATATAAAACAGCAGGGCATTTTAAGCTAAGCTGTGGGTTGCGAAATTACTTTTTGCCGGCCTTCGGGCGCTTGGCGCCGTACTTGGAACGGGCCTGCATACGTCCGGAAACGCCCTGAGTGTCCAGAGTGCCGCGAATGATGTGGTAACGCACACCAGGGAGGTCCTTGACACGGCCGCCGCGAATCATAACGACGGAGTGTTCCTGCAGGTTGTGACCCACGCCGGGAATATAGGCAGTGACCTCATAGCCGTTAGTCAGACGTACACGCGCGATTTTACGCAGAGCGGAGTTCGGCTTCTTCGGTGTGGAAGTACGAACAGCGGTGCAAACGCCGCGCTTTTGGGGAGAGGGCAGGTCGGTCTCCGCGTTCTTCAGGGTGTTGAGACCCTTTTGCAGCGCAGGAGAGTTGGACTTGTAGGTAGACTGCTGTCTTCCCTTCCTGACGAGTTGGTTAAATGTAGGCATTGTTTTCCTCCTTTCCTCGAAAAGTGGAACGACCGCAAAGCCCCGCTTTGCCGGTCTGTCCCCCATAAATGGGCGCAAAACGCCCACACAGCTCATCATTTTAGCATATTGCACAAAATAAGTCAAGCACTTTTTAAAGAATTTTCGAGAGGATAAGAAATTCACTGCAGCAGCGCAAGAGCCGCCTCGCGTCGGCGGGCGGCTCTTGGATTTTGTTCTGTCGGGGTTCAGGCGCGGACTACCAGCGTGGCGTCAAAGTCGGCGCCGGTGTATTCGCCGTAGATTGTCACTCTGTCGTCGGTCGCAAGAGATTTCAGAGTGATGTTGGAGCCGGTGGAGGCGTCGATATACTTTGTCGAGCCGTCCGCCGTGACCGTTACGGCTGTGCCGCTGTCAAGCGCTATGAGTATCTCCTTGGCGCTTGTGTCCACATACAGCACCGTGCCGCTTATGCTGCTGGAGCTGGTGGAAGTCTCCTCAATCTCCATAGACGTAATCTCCGTGCCGGTGACGACCATAGACACCGTCCAGCCCGGCTGGAGCGCGGTGCGCAGAATTGTGTCGTCGTCCTGAGTTATGACGGCGTTCTCGCTTATGGTGTAGGTCTCGGTCGTACCGTCGGTCAAGAGCAAAGTTATCTCGCTGCTGGCGGAGGTGTGCGTCACGCTCTCGATAACGCCTGTGGCGTTGGCGCTCTGCACGGTCGCCTCAATTTTCGTGACCTCCTGATACTTCACGGTGATGACAAGGCTGTCGCCGACTGTGAGACGGCCTATGTTGCTGTCGCTGCCGTTGCGGGTTATGGTCGGCGGGTCAAGCAAATCGAGCGAGAACTGCACGGTCGCGCCGTCGCTGCGCAGCACGGTGAGCACGGTGGTGGAGGCGTAGGTTATCTCGGTCAGCGTGCCGCTTGTAGTCACCGTGCCCGGCCAAGCGGAAATCATCAGCGCCTTGCCCTCGTCGGTGAGCTTGACCGTCACGAAGTCGGAGGATGTGAGCGTGCTTATGGAGACGCTCTCGCCCTCGTAGTAAACCTCCAAGTCGTCGTCAACGGGATACGTGGTGGCGCTGTTGGTATCGAGGTCGGTGACGGTAATGCTGCCGCCGCTGCTGGTGACCTTTTTCACCGCGCCCTGAATGTACTCCGAGGAGGTATCCACGGCCACGCTTATGGCAACATCGGGGTCGTCGTTGGATACCCACACGAGGACATAATTGCCCTCATAGCTGCTCTTGAGCGTGCCGCCCGCGCCGTTGACCGTTATGTCGGTGCCGCTGTTCACGGTGTACTGCACGTCGGTTCCGTCAAAGCCGGTAACGGTGAGCGTGTAGCCGCCGCTTGTCGTGGTCACGTCACCGACGAGGCCCTCTTCCGAGCGCTCGCCGCCCGAAAGCTCGACGGAAAAGGCCGCGCCGCCGACGGCATATCTGACCGTTGCGTCGGTGTAGCCGCTGCCGGTGGAAATGAGCGAGCGGTCGCCGCTGTTGCCGCCCATGTAGACGGCGGTGAAGCGGTCAATGGGGACGGTGTATTCCGTGTCGCTTACCTCCAGCACCAGTTCGTCCGCGCTGACGCTGACAACAGTGCCGGTGCGGGTCGCGTATATGTCGGAATCGTAAAGGCGCACCGCGAAAACCGCGCCGTCACCGTCGAAGCAGACGCGGGCGTAAAGTCCGGCCTTGAGCGCGCTTGAGGTAGTCACGGCGTCATTTTTATATATGTCCGCGTCGGCGGGCACGGTTATGGTTCTGTCGCCGGTTACGGTGCCTGTCAGGTCCATCACCACCGAGGAGTCGCTCCCCTCGGTCAAGTCCTCGATAACGCCGAATGTCCAGCTGTAATCTGTGTAGTTCGCCGCCTCCGGCTTCAAGCCCTCGGAGCTGACGTAGTCCAGCGCGCGGGAGAGCATGGTGGCGGACACCGCTCTGTTGAGCGACGACGCGGGGTTGAAGCTGCCGTTCTCGTCGCCCGTGACGACGCCGCAGGCGGAGAGCAGGTAGACATACGGCTGACAGGCGGAGCTTATGTCCTCCGCGTCGGCGAAGTCGAGCTCGTAGTCGTCCAGATTCTGCGCCGTCACGTTCAGTCCCATCGCCCGCACGAGGTAGACGGAAAACATCTGCTTTTCCAGCGAGGCGCCGAGCGTTCCCGCAGCCGCCATACTCTCTAATTCGCTCCATGTCAGTATGCCCAGCTCCAAGGCTGCGGCGGCCTCGTCATAAAACCAGCTGTAGTTCTCGCCCAGCAGCTCCTCCAGCTCGTCACTCCAGACGGCGGTCATGGCCTCCGTCGTGTCGTCGTCAAGGTCGTAGACCCGCGCCGCCACGCGCGCGCAGAGCGTCAGAGCCTCGGTTGCGGAGAGAGTGTTATCGGGGCGGAAGGAACCGTCCTCGTAGCCGGTGAAAAGCCCCTCCTCCGTCATGTCGGTTATGTAAGTTTCTGCCCAGTGCCCCTCCACGTCGGTGAAGTCCGACGCGGCCGCGGCGGGGGTGATGCAAAGCGAGATAAGCAAAGCAAGCGTCAGCCCCAAGGCCAAAAGCTGTTTCCATTTCATAGCGGTACCTCCTGATTTCTGTACGGTAATTCAGCGCGCCGCCTGCGCGGCATACGCAGCAATAGCCGCTTTGTGCCATTGTAGCATAAATTCGACAGCTTTTAAACCCCTTGCGGGGGTTTATTTTTTAATGTAAGGTCAACGTGCTTTTTTGCAGGATTTCAAACACCTCTTCGCCCGAATAGGCGGGTATGCACGCCATCCCCTCGGACTGGAGGAAAATTCTCAGGCTCTCGTGTATCGCCTCGTTGTCGTCGCAAAATAAAAAGGCGACAGCCAGTTTTCACAATTCTGACACATTTGCCACACAGAACGGCCTTTTTAACATGGTAGAATAAAAGAACTAATTCGGGCATTATCAAATAATCAGACGCAGTAATGCACTGGGAAGGGAGGTCAAAGTGCATAAAGCCTTGTCAGGCACTATGCTGATGGGGGTATGCATTGTGAGATAGTGTTCGTTTTTGCAGTAACCGGAACTATACATTATAGAAACAGGAGGAAAAGCATGACTAAATCAAAAGGCGCACGGCAAGTGCTGGCGTTCATAATGGCGCTTGCGCTGGCCCTGTCACTCGTACCGGCCATTTCTTTTGCCGATGACAGCAGCGATACGTCATATTCTATTGACCTTGCTGCTCTCTTGGAAGATGGCTCTGTAGAATGGCAGTACAATGAGGAAGGAACGATTGCCTATTTATCTCGGCTCGTTTATTGCACGAACCCTGAGGAAGAGGCAACATTCACCGAGGGCGATGACGAAATTCTTTACGAAACACTGAATATTTTCGTCCCCGTCGAATTTCTTGAAGGCGAGTCTCTGTGCGGATACAACGCCGAAACTGCACCCATAGTTGTGGCTAACGAGTGCTCCGGCTGGAACTCCAGCACACCGCTTTCGTTCAACAGCTCTGCGTTCTTTGTGAAAACCATAAAGGCGTTTGTCAATGCGGGCATTGTATATGTCAGCGTCGGCGCCCGCAGCAGAGACATGGTAGTTGAAGACGACGACGGCAATTTTAAATACAGCCTCGGCAAGGCTCCGACTCCGGTAGTTGATTTGAAAGCCGCTGTTCGTTATCTGCGTGCCAACGCCGATTCAATCCCCGGCGACATCGACTACATAGTCTCCGTCGGCACCTCCGGCGGCGGCGAAATGAGCTCCATACTCGGCGCTTCCGGCGATATGGACGAGTATTATGAATACCTGTACGAAATCGGCGCAGCCGGAATAACCAAGGACGGCGACACGTACACCAGCACAATAAGCGATGCTGTCTACGCAGCGCAGTGCTTCTGCCCGATAGCCGACATCGACAATGCGGATATGGCCTATGCTTGGATGCACTTCGATTCCACAATCAATCAGGATTATAGTGAGTTCAAGCTCGCCCTGCAGGACGACTTGGCCGTTGCTTTTGCCGAGTACATCAACGACATGGGTCTTAAGGACGAAAACGGCAACGTGCTTTCATTTGATTATTATGAAGACGGCACTATAAATCCGAGAGCCGGCAGCTATTATACTCAGATACTTGCGAACATGGCCGACGCTCTTGAGCAGTATGTGGATTACTACGTTGCAGCCGGTGACGCGGAATATTCAACCAGAGCCGAATATGTCGAGATGACATATCCCGACGCCGAGTGGATTTCCGTTGACGAAGACGATAACGTCACCATCAGCGACATGTCCGGCTTCATAAGCGGAACGAATCTCACCCGCAACAAGAATATACCCGGATTCGATGTCCTCGACAACAGCGCTGAGAACACCGCGTTCGGAACCGATGACATGGAAGCCTCCCACTACAGCGCCAGCGTCGCGGCACTTCTTGAAGCCAACTACGATGATTACGTAGACCTTGAAGGCTTTGATGCCGACCAAGTTAAGCTCTACATCGAGCAGGCAAACGACGATTATGTGGTCAATCAGGCTTATTTGATGAACGCAACGCAAATTATGCTTGCTATTGCCAACGGTGACGAAGAGGGTACTCCTGCCACCTATTGGCGCACCCGCAACGGCACCGCCGACCAGCACACCAGCTTCACTATAGCATATAACCTTGCTATGGCTGCCAATATGGTCGATACCGTTGAAGGCGTTGACTACAGCCTCGTGTGGGCTATGGGTCACGGCTCCGACGAGGGTGAGACCACCGGAACCGTCATAGACTGGATATATGATATTTGTGTTCCTGACGAGGACGACGATGGCTCCGACGTTGAAATGCCTGAGCCTCTCACGTTCTGGGGCGAAACATATGAGTGGGAATATGTGCCTGCAGTCGAGGGCGAGTCTTATGAGGGCCTTGACCTTACGGCAGTCGCGTACTACAAAATTTTCAATGTCCCCTACATTGAAAACGCGCCTGTATACACATACAGCTCTAATGAAACCGTTGTGCAGAAAATCAACATCTTTGTTCCCGCTGCTTACTTTGAAGACGGCGGCTGGAACGGAACTGTAAACGGCTATACGATAGACACCGCCCCCATTATTTATAAGAACTCCAACTCCGGCTGGAACACTGGTTTGCCGCAGAAGGGATTCCAATATGTATGGGAAGATAACGGCAATCTTGCCGTGGAGGACGGCGACTGCTTGGAGAATGGCTTTATCTACATAACAGTCGGCTCCCGCGGACGCAATATTGCGAGCTCCCCCGCCATGATTGCTGACCTGAAAGCCGGTGTCCGCTTCCTCAAGGCGAACGCTGACCAAATCCCCGGCGACACCGAGAAAATAGTCTCCATAGCCGATTCCGGCGGCGGCGCGGCCAGCAGTCTGGTCGGAGCAACCGGCGACATGGCCGAATATTACCCGTATCTCTATGAGATAGGCGCTCTCGGCGTTGAGTGGATTGGAACTACGCCTTACGATTCTGCCTCCGACGAGGAAAAGGCGGATACCACGAACTACAAATCCACAATCTCCGACGCCGTATACGCGGCTATGATGTACTGCCCAATCTTGGACCTCAACAATGCCGACCTCGCATATGCGTGGATGCACTTTGATGATGGTATAACCCAAATGGTGGGATGGGGCGGATACACCACCTTCACTGATTATCAGCTGCAGCTGCAAAATGATTTGGCAGTGTCCTTCATTGATTATGTAAATGGCTTGGAGCTTTTAAGACCCTACAGCGGCGAAGTCCTTGCCCTTGACGACGGCGAAGACGGAACCACCTTGGGCGACGCTCGAGACGGCACATACTATCAGGCAGTGCTCGACGAAATGAGCAAGGCACTGACAGCCTACATAGCCAATGAGGAGTGGAAGACCCAAAACACGGCCGGATACAGTCTCCCCTTCACATATCCTTATGCGGACTGCGTAGATGCAGAGGATTACCTGATGACCGCCTATGGTGATTACAACGAAGGCACTCCCGACGAGTGGGATTGGCTTGAGATAGACGGAGACGTTTACACCATAACGGATATGGGCGCCTTTATACAAGGCACAAACCTCGGTCGCAACAAGAACATTACGGCCTTTGACGCGCTCAACAGAGGCGGCGAGGGCAACATCGTCGGCGACGACAACGTGTACGTAGTCAACGGAGAAACCATATATGACGACGGCAACAGCAGTGAAGTCGCCAACGCTGACGCAGTAACAGTTGTCTCAACTCCGACATACCACATAAGCAGAGCCACGGCCGATGTAATCGAAAACAATATGGCCGACGGTCTCTCCGGTGACACTTACAGCACCTACGAAGAGTGGCTGTATATGCTCTGGAACCACTCCTCGAATGAATCTACAGCCGTAACCTTCAACGACGACGACAACGGTTGGAAGATGGAGTTCGACGGCGGCGAGTTTGAGGCGCTTGTCACAGAGCAGTCTTGGCTCTATAACGTTACAACGATTCTTCAGGATTACATTGATGCCAAAGAAAACGGCACCCTCGATGAAATGGCAACACCCGAAGGCCCCACGGTGGCGCAGCATTGGCGCAGCCGCAACGGCACGGCGGACTATCACACCTCCTTCACTG
>JAJQCF010000011.1 GCA_021202845.1 Oscillospiraceae bacterium
GCTTCCATTCTATCCTTTCCCAAAGGGCGCCCGCTTCGGCGGGCGTTCTTGTTTTTGCCGAGAAAAGCAAATCCGAACCGAATTACCCAATTGGATAATTCGGTTCGGATTATCAAAAACTGCCGGTATATTTGCGGCTATAGATTATACGGCGAGGAGGTGAAGCAATCGACCGAGGCCAGTATCAGGTCTATCATCACCTGCGCGGCGCGGCTGAGCGGGAGGGCTTTGTGCGTTATGAGGTAGACGGGGCGTTTATAGACGACCTCTTCCGCAAGGTGCAGCAGCAGAACGTCCTCCGCGGCCTCGTAGTTGTTCAAAAACGGCAGCGGAACAAAGGAGTAGCCCCTGCCGTAGCGTACCAGCTTCATTTGCAGGTCAAGCGACGGCACCTCTATGGCCGGCTTAAACTCCAGACCGGCGCGCTCGTATAAATGTTCATAGTGGCGGCGGACGCCGTAGCCAACATTGACAAATATCAGCGGCAGCTCGTTCAGCTCACGCAGCGTGACCTCGCTCGAAGCGAACTTTGCATACTTTCTTCCCACCACGGGGACGTTGTCAGAGGTGTATATTTGCTGCAAATTGAAGTCGTCAAGGCGGCTGCCCTCGGGGATACTCATTATTGCGAAGTCAATCTCGCTGTTGTTGATGGCCTCCTTGGCCACGGCTGCGGAGTAGTGGTTCATAGTGATTCGCACCTTGGGATACTTTTCGCAGAAGCGTCCCAAAATCTGCGGCATGGAAAACGTGTACGCCACGGCCTCGCTGACGGCTATGCGGATTACGCCGCCCTCAAGGGAATGCATCATTTTCAGCTCTTCCTCACCGGCGAGCAGCAGATTCAGCCCGGGCTTGACTCTGGAGAAGAGCACCTCGCCCGCGGAGGTCAGGCGAACGCCCTTCGGCGTGCGCAGGAACAGCTGATAGCCTATCTGCGATTCGAGCGCCTGAATTGCCTTTGTCACGGTAGGCGGCGTGAGGCAGAGCTCCTCCGCCGCTCTGCCGAGGCTGCCCAGCGTGGCGGCGTAGTAAAATGTGCGGTAGTATTCAAGGTTCACGGACATAAACAGTTCACCTACTATTAGATATTTTGAAATAATATCATTATAAATATTTCAATTTACGAAATCAGGCGGATATATTATAATCTAAACATAAAGAAATTGCAAGCATTCTGAAAAACCTGTTTTAAAGCACTTGGGCAAGGAGGGTGAGCCGGTGGATTTTCAGGCCAACAGAGGAAATGAGCAAATCCGATGGCCCTATGCCGTCAGATACGATAAAGTGAACTGTGTCACAACCGATGTCCTTGTCATCGGCGGCGGACTGGCGGGCTGCTGTGCGGGAATTGCCGCGGCGCGGCGCGGTCAGCGTGTGGCGGTGTGCGACAAGGCTCCCATAAAAAAGAGCGGCTGCGGCGGCGCGGGAATGGACCACTGGAACACCGTGCTGGAAAACCCCGACAGTCCCATGTCGGCGGAGGAGAATGTCGAAAAAGGCCGCGACACGGGAATGTGCCACAGGGACTACATAGCCGAAAAGGGCGCGTGGGCGGCGCTGCTGGAGTTAGAAAAAATGGGGCTGAACATACGCGACGACTTGGACGAGTTCGCGGGCGCCCCGACACGTGACGAGAAAAGCGGCCTGCTGAAAGCCTATGACTACCGCGAAATGGTGGCGGTCAAGCTGCACGGCGGCAACTTCATAAAGCCCGTACTCTATTCCGCGCTGAAGGACGCGGGGGCGGAGACATACGAGCGCGTTATGATAACCTCGCTCCTCACCGAAAACGGCGAGCAGGGCAAGCCGGTCGCGGGGGCTACGGGCTTCTCGCTGGAAACAGGCGAGTTTTATGTGTTCAGCGCCAAGTCTGTTATCATCACGGCGGGCTACGCCTGCAGCATGTGGATATACAACCTCGAAATCACCGGCAACAGCTACCGCTGGGACCCGAACGAAATCGGCGAGGGGCTGGCAATAGCGTGGAACGTCGGCGCCGAGGTTTACGGTATGCACCGCGCCGGAAGCACAAAGGGCAACAACCCCTTCGCTTGGCCGCGCTTCGGCATCGGCAACCCCTCCAACACTTGGTTCCCCTGCTCCATAGTTGACAACAACGGCAAAGAGGTGCCGTGGGAGGACGTCAACGGCAAGCCGCTGACCGATGTGCTCTCGCGCAATATGCCCGCCGAGGGTCAGCCGTATATCGGCTCGAGCAAGAGCGACAATCTCAGCGGCATAGGTCAGGCCAACATCATTCACGATTTGCCGGAGCGCATACGCGCGGGGGAATACGAGCTGCCGCTTTGGGCGGACCTCGCGGGAATGCCGGAGGACGAGCGCCGCAGCATCTGGGGCGTTATGATAGGCAACGAGGGCAAAAGCCGCTTCACGCTCTACGACCTCTACACACGCAGCGGGTTTGACCCCGACAAGGATATGCTGATGGCTCCCATTGAGAAGCCGGAGAACTATTTAAAATTCGGCGCTTGGTTCCACGGAGAGCCCGACGTTGTCAAGCCGTGGCGCACCGAAAACGGCGGTCAGGGTGAAATAGCCTGCGACTGGAACCTGATGACGAACGTACCCGGACTGTTCGTGGCCGGAGCCTCCGGCGGGCTGGAGGGCTGCTCGTTCGCCTGTTCCAGCGGCTTTTACGCCGGCAACAGAGCCGCCGAGTTCGCGCACAAGAGCGAACGGCGGACGCTTAACAGGCAGCAGATTGACACCGAGCGCGAGAGGGTTTACGCGCCCGTTGAGCGCTGCGGCAGCGCCGAGGCCTATGTCAGCTGGAAAGAGCTGTGGGGCGGTTCCACAAGGGTTATGCAGCAGTGCTGCGGCGAGTACAGAACCATACCCATACTCCGCCAAGGTCTGAAATGGCTGGACAGCATAAAGCGCACCGAGGCCAAGCAGACCTACGCGCGCAACCCACACGAGCTGGCGCGGGTACTTGAGTGCGAAACGCGCATCACCGTTTCCGAAATATTTCTCAACGCCTGCATTGCGCGCATAGAGGCCGAGGACGCGGGCGAGGACGGCAACGGCTACATATTCAACAAGCTGGAAAACGGAAAAGTCCTGACGCTGCACAAGGAAAAAATGTATTGGCTCAAGGGAGACAATGAGGCGACATATTTGGAAAATTACCTGAAATGCACGGCGGAAGAGAGGGGCTGACAAGCATGGACAACAACTGTTACATAGTTCCCAATCCCTCCGGCCCCACGCTGGCTGTCAGCATCGACCCCGAAAAGTGTGTTGGCTGCAACTCATGCGTCAACATCTGCCGCATACAAACGCTCTTGCCGAACCCCGAGCACGGCAAACCGCCGGTGGTGGCCTATCCCGATGAGTGCTGGTACTGCGCCTGCTGCGTGGAGGCCTGCCCCAGAGGCGCGCTGGAGATGCATCTGCCGATAAACCAGCGCATATTTTTCAAGCGCAAGGAGACGGGCGAGGTTTTCAGAATCGGCGCGGCTGACTGCCCTCCCAAGAGCTACTTCAAGCCGCCCGTCGGCTGGTAAAGGGGAGGTAACGAAATGAATGTTTTGCAAAGCCTCCAAGCCGTGCAGGCGCGCTGCGGCTGTCTGCCGCGCGAGGAAGTGCGGCGCGCTGCGGCCGAAGCGGGAGTGAGCGAGGCCGTGGCCGTGGGAGCCGCCGAATTTTACAGCTACTTCAGCTTCACCGAGGACGGCACGGGCGAGCACATAGAAAATTACTACCCCGTGCGCAGGAAAGGGCTTCTGCTGGGCAGCGGCGCTTACGACAGGGAAAAAATTTTTTCCATGAGCGCCGCGGAGGTAATAAACGAGCTGAAGCTCTCCGGCCTTGCGGGGCGCTCCAGCGGGTTCCCCGCCGGAGACAAGTGGGAGCTGACGGCAGCGCAGAGCGGCGAAAAGTACGTTGTCTGCAACGCCGATGAGGGCGAGCTTTTCACCGGCAAGGACAGAGCTATATTGGAATGTAACCCCCGCGCCGTGATAGACGGCATTGCCCTCTGCGCGCGGACGGTTGGCGCGGGAAAGGCGTTTATCTACCTCCGCGCGGAGTACGGCGACCTGAAGGAAAAGCTGCTGGCCGCCATAGCTGAGGCAGGGCGCAGCGGGGAAATCGAAGTGCGTATGGGCATGGGCTCTTACGTCTGCGGCGAGGAGACGGCCTTGATAGCCTCCATAGAGGGTGCACGCGGCGAAACGCGGCTCAAGCCCCCGTTCCCCGGCGTCAGCGGACTTTATGGCAGGCCGACCGTTGTCAGCAACGTGGAAACGCTGGCATGGACGCCGTATATCATGGACTTGGGCGCGGGATGGTTCCGCTCCGCGGGTTCCGCCGACTGCTGCGGGCCGAAGATATATACGGTCACGGGCTGCGTGAAGGCTGCCGGAGTTTATGAGCTGGACGGCGCGGTGACGCTGCAAGACCTGCTTGAGTGCGCCGGAGGCGCGGCCGAAGAGATAGCCGCCGTGCAGACCGGCGGCGGCTCGGGAGCGATAGAAATGCCGCGGCTTTCCGCCGACGCCAACTCCGCCGGCTGCGGCTCGGTGAGGTTTATATCCCGCGGCGAGAACATGGTCGGATATGTTATAAATCTTATTGATTTCTTCGCCGCCGAGTCCTGCGGCGTATGCGTTCCCTGCCGCATCGGACTGCAAAGGGTACGCTCCGCGCTGAGCGCTGTGCAAAGCAAGACTGCCGAGGCCGAGGACATTGAACGCCTGACTGAGCTGTGCCGCTACATAGCGCGCAACTCCCGCTGCACGCTCGGCAGAGCCGCGGTGACGCCGGTGCTCTCGCTGCTGCAAAACTTTTCGGAGGCGGTGCAATGAAAATTGTCATTGACGGAAAACAGATAGAGGCGAAGAACGGAGCCACCATACTGCAAGCCGCCGCGGAAAACGGAATCAGCATACCGACTCTCTGCTATCTCGCCGAGGAGAACAAAATTTCCGCCTGCCGCGTCTGCGTTGTCAGCGTCAAGGGCCAGCCGAGACCCGTTCCGGCCTGCTCCACCGCGGTGCGCGAGGGCATGGAAATTGTAACGGACTCGCCCGAGCTTCGCGCCGACAGGCGGACGGCTCTGGAGCTGATATGCTCGAACCACAACATGGACTGCACATACTGCCCGCGCGGACACGACTGCCGTCTGCGGGAGCTTTGCCGGGACTACGGCGTTGACGACCACGCTTTCGGAGCGGGGCGCAGGGACGCCAAGCGCGACGCCTCCACTCCTTGGCTGGTGCGCGATAATTCCCGCTGCATACTCTGCCGCCGCTGTGAGGCCGTTTGCCGAGGCGTTATCGGAATATCCGCGATTTCGGCGGGGCACAGAGCGGGCAGAACAGAAATAGGCTTCACTCTGCCGCTGAACGAGACAGAGTGCGTGGGCTGCGGAGCCTGCGCAGCGGTTTGCCCGACCGGCGCGCTGACGGAGCAGAACAATGAGAAAAAAGCGTGGAAGGCAATTTACGACAAGACTAAATTCACAGCGGCAATCGTCTCCCCGAATACATATACGAGCATAGGACGGATGTTCGGCGACGCGCCCGACACTCCCTGCGGCGGCAAGATAGCCGCGCTGCTGCGCAAAATAGGCTTCGACGCCGTGTACGACGGGGGCAGCTTTGACCCCGAGATTCCCGAAAATATATTCGACGAAGCTGCCGAGCGCCCGATTTTAATCGGCGAGTGCCCCGCTTGGAAACGCTACGCCGAGAGGAATTTTCCCGAGTACGAGTTCATTTCCTACGCAGGCGGAGCGGAGTGCCTTGCGCGCAGGCTGAAATGTGAAAAATCTGACAAGCGCATATTTGCGGTCAGCTTCGATAACTGCATTGCCAAAAAGGACATTGAAAGCAAAGACGGAGTGGATTTGAACCTCACCACGAGAGAGCTGTTCTGGATGCTGCGCAGAGCCTGCGTTTCGAGCTTCACCGCGGGAAAGATATGGGACAGCACAGCGCCCGAGGCGTTTGACACGCTGCCGGAAAGCAAAAAGCCGTCCGCGCCGTCGCTCATGCCTGAGCTTTATGAATTTACCGTCAAGCACGACGGAGCGGACTTGAAAATCGCCAAAATCAGCGGGCTGGCCGCGGCAAAAGCCGCTGCCCTCAGCGGAAAATATGATATACTGGAAGTCCGGGCGTGTCCCGGAGGCTGCAAAAACGGCGGCGGAGGCTCGCCGAGCGGCGGGGACTTTCCTCAAGCGTGCATAAAGGAGGCGGTAGTCATAGCGAATGAGCTGTTGACGGAGAAGCATATATAATAACAGATAGAAGAAGGAGGAATGGAAAATGCCCTATCCGAAGCTCTTGAAAAAAATCAACCAAATATTCGGCAGAATCGGCGGGTGTCTTTGCTTTGTTGTCGCCATTATGTTTTTGGCCGAGGCAATTCTTCGCTACGTGTTCCGCCACCCGACATCATGGATGACCGACTATGCTACATACCTGCACTGTCTGGCTCTGTTCATGGGATGTGCTTATACCTTCCAAGTTCACGGTCACGTCGGTGTGGACATGGTGCGAAAAGCGGTGGACAAAAAGACACATTGCGCTCGCAACCGCATCGGTTCGCGTATCATGGCAATAGTCGGTCACTGCCAGACGCTGGTGTTCCTCGGCATAACAACCTACTGGGTCTTTAAGATGATGATGAACAGCTACAGCTTAGGCTCAATGACCGCGGCTACCTACCCCATACCCCAGTTTGTGCTCTACCTGATAATTTTCTTAGGCTGTATTTTGATGCTTATCACCGTGTTCTTCATAGTCCTGACGCTTTTCACGGACAGCGACGAATACATAGAATAAGGAGGCCGGATAAATGCTGTATTCTTTGCTTATTATTCTGATAATACTTATTATCTCAATAGCCATCGGCGGACCTATCGCCACAACGCTCGGCTTCACGGCCTCAATGGCAACGCTGCTGTTTCTTTCCACCGGCCACCTCTCGTTCCTTGCAACCAAGATGTATGACAACGCCATAAGCACGGACAACGTCATAGTGCCTCTGTTCATTATGATGGCCGAATTTATGGCAAAGGGCGGTATTGCCGAGGACATATACTACGTCATGGCGAAGTACCTGCGCAAGATAAAGGGCGGCCTCGCCGTTGCCACGACCTTGGCCTGCACCATTTTTGCCGCGCTCTGCGGCTCCTCGCCCGCCACTGCCGCCACCATCGGCAAGGTTTCCTTGGAAGCTATGAGGAAGCGCGGCTACCGCGACGACTTCTCAATCGGCACCGTCGCTGGCGGCGGTACGCTGGGAATAATGATTCCGCCCAGCATCACGCTGGTTATGTACGGCATACTCACCCAGACTTCAATTTTGAAGCTGCTCATGGCGGGTATTCTCCCCGGACTTCTGCTCTCGGCTCTCATGTGCGTATACTCAATAGTCCGCGCGCACGTTACGCCGGAGGTCATAGGCCAGCAGCGCCATATCAAGGGCGCTCCGGCGGCGCAGCAGGAGATAGTATACGAGGAGTATAACACAAACTTCCTGCAGGACTTTGCCAAGGCCGGCCCCGCGCTCATTCTTATTGCGGTCATAATCTACGGCATGTACTCCGGCGCGGCCACCGCCACTGAATGTGCCGGTCTGGGAGCCGTTGTTGCCTTCCTGCTTGTCGTGTTCAAGCGCAAGATGAATAAGCAGGTGTTCTTCACCTCTATGGAAGCAACCGTCAAGTCCAGCTCCATGATGATACTCATGCTGACCGCCGCGCTGATGCTCACCAACGTGGTCGCCCGCCTCGGCATTGCCACCGCGCTGGCGCAGATGTGCACAAGCCTGAACGTGAACCGCTGGGTCATTATGATAATGCTGTTTATTCTCTGGTACTTCTTGGGCTGCATCATGTCCCCGACCGCAATGGTCACCCTTACAATACCTTTCGTTTTCACCCCGCTGACTCAGCTCGGCTTCGACCCCATTTGGCTCGGCATAGTTTCCACCCTCTGCGTAGAAGTCGGCATGATTACTCCGCCTGTCGGCAACAACCTGTTTATCCTCAAGCAGACCACCGGCCTTGACATTGGCACCATTATCAAGGGCGCTCTGCCGCAGATAGGCGTGCTCACCTTCGGTCTGGCAATTCTCTGCATATGCCCCAGCATCACCACTCTCATTCCGTCCCTCATGTCAACGTGACATAAAAATATTTGAAAAGAGGTTAAGAAATGAAAACCACAAAACGTATCCTTGCAGTGCTTCTTGTACTGGCTATGGCAATCAGCATGGCCGCCTGCGGAAGCTCTACAACCACCACAACCACCGCCAGTGATTCCGGCGCATCCACGGCGGACACCGCAGCGGCAGACACCGCCGACGACACCGCTGCCACTGACGAGACAGCCGACGATGCAGCAGACACCGCCGCAGAAATTGAACCGTATATGTTCAACATTTCCTACGGCGGAACCCCCGGCTCCAGCATGGTCGCCGTTATGGAGCTGCTTCAGGAGATACTGAGCGAGAACTCCGGCGGAGCCTTCACCTTCAACGCCTACAACGACAACAGCTACAAGGAGAGCCAAGCGCTCGACGAGATGACAAACAACATTGTTGACATCGTCTACCTTGCCTCCGGCTCCACCTGCACGACCGTTACCGAGGTTGCCTATCTGGGAATGCCCGGCTGCTTCCGCTACAGCGACGACGCCGAAGAGTTCTTTGACTTTGAAGACTCCGTCTCCGGCATACTCAGCGAAATTTACGACGGCTACGGCATACACTACCTCGGCCTGCGTCCTCCCGCAAGAATGGCTATCGTCGGCACAGGCGATGTGCCCACCACAAAAGAAGCTCTTCAGGGTAAGGTTGTCCGCGTATCCGGCACATGGCTCGGCCGTCTGGCTGTCAGCATGAACCTTGCAACCTCCAACATCGGCCTGTCCGAGCTGGCTACCGCGCTCCAGAGAAAGACCATCGACTCCTGCATCACCGGTATTGAGCAGGTGTACAGCCAGATGCTGGGCGAAGTTGTTGACTACGCCTGTGTTATGCCTGAAGCCGACGGCATCGGCGCGCTCGTCATCGACGAAGACACTTGGGCCAAGCTCAGCGACGCGCAGAAGGCCTGTGTTGAGGAGAGCGTTGCTCAGTGGATGGAGGAGTGCCTGACTATCTCCAACGAATTCTATGAGCAGGCCATTTCCCACCTTGAGGAGAACAACGTAGAGATTTACTACTACAGCGACGAGGAGTGCGACGAATTCCTCTCCACCGTCTCCGACGTCTATACTGAAATAGACGAGCAGACCACCGACCTCGGCCACTCCCTGCGCGACGCCGTGCTCGAGTTCCGCGAGGCTCACAGCTAAACTGAGAAGATACTTTTCCAACCCTCCTATTTTTCTATGGCAAGAGCCGCCGAGCGCCACCACTGCGACGCCCGGCGGCTCGATTACATTATCGGAATTATCGGAAAAGGAGCTGCAATGAGCGAAAAAGCAGACAAAACCGACCTCACAAGCGGTTCAATAGCAATTAAGCTGGTAATGTTCGTCGGGCCGCTTTTCATCTCCAATATCCTGCAAACGCTTTACAATGTTGTCGATATGGCGGTTGTCGGACAGTATGTCGGCGATACGGGGCTGTCCGCGGTCTCCGTGTGCGGCGATTTAATCAACATAGCCACATTTGCGGCCTTCGGCTTTTCCGGCGCCGGACAGATACTCGTGGCCAGACATACGGGCGCCAAAGACTACGCCGCCCGCCAGCAGACAATCGGCAATATGCTGACATTCCTGCTTGTATTGTCGCTCGCACTGACGGCGGGCATGATTGTCTTCCGCGAATACCTTCTCGATTTCGTAAACACTCCCGCCGAGGCGCGGGACTATGCGCGGCAGTATCTTTTAACCTGTGCGGCGGGCATGGTGTTCACGTTCGGCTACAACGGCGTCAGCGCGGTGTTCCGCGGCATGGGCGACTCCATGCACGCATTCATCTTTCTGGCGATTGCCTCGGTGCTGAATATACTGCTGGACTTCATTTTTGTCAGCGCGCTCGGAATGGAGATTTTCGGCGCGGCACTGGCAACGGTGCTGTCGCAGGCAGTAAGCCTTGTCGCCTCGCTCGTATATATGTACTCATGCCGCGAGCGCTTCGGATTTGACTTCACGGCCAAGAGTTTTCGGCTGCACAAAGACGCGCTGCTCCCGCTGATTCTCTTGGGTGTCCCGATGGCGCTGCAATACGGTCTGGTTACGCTCGGCAAGCTGTGGGTGTCCAGATGGGTGAACAGCTACGGCATAACGATTTCAGCCATCACCGGAGTAGGCAACAAGCTGAACAGCATCGGCATGATTTTCTCGGGAGCCATAGGCACGTCCGCTTCGGCTATGATTTCCCAGTGCATAGGCGCGAAAAAGTATGAGCGCGTGGGCGGCACGGTGTTCACGGCGGGCTGCATAGCCGTAGGCGTGGCGGCGCTGCTTTCCGCAATAGTGGCAGTGTTTCCGCGGGCTGTGTTTGGGATTTTCTCAAACGATGCGGCGCTGCTCGAAATGGCATCCTATTATAAATATGTTGTCGTAGTGATGTTCCTTTCCAGCGCCTTCCGCGCGCCGATGAACGGCCTGATAAACGGTTCGGGGAAATCAACCCTGAACCTCCTGCTGGCGGTACTGGACGGGCTTGTCGGGCATATCGGTCTGGCCGCCCTGCTGGGCTTCGGCCTGAATCTTGGCGTAACCGGCCTCTGGTACGGCAGCGCCGTCGCCGGCTACATCCCCTTCTTCGTCGGTTTGGTCTGCTACTTCACCGGCAGCTGGAAAAATAGCGGCAAGCGGGAAAAGCAATAGTAATAAAGTCCGTACTGACCTCCATCAGTACGGACTTAAATGTTAATATGGATATTTTGCGAAATGGCTGGAATCATTCCCACTCGTTGTAGGGGCTTGCATCTTAAACAGTTTTGCTTAGAGATTTTCGCTCCTATTCTCTTAATTGTTTTGATTATCCATATTATCTTAGCTATACGATGGACACTTATCAAAATCTTATCAGTGGTGATAAACTGCGGAGGGCGTTCTGGGGCTGCTTTGTGCGGTTGTTTACTTATATAATATACTATAAATCAGTAAAAATCAATATCATATAATGAAGTATTCAAAGTTCTGGTATGTGGTCAAATTGGACACATACCGGACATAAGACACAACCCGCAGGCACTTTTGGTGACTGCGGGCCGTGTCTCGGAATAGGGGGGTAGAAAAGAAAGAAAGTAAGTAAGAACTGCCAAAGTTAGGGGAAATCAGGCGTGCTGGGCTATTATTTCTACGATGAGGTCGGCGGTTTTTTCTATGCCCAAGATGCTCGGCGTGATGCAGTAGTCGAAGTTTTCCGGCTGACCCCACTCGAAGCCGGTGAATGTTTCGTAGAAATTGACGCGGCGCGCGTTCGTCTCGCGCATGAGCTTTTTCAGCTCCTTGTCGCTTTGAATGTCCAGCGCCTCGATAACGCGCGCGCGGCAGTTTTCGGGCGTGTCAATGGTAAGAAGATTGATGCACCCGTGCTCGCGGCGGAGGATATGTCCCGCGCAGCGTCCCATGAAAATAATTTTGTCCTCGGTGTCGAAGGTGTCCTTTGTTACCTTGCGCAGCGTCTCAAACATATCTGTCTGCTCGCGGCTGAGGTGGAAAGACTGGCCTTTGTTTACCAGCGCCTCGGGCATTACGTCAAGATAGAGCTGGAGCGTGGCGTTGGACAAATCGCCTTTTATATCCATCGTCTCGTCGTAAAAGATTTTTTTGCCGGCGGACTTGCTCACGCTTCGGTATTGCTCCGCGGCCTTGGCTACTATCTCCGCGCCCATGCGGCGGTAGCCGTATTTTTGTTCAAGGCACATGGCGACCTCTTCGCCGCCGGTTCCGATAAGACCCGAAATTGTCAGATTCATGAAATTGCCTCCATTCTCAAGTTTTATGCTGATTTCAGCGTACGTCTCAGGCGAACATACCGAACCAAGTGGGGAACACCGCGGCGATTATGACTATCATCACCAGCGTTGGTCCAAGGCCGGCCTTGAACAAATCTCCCGCGGAGAAGTAGCCGGAGCTGTAGGTGTAGAGGTAGATAGGCTCCGTGTACAGCAGCGTTATCGTCGCGCCGCCCCAGAACAGGGGGACAAAGGACATGGCGAGGGTATAATCGACGCCGCTCGTCTGCACCACGACCTCGGCTATGCCTATCATCACGGGGACGAAAATTGCAGCGACGGACGGGTTCGTGGGAATGAGCACACGCAGATAGCAGATAACGAAGCCGACGACGAGGAAGAGCAGGAAAGTATTCAGCAGTCCCACGTTGGCGAAGAGTGTGTTCATAACCCAGCTCATAGCGCCCGTGGAGTTGACACAGCCCATTGTGATAGCCACCGAGCCGACCATCATCAGCAGGTTCCAGTCCGCTTCTTTAACATATGTTTTCCAGTCCATCAGCCCCACGACGGGCAGGAACATGAGGAAGAAGGCACAGCCGGCAATGACCGTGGTGTTGAGAGAGCTAATCCAAGTACTGAGGAACCAGAGGGCGATGGTGGCGATGATTATCGCCATTGCCGCAATTTCCTGACGGGTGAAGCCGCCAATTTCGGCGCGGGCATCGAACACCGACTGCTGACCCTCCTGAGAGAGATTTTCCGGCTTGAATATAATGCACAGCGACAGCGCGACGAGCGTAGACATGACGAACGGCCACGGCCAGCACATGAGGAACCAGCCGCCGAAGCTGATGTCGTAGCCGACGTTTGCCAGCAGCGACTGCGCAATCAGGTTGCCGGGCGAGCCCGCGGGGGTCAGAAAACCACCGTTTCCGGCCGCGAACGGCAGGGCAATCATCAGGCATTTACCGAGGTTGGAGTGCCCGGGCAGGCACTTGGCGGTCTGCAGGAACATCATTATGATGCCGAAGAACATGATGAGCGTGCCGAAGTTGGAGAGGAAGCCCGACAGCAGCGTAATTACATATGTAAAGCCGAAAACCAGCACCTTGGCGTTGCCGCGGGAGATTTTAGTCAGCCACGCGGAGATGCGCAGCGGGATAGTGGTGTTCGTCAGAGCGCCGGTAACGCCGAAGCAGAAGAACACGAAGAAGAACGACGAGCCGCCGAAGTCCGACCAGATTTCGGTCAGTGAGCTGATGCCGAAGTAGGGCAGCAGCACCATAAGCGTGAGGCAGGAAACCGCCAGCGGGGTAACTTGGCTGACGAAAAGAATGATTGCGCCGATGAATATGCCGATTGAGGCCATTGCCGCCTCGGGGTCCTCGGCATACTCGGCAAGGCCGGAAAACGGCGGGATAAGCGCGAAGGCGGCGATAACTATTGCCGCAAATATGAGGCCGAGCATTTTTGTGTTGCCCGAGCTGCCCTTTTTTGTTCCTAATTTCATAATGAGTCTCCTCTTTTTTAAGCATTTACGCTTTGCTTATTGTCTGGCAATAAGCGTGTCCTCATCAAAGCCGGAAGCGGCAGCCTCGCTGTGCGCTCCGCTTTCTTCGTGTCCCAGACTGAATGCGATGGGTTCGCATCTGATGTCGCTCATTCTGAGACGGTATTCGATGAACCATTCGTTGAAGTTTCGTTTGCGTTTCATTGCTGCTTAACCTCGCTTTCGGAAATTTTGATTGAGAGCTGCGGCGGGGGTATAAGGTGAGCAACGGGAGCTTCTGGGTCTGAATGAAGACTTGACCTGCACGGGTATCTTCGCCGCGGCTCGCGGTACCTCAAGACGCGGACGAAAATGAGGGCAGCCGCGCAAGCCAAGGAGCTTCATTCAGCCATTAGCCGGACACCGCGGGAGAGAGGTCGTGGCTTGCACTCTCCCTAAGCGCCAAGACCAATGCGGTGTGGGGGGCGAGAAAACACAGCGCAACGGCCGTTTGCGTTTTCTCATCGTACTAATTTTCTACCATATAATTTGCCGCCGTGTCAACAAATCCGCCGTCTGAATTTAACAACCCCAATCTGTTGAATCGTGTCGGATTGCGGTCAAAATGCGCAGCGCGGCGCGGCGGGAAAAATACGCGGCGGGGCAAAATAAAATGACTCTTTTGCCGTTCCTGTGCAGGAAATTATGCAAAAGAATCATTCTCAAACTCGCCGTTTGGCGGCGCGAAATTGTGTCTAAATTATTTTAACAACAAACTTTTGTGAAAAATATCTCGCCTGAGAGGCGGAAAGAATGAAATCCGAGACCTATATCCCCGCGGGATTAGGCTCGGATTCTTATTTATTTATCGCTGCCAAACTTGTCGTATGCGCCGGACAGACTGTTGGCGAAGTGCAGAATGGCCTCCGTCTCGTGCTCCACGCGCCAAATGCACACCAGCGTGTCGTTTTTCTCCGTGGGGAAGCGGCGCAGACCCGCGCCCTCCGGCACATAGGTTATATCCGTGCAGATTATAACGCCCTTGCCGGCCATAACATTGCGCATCCCCTCGGCAAAGTCGTCCACAATGATTATCTCCTCCGGATTCAGCCCCAAATAGCCCGTAGTGTGCTTCGCCCGTTTCAGGCACTCCGTGCGCGTCTCAAACTCCGAGGTGTCGAACATCAGCGTGCAGCGGGCGCAGTCCGTCCAGCTCACGGCGCCGCGGGTGGCGGGATTGCTGTCCGAGGTCACGAGGCAGAACGTCAAGTCCTGAATATAGGCGCTCTTGTAGGTCTTGGCGTGGTAGGCGTAGCGGTTGTAGGTGACAATTATGTCAACCAAACCCTTTTCCAGCTTGTCGGCGAGGTCCATCGGGCTTCCCTTGATTATCTGAATGTCAATGGTGGGAAATTTGGCCAGCAGCTGCGTGATGCCGACGTTGGCCATGTTCTTGTAGTCGGTTGAATCCACGAAGCCTATTTTTATGGTTGAGCTCTTTTCACGGTAGGAGCTGCTGCATTGCTCCTTCAGCTCATGCCAGCGCTTTTCACCGAGAGTGAAGAACTCCTTGTAGACCTCGCCCATGTCCGTGAGTACGACAAAGTGTTTTGTGCGTACAAAGAGCGGGAAACCGAGGCTGGACTCCAGCGTTGCTATCTGCTTGCTGACTGCCTGTTGGGTGAGAAACAACTCCTTTGCTGTCTGCGTGAAGCTCAATGTTTCCGAGAGCGACAGAAAGCATTTTATGGTCATCTCATTTATCATTTCTGCTCCTCCCAATAAGTTTTTATGATGTGAGATGGCTTTAGCCTTAGATTATATTTATTTTGCCGCTGTTCCTCCGTTTCTCTTATAGCGTTAATAAATTACTTGATTGCCAAGGTTACTGATGAACTGGCTACATTGTACCAGAACTTCGTCAAAATGGGAAACGGAAAAATCACAACTCTTTTTTGTCAAATGGTCAAGCGGAGGTCTTGTTATCTTTATCCGCCTAATTATTGACGATTTTGAACGGATTACCATAATTTTTGCTTATGCTCCGATTTGAACGGAAAAGGCGTGTTCACAAATACTTAATATTATTTAATCAAGTCGTTTTTTGACGCTGAAAGTTGTGATTTTCGGTCAAACAAAACGAATAATCAAAAAAATATTTATGCTAAATTAAACAAATTTCATTTGTTAAAAATGCTCTCCGGTTGCGTTGACAAACCTGAATTAGTTATGTTACAAAATCATTAACGCGAAACGAGTTCTCTGGTTTTCATATCACAGCCATAGAATTTGTTTAGCTTGAACTGAAAGGGAAGTGATAAAAACAAAGCTGGAGGAAGTGGCTGACGACTATATAAGCGGAGACAACAGCCGTGTGCTGCTTATATATAAACTCAGTGACAATCATTTAGGAGGGCGATGAATTGAGTTTATTACGGCGGGCAGAGCCCAAAACAAAAGCCGCCTGCCGGAAGTAAAAGCATTTCGCGCAAAATGGCAAAACCTAAACCCTGAGCGAAAAAGACAAATCTTTTAGGAGGAGTAGTTTTGAGCAACACAAAAGTAACTAAGAACAATGCGACCGCGTGTATTATAGTCCTTCTTCTCGCCAACACCATAGCTTCCGGCGCAGAATGGACCAGCACCGTGCTGCAGACCATATCGGATGCGTTCCCCGACGCGCCCTACAGTGTCATCACGCTTGTAAACAACGCGCCTAACCTCTGCGCTGTGTTCCTCTGCCTGTTCGCAGGTCTGACCGTCAACCGCCTTATCCCCCTCAAGGGCTTTATGCTGGTGGCAATGGCGTTCCACTTTATCGGCGGCTCCTTGCCCGCGTTCCTCGGCAACAGCCTCTACTCTCTGCTGTTTGGCCGCTGCCTCTTCGGTGTAGGCTACGGCATTATGCAGGGCCTGAGCATTTCCATGGTTTACAAGCTCGTCACCAACGAAAAGACCAGAATCCACGCAATGGGCTGGACGCAGAGCGCGCAGTACGGCATAAACATCGTCGCCCAGCTGCTCGTCGGATATCTGGCACTCATTTCTTGGAACGCCGCGTTCTTCGCCTACCTCTGGGGCGTTATCCCCTTCATCGTCGTGGCAATCTTCTGCCCCAAGTTCCCGCTTGACAAGAACGACCCCGACCTCATTGCCCAGTCCGGCAGCGCCGAAGCCAGAGAGAGCATCGGCACCACGCTCAAGTCCTTCCCCGCCGTTGTGTGGATATTCTCCGTATTCATGGCGATGTACTTTGTACACTTCTACATCATGATTGTCAACGCCTCCCCGATTATCGTCGGCCGCGGCTACGGCGACTCCGTCTCCGCAGGCTACGCGATGACCGTGTTCGGCATCGGCACAATCGTCGGCGGACTGCTCTTCGGCTTCATTGCCAAGGCGACAAAGCAGTGGCTGCACCTCATCGTATGTCTTATCATGGCCTCCGCGCTTCTTATCCTTAACTTCGCCACCACCTACGCCATGGTTGTCGTAGCACTGGCGGTCGGCTCCCTCGGAACCATGATGATTCCCGCAACAATGAGCGCTTACACGCCCTACATACCCGCACACCGCGTGTATCTGGCAACCGCAATCACTATGGCCTGCGTCAACTCCGGCGCATTCCTCTCCACGCCCTACATTTACCTTTTCGAGCTTCAGGGTCTCACCTCTACCGATGCGTTTGTTCCTTCTGCCATAATTCTGGTGGTTATGGGCATTCTCTCCGTATTCTTCAACAACTATGCGGCGAAGCATTATCCGGTAGTCAACATCGACAAATAATCAATAAGTAATTGGGAGGTAACAGATGGACCGAAAAGTCACAGATGTTAAAAACGGCTGGCGGACGTTCAAAACCGCCAGTCTGATGGGTCCGCACAGCGGCCCGCCCTGCTCCGTTGAATCCGACAAGGAGCTGGGAAAAATAACCCGTATACGCCCATATAACTACAACGAGAACCAGCCCGTCTCCGAGCTGAACCCTTGGAAAATCGAAGGCCGCGGCATTAAATTCGAGCCGCCCGAGGTTTCCAAAATCTCTCCGATGTATCTGGCCTACAAGACCAGAGTTTACTCCAAAAACCGCGTTAAGTACCCCCTCAAGCGCGTTGACTGGGACCCCAACGGCGAGCGCCACCCCGAAAACCGCGGCAAGAGCAAGTATGTGCGCATTTCTTGGGAAGAGGCCACCGACATTGTAGCCTCCGAGCTCAAGCGCATGATTAACAAGTACGGCCCCGAAACGGTGCTTATCGAGGCGGATATGCACGGCGAAGGCAAGCACCTTGCGCCCAGCCACGGCTGCCCGAACCGCCTGATGTCTATGCTGGGCGGCTACACCGTGCAGATGCGCAACATAGACTCTTGGGAAGGCTGGAGCTGGGGCGCGCGCAACATTCACGGCTGCGAGCCCGTCGGCGAAATGATGCCCAACGCCAACCTCTATCAGGACATCATCGACAACGCGGACGCCTGCGCTTACTGGGCAGCCGACGCCGCTTCCACGGCAATGGGCTTCGACGGCCTCATGGCAATGCGTCTGGCCTACTATATGTCCGACGTGGGCATAAAGGCCATTTACGTTGACCCCGCGCTGAACTTCACCGCCGCCACCCACGCCGACAAGTGGATTCCCGTTCTGCCGAACACCGACGCCGCGCTGCAGCTGGGCATGATTTACGTCTGGCTGACCGAGGATTTGTACAACAAGGACTACGTCGCCACCCACTGCTACGGCTATCAGGCTTTCTTCGACTATGTTCTGGGCAAGGAGGACGGCATACCCAAAACTCCCGCTTGGGCGAGCGAGCGCTGCGGCGTCCCCGAGTGGACTATAAAGGCTTTCGCCCGTTACTGGGGCAAGCACACCGTTTCCACCATCATCGGCAACGGCGGTCCGACTATCCGCGGCCCCTACTGCCATGAGCCCGCGCGTCTGCAAATTGTCATGCTGGCAATGCAGGGTCTGGGCGGCCCCGGCGTGCATCAGGCGAAAATACTCGAATTTAACCTCTTTTCCAACCAGTACCCGCTGCCCTATCAGGGCAAAGCGGCCCCCGAAATACCGCACTTCGCAGAAATCGTGCGTCCGCCGAACAGCCCCGACCACCGCTACCGTCTCTGGCCGTTCCAAGCGGCAATTCCCAAGGTCAAGGAGCTGTGCGATACGCAGCCCACGCCGCCGCACCAGAGTATTCCCCGCTGTCTCGTTCACAACGCCATACTCAACGGCCACGTTGACTGGTGGGGCCTGCACTCCTTCTGCGGTCCTAAGGAAGAGCAGTGGGAGCACCACGAGTACCCCGCGCCGGGATACCCGAAGATTCACATGATTTGGTCTGACTCCCCCTGCAACGTCACTTGCTGGAACGACGGCTACAGCTTCGCCAAGGCTCTGCACACCGACGAGATTGAGTTCTTCTTGGTGCAGCACCCGTGGCTGGAGAACGACAGCACTATGGCCGACCTCATTCTGCCCGTCGCCACTCTGTTCGAGCTCAACGACATCGGCGATGACTCCGGCTCCGCCATCTACCAGTCCGTCTACCGCCAGCGCAAGTCCTGCGCTCCCGTGGGCGAATCTGTTTCCGACTTCGAGGTCGTAGCGCGCATTGCCAAGAAGATTGACCATGACCTGTACATGAAGTACACCGGCAACGAGGTCTCCGACGACGAGCTTATAGAGCTGTTCTGGCAGGCCTCCGGCGTCAACCACCTTGACGAGAAGGACGATTTCCACAAGAACGACATATTTGTCATTCCGACGGACTGCGAGACGAACGAAAAGGTCAAGCCCGGTCTGCGCGAGTTCTACGAAGACCCCGTGAACCATCCGCTCAAGACCCCGACCGGTCTGCTGGAGATTACCTCCACCAAGATTGCCGAGCACTTCCCCGACGACGACGAGCGCCCGCCCTACCCGAAGTGGATAGAGCACGGCGTCACCCACTCCGAGGGACTCAACAGCCCGCGCGCCAAGGACTACCCGCTGCTGTGTATGTCCAACCACGGCCACTACCGCTTCCACGCGGAGTGCGACGACATCATCTGGAACCGCGAGTTCGACGCGATGAAGATTCGCGGCAAGGACGGCTACCAGTACGAGGCCGCATGGCTCAACCCCAAGACCGCTGCCGAGCGCGGCATTGTCCACGGCGACATTGTCAAGGTTTTCAACGAGCGCGGCACCGTTCTCTGCGGCGCTTACCTCACGGAAAAGCTCATACCCGGCGTGGTGTATGTTGACCACGGCGCCCGCTTCGACCCCATCGACCCCGAGTGCCTTGACCGCGGCGGCGCGATAAACCTGATTACACCGAATAACCTCAGCTCCAAGCACGCCACCGGCATGGTGGTCTCCGGCTTCCTCACCGAGGTGGCCAAGGTCACGGATGAAGAGATGGCGGAGTGGAAGCAGAAGTACCCCGAGGCGTTTGCCCGTCCCATAGACAATGCCTGCGGCGTCTGCCTTGACACTTGGCTTATCAAGGAGGAACAGTAAACTATGGCTAAAGTATTTTTGATTGATGTTGCGCTCTGCACCGGCTGCGACAACTGCCAGCTGGCCTGCAAAGACGAACACGTTGGCAACGACTGGAGCCCCATAGCCAAGCCCCAGCCGGAAATAGGCCAGTTCTGGATTAAGAAGAACGAAGAGGTCTGCGGCACCGTGCCCAAGGTGAAGGTCAACTATATGCCCACCCTGTGCAACCACTGCGAAAACCCCGCCTGCGTGGCGGCGGCTAAGGACGGCGCGGTCTACCAGCGTGAGGACGGTCTTGTCATTATCGACCCCGAAAAGGCCGCCGGACAAAAGCAGATTGCCGAGGCCTGCCCCTACGGAGCTATCTACTGGAACGAAGAGCTGGATATTCCGCAGAAGTGTACCGGCTGCGCCCACCTGCTGGACAACGGTTATTCCGTGCCCCGCTGCGTGGAGGTCTGCCCCACCGACGCCATACGCTTTGGCGAGGAAGAGGATTTGGCCGAGGATTTGCTGGGCACAGAAGTCCTCAAGCCGGAAACCGGCTGCAAGCCCAGAGTGCATTACCGCAATCTCCCCGGCAAGTTCATTGCCGGCACGGTCTACGACCCCGAGGAAAAGGAATGTCTTATCGGCGCGAAGGTTCGCCTGCAAATAGGCGGCAAGCGCTACTCCACCTTCACTGACGATTTCGGCGACTTCTGGTTCAAGGACTTGGCCATAGGCAAGCACAATATCTACATAGATATGCCCGGCTACGCCACCTATGTGCAAAAGGACATCTTCACTAAGGAGTGCATAAACTTGGGCGATATACCCATGCGCAAGCTCACCGCGGAAGAGATGAAAGACAAGTTTACCACCGGCGAAAAGAAGCTGGAGTGGATTCCGTAAATATCTATCACCCCCTATAACCCCAAAATTGCCGGAGGTCTATTCCAGCCTCCGGCAAATCTATAAAGTTTATAAAGGAGGCAGCGCTGCTTGAAAGAAAACGAGCTTATCCGAAAACGCAGCAAAGCTAAGTCGGTAATTCTGTTTATCACATTCTCCATCGGCTTTGCGGTATCGAATTTTTCACAGTACCAATTCTCTCCGCTGGCGTCGGAGATAATGGAGCTTTACGGGCTGAGTCAGGTCAGCTACAACGCCCTGTTCACCGCGCCTATGGTTCCCGCCATACTCTTCGGCATACTCAGCGGTGTGCTGGTTGATAGATATGGCTACAAGCCCGTGCTGGGCGTCGCCATAACGCTGACGCTCATCGGCGCGTGGCTGAGAGTGCTTATTCCCAGCCATATGCTCATGTTCGCGGCCATGTTCCTTGTCGGCTTTGCCGGCGACCTCTTTATGGCCAATGCGGCCAAAGTGCTCGCTCTGCTGTTCGGGCCGGAAAAGGTCAGTGTGCTGGCGGGCTTGGTGATGTCAATTTCCACCTGCGGGCTGGTGCTCGTAATGTCCACCACCTCGCTCATGCCCTCTATGGTTTCCGCATTTATTTTAGCCGCAGTCATAGCTTCCGTGGGCTTTGTGCTCTGGTTCACTATGATGCCGAAAATTAAGCCTCAGCAAAAGCCCCGCGAGGTCACAACGCCCAATGATAACAAGAGCGGCGCGCTGAAGGCTGTTCTGGGCAATAAAAATGTCTGGTTCGCCGGAGTTGTGGCTTTCTGCGCCTGCGGAGCCATGTCCGGCACCGGCTCCACGGTTCCCGCCGCGTTGATGCAGGAGCGCGGAATCAGCTCCGAAATGGCCGGAGTTGTTGCCTCTATGATGATGGTCGGCAACCTCCTCGGCAGCACGTTCACCCCCACCATTGCCAACAAAACCGGCAAGTTCCGCGCCACGCTGATGATTTGCGGCGCGCTCAGCGCCTTGGGCTGCGCCTTTGCGTGGCTCGCGCCCGAGGGTATTGCGCTCTACGCCGCCATGCTCGTGCTCGGCTTTGCAATGGGCAGCGGCATGGCCTCGTGCATGGGCATCGCCGTGCGCATACGCGGCATAGGCACGGAGTACGCCGGAACCGCGGGCGGCATGGTGACAACGCTCCAGCTCCTCGGCGGCGTGGTGCTCCCAACCTACATTGCCTCGACGATAGCCGGAGGCAACTACTATGTCTACTTCGGCATAATCGGCGCTTTCTCGCTGCTGTGGGTTATCTGTATGTTCCTGCTGCCGAAATATCTGGATGTCAAATCCGCGTGAAGCGCAATGGCAGGCAAATTTCTTTTTCGTAGCATCGACGAGCAGGAAAACTGCATGGAAGTCATTGCGCAAAACTTCCGTGATGCGCTGACGCAAAGCGGCCGCAGTTACGAGCCGCGGATTGTCAAGTGCATCTCGCTCGCCCAGCAGCCGAGCGACAAATACATCTGTGTCTCGGCCTTTGACAACGAGGTTTTGATTTTTAAGCACTCGCCGTCGAATCCTCACTACGTCGAGTATCCCGCATTTGTCCATAAGCATCTAATGCTTGCCAACCTCCGATGGGTGAGCACGCAGCACGGCAGCAGCGCCATGTACTCCCTGCCGCTGAGCTGCTTCCCCGATTTGCGCAGCGCTCCCTCAGCCGCAGAGAACATACTCAGCGACGCCATGTCGTTTTTCAACTTCGGCTTCTGCCAAGAGTACATCCACTGCCGCATAGAGAGCCACTGCCTAATCACCGACCCCGCAATTCTCTCCCACTGCGCATACAGAGCAGGAAGTGAGCACCGAAAATAAAAACTCGCCGTTCCCCATCAGCCTACAAAGGCTGCAAAAGGGAGCGGCGAATATTTGGTGTTGGAGGGATTCAATAACAAAAAGGCTAATATGGATATTCTGTAAAATAGTTAAAATTATTCCCACTCAATCGTTGCCGGGGGTTTGCTTGTTATGTCGTACACTATCCTGTTTATATGCGGGACCTCGTTGACTATGCGGGTGCTTACGCGGTCTAAGGTGGGGTAGGGTATGCGGGTCCAGTCGGCGGTCATGAAGTCGCTGGTGGTCACCGAGCGCAGCGCCAGCGTGTAGTCGTAGGTGCGGCTGTCGCCTTGGACGCCTACGGAGCGCATGTTCGTCAGCACGGCGAAATACTGGCTCATCTCGCCTTCGAGTCCGGCCTTGGCTATCTCGTCGCGGAAGATGTAGTCCGCCTCGCGCAGCAAATCGAGCTTCTCCTTTGTTATATCGCCGATGACCCTTATCGCAAGACCCGGGCCGGGGAAGGGCTGGCGGTTGACGAGGTAGTCGGGCAGACCCAGCTCGCGGCCGAGGCTGCGCACCTCGTCCTTGAAAAGCAGGCGCAGCGGCTCTATTATCTCGCGGAAATCGACAAAGTCGGGCAAGCCGCCGACGTTGTGGTGGCTCTTGATAGTGGCGGCGCTGCCGAGGCCGGACTCAATCACGTCGGGATAAATCGTACCCTGCGCGAGATAGTCCACGCGGCCTATCTTCTTGCCCTCTTCCTCGAACACGCGGATGAACTCTTCGCCTATTATCTTGCGCTTGCGTTCCGGCTCGGTCACGCCGGCGAGTCGGGCGAGGAAGCGCTTTTCCGCGTCCACGCGCACGAAGTTTATGTCCCACGGCGCGAACGCCGCTTCCACCTCGTCGCCCTCGTCCTTGCGCATGAGGCCATGGTCAACGAAAACGCAGGTGAGCTGGCTGCCGACGGCCTCCGCCAGCAGCGCCGCCGCCACGGAGGAGTCCACGCCGCCGCTGAGCGCCAGCAGCACCTTGCCGGAGCCGACCTTAGCGCGGATTGCGGCCACGGACTCCTTCATAAAGTCGCCCATTGTCCAGTCGCCCACAGCGCCGCAGACGCCGTAGAGGAAGTTGCGTATCATGGCAAGGCCGTTTTCCGTGTGGTTGACCTCGGGATGGAACTGCACGCCGTAAAAGCCGCGCTCCTCGTCGCATATGGCGACATTGGGGCAGGCCGCGCTGTGGGCGGCAAGAGTGAAGCCCGCGGGTATGCGCGCCATGTAGTCGCCGTGGCTCATCCAAGATATGCCCTCGCTCGGCAGACCGGCAAAAAGGCGGCAGCTCGTATCATAAAACGTCTCCGTCTTGCCGTACTCGCGCGCGGAGTCGTCCTGCGCCGGAGTGACAAGCCCGCCCAGCCCCTGAGCCAAGAGCTGGCAGCCGTAGCAGATGCCCAGAATGGGCACGCCGAGCGTGAAAATTTCGGGGTCAATATGCGGCGCGGCGGGGTCATAGACGCTGTTGGGGCCGCCGGTGAAGATAATTCCAATCGGCGACCACGCGCGTATTTCGTCAAGCGTCATGGTGTAGGGCTTGACCTCGCAGTATACGCTGCACTCGCGCACGCGGCGGGCGATAAGCTGGTTGTACTGTCCGCCGAAGTCCAGCACGAGGACTTTTTGGTTTGGCATACTTTGTACCTCTCTCTATGCAGGAAATTGCCGCCGGGGGTTAATCAGAACATTTCGATGTAGGCGTCCCGCTCCGCGCCGACGGACACGTACTTTATCGGGCAGCCGACGGCGCGCTCGATATAGCGAATATAGTCCAGCGCCGCCTTGGGCAAATCCTCAGCGCGGCGGCAGCCGGAGATGTCGCAGCGGAAGCCGTCGAAGTATTCATAGACGGGCTTGGCGCGGTTGAGCTCCTCGCCGGAGGGGAAGCGGTCTATGCGCTTGCCGTCCAGCTCGTAGGCGGTGCAGACGGGTATTTTGTCGTAGATGCTCAGCACGTCCAGCTTCGTCAGCGCGATGCAGGTGCAGCTTTGAATTTTCGCGCCGTAGCGGGAGGCGGGAACGTCGAAGCCGCCTACGCGGCGGGGGCGTCCCGTGGCCGCGCCGTACTCGCCGCCGGCGGCACGCAGCGTCTCGGCCTCCTCGCCGAACATCTCGCAGGTGAAGGGGCCTTCGCCGACGCAGCTGGAGTAGGCCTTCATAATGCCGATGCTCTCGTCAAGGTGCAGGTGCGGCACGCCCGCGCCGATGGGGGCGTAGGCGGATATGGTGGTGGAGGCGCTGGTGTAGGGATAGATGCCGAAGTCTATGTCGCGCAGAGCGCCCAGCTGTGCCTCGAACATCACGGAACGTCCGGCCTTGACAGCGGCGTCGATATACTCCGTGGTGTCGCAGATGTAGTCGGCGAACGGCAGGCCGAAGTCGGCCAGCCACTTGAGCATTTTGTCCGCGTCCACGCTCTCCGCTCCGTAGCCGCCCGCGACGGTGAGGTTTTTCCACTCCACAATGTCGCGCACGCGCTGCTCTATAGCGTCAAGGTGCAGAAGGTCGCCCATGCGCAGGGCTTTTTTCATATACTTGTCGGCGTATACGGGGGATATTCCGCGCCGTGTGGAACCGAACTTTTTGTCGCCCAGCCTGTCCTCCTCCAGACCGTCCAGCAGCGGGTGGTAGGGCATACAGATTGTGGCGCGCTCGCTGATTTTGAGGTTGTCCGGCGTGATGACTATGCCGCCGGCGCGCAGACGCGCGACCTCATTGAACAGGTGCTCCAAGTCTATGACCATGCCCGGCCCCATGATGTTCACCGTTGTCGGGCGCAGTATGCCGGAGGGCATGAGGTTCAGGATAAACTTGCCCCTGTCGTTCACAACGGTGTGACCGGCGTTGTTGCCGCCCTGATAGCGGATTACCAAGTCATATTTTTCGGAGAGCAAATCCACCATGCGGCCCTTGCCCTCGTCACCCCAGTTTGTCCCGACTATTGCTGTCAGCATTGCTGAAAACCTCCTTTTGCCGCGTCAGCCGCCGTAGGCGGTGATTGGGCGGCGCTTATGCTCGCTGGCGTTGTGGAATTTATCTATAATCGCGCGGTCGTGCTCGCTGGCCTCGCCGGTGAGCAGGAACTTATCCAGCGCGGCGTAGCTCAGACCCATTTCGCTCTCGTCGGTCTGCCCCTCGAACAGCCCCGCGGAGGGAGCCTTTTCGATGATGCAGCGGGGCGCGCCGAGATATTCAAGGAACTCGTATATCTCCGTAACGGTCAAATCCGCTATGGGGTTGAAGTCGTGCGCGCCGTCGCCCCACTTGGTGAAGTAGCCCATGTAGGCCTCACTGCGGTTGCCGGTTCCGGCCACAATGCGGTTTTCCGCCGCGGCCACGGCGTAGAGCGTTGTCATGCGCAGGCGGGGCGCGATGTTGGCCAGCGCGGTGTCCGTCAAGGTCGTGACGGCGCTCAGCATCTCCGTTTCGCACTCGCGCACGGGCGTGAGGTCAACAAAGCGCGTCTCTATGCCGTACTGCTCGGCGACCTCTAAACCGTCGTCTTTATCCATGCCGAAGTTACGCTTGGAGGCGCAGGGCATGATGATGCCCACGGTGTTGTCGCAGGCGGCCTTGCAGAGTATGCCGACAAGGGCGCTGTCCTTGCCGCCGGAGTTGCCGTAGATAACGCCGCTCGCTCGGCTGGACTTCAGTACATTTTGAATGAACTCCACGCGCTTGTCAAATTCCTGCTTATAGTCTCTCATTGACTGCTCCTTTCGTGCCGCCTGAGCGACGCCTCAATCAAGCCCTTGAAAAGAGGGTGCGCGCGGTTGGGGCGGCTCTTGAACTCGGGGTGGAACTGCACGCCGACGAAAAAGTCGTTTTCCGGCAGCTCTACCGTCTCCACAATGCGCCCGTCGGGGCTTGTGCCGCTGAGGGAGAGTCCGGCGGCGGAGAGCGTCTCGCGGTAATCGTTGTTGAACTCGTAGCGGTGGCGGTGACGCTCGTGAATTTCGTTCGTGCCGTAGCAGCGCTCCATGACGCTGCCGGGCTTGATGACGCAGGGGTAAGCGCCGAGGCGCAGCGTGCCGCCCTTGTTTATGGTGGAGCTCTGGTCGGGCATGAAGTCAATCACCTTGTGCGCGGAGCTCTCGTCGAACTCGCCGGAGTTGGCGTCGGCCAGACCGCAGACGTTGCGGGCGAACTCGATGACCGCTGTCTGCATACCGAGACAGATGCCGAGGTAGGGGACGTTGTTTTCGCGGCAGTACTTGACGGCGGAAATTTTGCCCTCTATGCCGCGGTTGCCGAAGCCGCCGGGGACGAGTATGCCGTCGCAGCCCTGAAGCGTGTCGCGCACCGTCTCGTCGGTTATCGTCTCGCTGTTTATCCAGCGTATGTCCGTCCTCGCGCCGTACTCGTAGCCGGCGTGGCGCAGCGCCTCGGCCACGCTCAGATAGGCGTCGTGCAGCTGCACATATTTGCCCACGAGGCCGATTGTCACGGCGCGGGTGCGGTTCCTGATTCTGTCGAGCATCGCGTTCCACTCGCTGAGGTCGGGAGCGGACGCGGGAATGTTCAGCTCGCGGCAGACAATTTCGCTGAAATGGCTCTTCTCCAGCATTATCGGTGCCTCGTAGAGCACGGGAATCGTCTGGTTTTCTATCACGCAGTCGGGCTTGACGTTGCAGAACATGGAGATTTTACGGAATATGGAGGCGTCGAGCGGCTCGTCGCAGCGCAGGACGATTATGTTCGGCGCAATGCCCATGCCCTGCAGCTCCTTGACCGAGTGCTGCGTGGGCTTTGTCTTGTGTTCGTCGCTGCCGCGCAGGAACGGCACAAGCGTGACGTGGATATACAGCGCGTTCTCCTTGCCGACCTCCAGTCCCACCTGACGTATGGCCTCCAAAAACGGCTGGCTCTCGATGTCGCCCGTGGTGCCGCCTATCTCCGTTATGACCACGTCGGCGGAGGACTTTTTGCCGACGGAGTAAATAAACTCTTTTATTTCATTGGTAATGTGCGGGATAACCTGCACCGTCTCGCCCAAAAACTCGCCGCGGCGCTCTTTATTCAGCACGTTCCAGTAGACCTTGCCCGTGGTGAGGTTGGAAAATTTGTTCAAGTCCTCATCAATAAAGCGCTCGTAGTGGCCAAGGTCAAGGTCTGTCTCGGCGCCGTCCTCGGTGACGTAGACCTCGCCGTGCTGGTAGGGGCTCATTGTGCCGGGGTCCACGTTGATGTAGGGGTCCAGTTTCTGCGCGGCCACCTTCAGCCCGCGGGCTTTCAGCAGGCGGCCGAGCGAGGCGGCGGTTATGCCCTTGCCCAGCCCCGAAACGACGCCGCCGGTGACAAAAATATATTTCGTCATATCTTTCTCCTCAATCCTCATATGTGCGAATGATGTTTTCTGCCACCTGACGGCGGCGTGAGCCGGTGTTCATGGCCTGCTTTTCTATGTAGCGGTGTGCCTCGCTCTCCGTCATTTTCAGGCGCTCCATAAGCAGCAGCTTGGCTCTGTTCACCAGCTTCATGTCGTCAAACTTTTCCTGAAGCGTATCCTTTTCCGCGTTCAGGCGCAGCAAGCGCGCGCGCATGACCGTCAGCAGCCTTATCGTCTGCCGCAGCATCTGGCGGGAAAAGGGCTTGGAGAGCGTCATAACTCCGTTGGGGCAGACCAGCTCGGACGCCTTTTCGTACAGCTCGGCCTTCACCAGCAGCAGAATGGCGGCGGTGGTTGTCTCCGCCAGACGCACTGCAAAGTCGCTGCCGAAGCCGTCGCTCAGCGGTGCGTTTATTATTACAATGTCAAAATGTTCGGAGCCCAGCAGGCGGCCGGCTTCCTCCGCCGTGGCCGCGGGAACCAAATCTGTGTTCGGAGATTCGAGCATATCCCACAGCTTTGTCACGGCGGAGGTGGAGCTGGCCACAATAAGTATGCTGGAGGCGGCCGGATGGGCAGTCATGCTAAGTTACACCTCTCAGTTTTTCGCGCTCGGCGGCGCGGAGGGACGTGCGCGCGGGCGTTCAGACGGTGACGCGCCAGCCGTAGGGGTCGTCCAGCTTGCCCCACTGAATGCCGGTGAGGGTGTCGTAGAGTTTCTGGCTGACGGGGCCAATCTTGCCGCCGCCGATTTCCATAACCTCGTCCTTGTAGCGCAGCTTGCCCACGGGGGAGATGACGGCGGCGGTGCCGGTGCCGAAGCACTCCTCCAGCGCGCCGCTTCTGGCGGCCTCAACGAGCTCGTCCACGCTTATTCTGCGCTCCTCGACCTCGTAGCCCATGTCGCGGCAGAGCGTGAGCACGCTGTTGCGGGTGATGCCGGGCAGTATGGAGCCGTTGAGCACGGGGGTGACTATCTTGCCGGAGATTTTGAAGCAGATGTTCATCGCTCCGACTTCCTCGATGTACTTGCGCTCCACGCCGTCGAGCCACAGCACCTGCGAGTAGCCGTCGTCGTGAGCCTTCTGCTGGGCGATGAGGCTGCAGGCGTAGTTGCCGCCGCACTTGGCAAAGCCCATGCCGCCGCGCACCGCGCGCACGTACTCGTCCTCAATCCAGATGCCGACAGGCTCCAGACCGCTTTCGTAGTACGCGCCGCTGGGGGAGAGGATTATCATAAAGAGGTAATTCGAGCCGGGAGCGACGCCGAGGAACGGGTCGGTGGCGATGATGAACGGGCGAATGTAGAGCGACGTGCCGGGGTCGGTGGGAATCCACTTGCGGTCGATGTCCACAATCGTCTTGACCGCCTGCACAAAGTCCTCCTCGGGAATGGGAGGAATGACAAGGCGCTCGCAGCTCTGGTTGGAGCGCTTAGCGTTCATGTCGGGGCGGAACAGGTAGACCTCGCCGTTCTCGCCGGGGTAGGCCTTGAGACCTTCAAAAATCTCCTGACCGTAGTGAAGCACCATAGCGGCGGGGGAAAGGCTGATGTTCTGGTAAGGAACGACGCGCGCGTCGTGCCAGCCCTGACCGCGGGTGTAGTCCATCATGAACATATGTTCGGTGAATACTCTGCCGAATCCGAGCGGCTGACCCGCCTTGGGCGGCATGACTGAATTTACGGTGATGTCAAGCATTGAAAGCACCTCTTATAAAAGTATAGTATTACAATTATTCAGTATACACCCCTCACAAAAATCATGTCAACATATTTTTGCCCGCCAAAGCAAAACCGTCCGGCAAAGCAGGCCGGACGGGGTGAACTATGAGTTTATTCCTGCTTATACAGCATACCCAGCTCGTCCAAGCGGTTTCGGACGCGGGTGAAGGCTTCTTCGTCGGGGCAGGCGATGTCGTGGAGGTGGAGGCCGCCGGTCAGCAGGCTCAGGGGCTCGGCGGAGCCGGCGCGCAGCCGCTCCATGAAGCGCTCCACGTCGTAGCGCGAGCGCAGGTTCAGCGCGCCGGTGAGCTGGCCGTAAATCGGGTGCTCAACCGTCACGTTCAGCGCCTCGCAGCCGTTATCCACAATGGCGTTCAGCTCGGCTTCGGTGTCCTCCTTGCCGTGGACGCAGGCCAGAGTGTGGACAAGCGCGGAGTCGTACTTTATTATGTAGTACCCGCGCGGGGTGGACATGATGTCCTCGCCCGCCGCGCGCAGCAGCGCGATGTCGCCGACAATTATCTGGCGGCTGACGCCGAGCTCGGCGGCCAGCGCGGTGGCGGTGACGGGCATTTCCGAGGCGCGGAGAGTACGCAAAATCTCCGCGCGGCGCTCGCTGCCGCTCATGCGCAGCCCCCGCCGCCGGAGCGCAGCAGCCCGTCGCGTATATCCCAGAGCTTGGGGCTGAGGTCAACATAGTAGCCGTGGGGGTTATCAAAGCGCTTGACCTCGTCCCAGAGCGTGTCCAGCTGCTCGGCGCAGCGGCGCTTTATCTCCTCCAGCGTCGGCAGCTCGTACACAAGCTCACCGCCGAGGAACACCGGCACTTGCAGCTCCTTGGCCTCGAAGTCGGAGAGCGTCGTGCGCTTCCATGTGCTCTCGGGGTCGAATATCTCCATGCTGCCGCTGTCGTCCACAGTCTCGTCGTGCAGGCAGATGTAGTCGGCCATCGCCTTGCCGCTCCCGCGGCCGTAGAGACGGTAGGTTTTTTTGAAGTGGGGAATGGTTATCTTCTCCACGTTTTCGGAAATTTTTATCTTGGGGATTATAGTGCCGTCCGGCTCCTCCACGGCGGCCAGCTTGTACACGCCGCCGAACACGGGTTCGCTGCGTGCGGTGATGAGCCGCTCGCCCACGCCGAAAACGTCAATTTTGGCGTCCTGATGTATAAGCTCCTCTATAAGATGCTCGTCCAGCGCGTTGGAGCAGGTTATCTTGCATTCCGTCCAGCCCGCCTCGTCCAGCATCTCCCGCGCGCGGCGCGTCAAGTAGGCCATGTCGCCGGAGTCGAAGCGTATGCCGCACTTGGTTATGCCGAGCGGCTTGAGCACGTTGTTGAACGCCTTTATCGCGTTGGGTACGCCGGACTTGAGGCTGTTGTAGGTGTCCACAAGCAGCGTAGCGTTTGTGGGGTAGGTGCGGCAGTATGTTTCAAACGCCTCGTACTCCGTGGGGAACATCTGCACCCAAGAGTGCGCCATTGTGCCGCCCGCGGTCACGCCGTACATCTCGTCGGAGAGCGTGCAGGCGGTTCCGGCGCAGCCGCCTATATAAGCGGCGCGCGCACCGACAACGGCTCCCGCTATGCCCTGCGCGCGGCGTGAGCCGAACTCCAGCACGGCGCGCCCGTCGGCAGCGCGGCAGATGCGGCTGGCCTTGGTGGCTATGAGGCTTTGGTGGTTTATTGTCAGCAGCAGATATGTCTCGATGAGCTGTGCCTCCACTGCGGGCGCGCGCACGGTGACGATTGGCTCGCCCGGGAACACGGGGGTTCCCTCCGGCACTGCCCAGATATCGCCCGTGAAGCGAAAAGAGCGCAGGTAGTCAAGAAAGCTCTCCGAGAATATCCCGCGCGAGCGCAGGTAGTCAATGTCGTGTTCCTCGAAGCGGAGCTGCCGGATGTAGTCCACAAGCTGCTCCAGCCCCGCGGCTATGGCGTAGCCGCCGGCGTCGGGCACACGGCGATAGAACATATCGAAGTAGCATATCTTGTCGCCGTAGCCGCAGTTCCAGTAGCCGTTGCCCATTGTCAGCTCGTAAAAATCGCAGAGCATTGTCAGGTTCAGCTCGTCATTGATTTTCATTTTTGTTGTCCTCCCAAGCATTATCATCGGCGTCAAGTCCCAGCATTCGGCGCACGGTGTCGGTGTTGCGGCGCTCTGCCGCTTTCAGGCGCTCCACGCTCGCGGCAAGGCTCTCGCGGTCGTCCGCGGCGGCGTCCATTATCAGCTCCGTCAGCTTGTCCGCCGTCAAATCCTCAAGGCTGACGCAGCGCGGGCGGCCGAGGTAGTCCAAAAACGCGCTCACCTTGGGGTCGTAGCCCACGCCGACGGACGGCACACAGCGGCCGGCGGCGAATATAAGCCCGTGCAGGCGCATGGAAACGCACACGGTCATGCGGCTCATAACGCCGAGCATAAGGGGCGTAGGCAGCGGGCGGCGGATTATAATGCTCTGCGCGCTCATGCGCTCGGCCACGGCGTCCGCGCTCTCGCCGTCGTTGAGATGATTTATGGATATAAACACCGGCGTCAGCCCCAGCGTCTCGCAGGCGCTGTCGGCGGCGCGGGCGAGCTCCGCGGCCTTGCTCTCAAAGCCCGACCACGGGCGCATACAAAAGCAGATATATTTTCCGTGCGGAGCCAGCCCGAGGCGGGTCATCTCCGCGTCCGTTTCCTCCTCCGTCGCGCTTTGCAGCGTCAGCGCGGGGTCGCTGGCAAGAATGATTTCCGGCTCGGTCACGCCAAACTCCGCCAGCGTCTTGGCCGAGTGGCTCTCGCGCAGAGTTACGGCGTCAACATAGCGGTTGAGCACCTTGGCGGCGCAGGCGCGGTTGCGCGGCTTTTTCACAGGGCCGATGCCGCAGCCGTACATTAGCACACGGCAGCCGAGACGTTTTGCCGCGCGGAGCGTAAAGAGGTAGTACAGCAGACTGCGCGAGCTGGTAACGTCCTGAATCAAGCTGCCGCCGCCGTTGAGGTAAACGGCGCTGCGGCGCATTGCGGGCAGGAAGGCAAAGGGGTTCAGTGTGTAAACGGCCTTGACGCCGAACTTCTGCGCCGTTGCTGCGGGGTCGCGGGTCATCACGGTTATGGGCATATCCGCGTCCACGGAGCGCAGCTCGCTGACTATGGCCTCCAGTATTGCCTCGTCTCCGGCGTTGCCCATGCCGTAGGCTCCGCACACCAGAACTCCGCTCCGCGTATTCTTTTTTTGCTTTGGAGCGGCCATTATAAAAGTCTCCCTTGCAAATTCATGTGTTTTATTATACAATGAATTTTGAAATAGGTCAACTGTCATGTCAAGACAAAAGGGTGAACTCATGAAAAAAATTGCGTTTTTCCAAAGCGACTTTCGGGTCGGCGGCATACAAAAGGCGCTCGTCAACATTCTCAACGAGATAGATTATTCCGAAAACGCGGTCGATGTTTTCATTTTTGACCGCGAGAGCTTTTTCGACCTGCCTAAGCACGAGAACCTGAACATCCACTTCTGCAAGCCGTACCCGTACTTTTTCCGCTTCATATACTTCGAGCTTCTGCGGCGCTTTGCCCGCTCGCCCGCGGCGGGGCAGGAGTACGACGTGGCGGTGGACTTCAACAGCTACCGCATGGAGTGCAGCATCGGCGCGCTCTCCGTCAAGGCGAAAAAGCGCGTTATGTGGCTGCACAACGACATCGAGATAAAAATGCGCAACGAGCCGAAGTACCGTGTGCTGTGGCACTTTTTCAAGGCGAAGTTCAAGTATTTTGACGAGTTCGCCGCCGTCTCCCCCGGCATAATAGACGGCTTCCGCCGCACGACCGGCATCTACGACAAGCGCATCACGCCCATACCCAACCACGTCGATACGGGCGAGATATTCACCAAGGCCGCCGCGCCGATTGACTTCCGCGTCAGTCCCGAAAACTACAACCTTTGCAGCATGGGACGCCTCTGCCACCAAAAGGGCTATGACATTCTGCTGGACATCATGGCCAAGGTCCACGCCGAGCGCCCGGATATGCGCCTTTACATCATGGGCGACGGCCCCGACCACGAAAAGTTGGAGCGTCAGGCGCGGGAGCTGGGCTTGCAGGACACGGTGACGTTCCTCGGCAATCAAAAAAATCCTTTCCCCTACCTTGAGCAGATGGACGGCTTCGCGCTCACAAGCCGCTACGAGGGTCAGGGCATAGTCATCTGGGAGGCCAAGGCCGTGGGACTGGAGCTGTTTTTGAGCAAGAACCTCGAAAAATACAACCCCGGCATAGCGGGACGCGAGGACTTGGCGGCCGCGCTCTGTTCCGCGCAGCGCCGCCCCAAGGAGCGCGATGACTTGGCCGCCTACAACGCCGCTATCAGCGAAAACATAAAAAAAGTGCTCGCGCTGTAAGCGCGGGCGGGAGGATAACCCGATATGGACTTAAACGCCCTCTATAAAAGCGTGCTGGACGCCGACAGCCAGCCGATAGTGCTGTGCGATATGCGGCACACCGTAGTTTACATGAACCCCACGGCGGTCAGGCGCTACGCCAAGCGCGGCGGCGCGGCGCTCGTGGGCACGAACATAATGGACTGCCACACGCCCGCCTCGCGCGAAAAAATTTTGCAGGTCGTGGACTGGTTCGCCCAAAGTCCCGAAAATAACGGCGTGTTCACGTTTCACAGCGACAAGGAAAACAGCGACGTCTACATGATAGCCCTCCGCAATGAGGCCGGCGAGCTGATTGGTTACTACGAAAAACACGAAAGCCGCGTACCCGAGACGCGCAGGGCGTATGAGGAGCTTGCGGAAAAATAAAAATGAGCAGGAAAATAATCGCCGTAGTTCCCTTGTGGGACGATAAAAAGCAGAGCATTTGGATGCTCCCCGGCTATATGGACGGCATAGAAGCGGCCGGAGCGATACCCGTTATACTGCCGCTGTCCGACAGCGCGGAAAGCGCGTTGGAGGCGTTCGAGCTTTGCGACGGCCTGCTTATGACCGGCGGACACGACGTTTCCCCTGCGCTGTATGGCGAGACGCCGAAGAAAACCTGCGGCGCTCAGTGCGAGAAACGGGACAGCATGGAGAGCGCACTGTATAAAAGAGCGCTGGAGTGCGGCAAGCCGGTGCTGGGAATATGCCGAGGCATTCAGCTCATCAATGTATTGCAGGGCGGCACGCTGTACCAAGACCTGCCGACAGAGCGCGAAAGCTGCGTCGAGCACCAGATGAAGCCGCCGTATTCGTCCGTCGCGCACTATGTGAACATCGTGAAGCCCTCTCCGCTGTATGAGCTGCTGCAAACCGAGCGTCTGGGCGTCAACAGCTACCATCATCAGGCGGTAAAGCGCTTGGGCAGCGGTCTGGAGGTAATGGCCGTGTCGGAGGACGGCTTGGTGGAAGCCGTGCGCTGCACCGAAAGCAGCTTCGTCTGGGCGGTTCAATGGCATCCGGAGTTCAATTTCCGAACAGACCCCGCCGCCGGAAAGATTTTCGAGGCCTTCGTAAAAGCCTGCCGCTAAAGGTCAAGCGGCGGCTTTGTTTTATTCCCCGTGATTGCTTTCTCTGCCTTGACAAACCCCGCTTCGGTGCTATAATTCATACGTGACAAATTCGGCAGCCCCGCCGTTTCGCGTGTGGGGGCTGCTTTTCGGATAAGGAGTGTACCAACCTTGCAGGGTTTGAATAATAAGCGGCGGGAGGTGCCGGGCGGGGTTATTGTCTTTTTCGGCGCGCTTTTTTGGAGCCTCAATTCGCCGCTGGTTAAGTTTCTTTCGCTTAATTCGCTGTTCATTTGCGCGCTGCGCTCGGCTATCGCCTCCGTGGTGCTCATACCGTTTATCCGCCCCAAGCGGCTGAAGTGGAACGGCTGGATGCTCATGTACGTTTGCTCGTATGCCGCGGTGTGCATCTGCGTTATCGCGGCGCTCGCGCTGACGTCGTCGCCCGTGGCAATCGGTATGCAGTACACGGCCTCTATATGGCTGTTCCTGCTCGGCTGCGTCAGGAGCAGGCACTTCAGTCTGCGCGGCTTTGTGCCGGTTTTTATAATATTCGTCGGCGTGCTGTTTTTCATGAGCTCCGGCACGGACGCCTCGACCGGCACGGGCAACCTCATCGCGCTCAGCGAGGGAATATTCTTCGCGGCCATGACCGTCAGCTCGAAAAAGGCCGGCGGCACGAACCCCGTCGGGCTGACGGCGGTTGCCAACATATTCACTGCCGTAGTCATGTTCGCCGCTCTGCCGTCGCTCTGGGGCGAGTTCGCGGTTATGACGGGCACGGACTGGGTCGTGATGCTGGTGCTGGGCGCGGTGCAGGTCGGCTGCGGGTATGCGCTCTACAACATGGGCGTCCAGCGCGTGACGCCGCAGAAGGCGTCCATAATCGCGCTCTGGGAGATGATTTTGGGACCAATTTGGGTTGCTATATTCCTCAAGGAGTACCCCACGCTGCCGGTTATAATCGGCTTTGTGATAATAATTGCCGGAATGCTGCTGGAGGCAAAAATGACCTCCCCGCCCGAGACTGCTCCCGCGGCGGCGCGGCCTGAGGGAGACGCGCGCCTGACCGCAGCGGGGAGAGTACGGAAGAGGAGGCCGTGACGCGGCGTTCAGCGGGCAATTATCATGCGCTCCGCCGTGTCCAGCTTGGCTTTTTCTACACCCGGCTCGGCAATGGAGCCGAAAGCCATTTCGCCGGTGATGCTCCAGCTGGCGGGTATAGACCACTGGGACTTGACGAACTCGGTGATATCGGGGTCGTAGTGGTGCAGCGAAGCGCCGATGTCCTCGGCGGCCAGAGCCGTCCAAATCGCGTACTGGAGCATGGCGCTGTTGTGCTCCGACCATGTGGGTATGCGCGGCGCGCTGCGGGGGAATTTCTGCTGGTACTCGGTCACGGTATCTTGGTCCTCAAAGTAAATAATTGTACCATAGCCGGCGGCCAGTCCGGCTATTTTCTTTTCCGTTTTCGTGAAATCGCTCGTGGCCTTGGCGCGCAGTATGCGCAGCGTGACGTTCCAGAAGAGCGTGTGCTGCTCGCCCAGCAGCACCAGCACGCGCGGGCTCTGCATATTGAAGGCGGTGGGAGAGGCTTTTACGCAGTCGGAGATAAGCTCCAGCAGCTTTTCCTCGCTGATTGGCAGCTCTTTGCCGAGAGAATAGACGCTGCGTCGGGTGAGAATTGTTGACATTGCAGACTTCATTTTTGTGCGCTCCTCACGTTAAAAATTTGCGGCGTTGACGGGAGCCGCGCCCCTTGCTGACATATACACCTATAGAATAATGCCGAAAGCCCGCAATGTCAAGCGCGCTCTGCGCGCCTTGCTCCGTCCTCCGCCGAGGCCCCTCGGCGGAGGCGGCTTATTTCGCTCTTTTCCGCGAAAAAAGCTCTTTTCATAAGCCTGCGATTATGCTATAATAACCGCAAAGCGGTTATTATAGCGCATATCGCCGCACAGCGGCGATATGCGCTTGGATTTAAGGCCGTGCTGCCGACGGCAGCACATGGCCGATTATATCATGAACCAAGTTCATGATATAACGGTCCGCAAAGAGAGCAAAAGCACACATTTTGATAATTCGGAGGCGCACAAATGACGGAATATCTCAGCAAGAGCATGGCGTATGTCGGGGTGCGGGACGACAGTCTCGACATTTTCGAGGGGCAGTACCCCGTGCCGAACGGCGTTCGCTATAACAGCTACATAATTTTGGACGAAAAAATCGCCGTGCTGGACACGGTGGATAAGCGCAAGACCGCCGCTTGGCTCAACCGCGTGGTGGAAGTGCTGGACGGCAAAAAGCCCGACTACCTCGTGATTCACCACATGGAGCCCGACCACTCAGCCTCGCTCAGAACGTTCATGGAGAAGTTCCCCGACACCACGGTTGTCGGCAACGCCAAGACGTTTACGATGATAAAGAGCTTTTTCCGCGGCTTTGAGCTGAAAAATACGCTCACAGTCGCCGAGGGCAGCGAGCTGGCGCTTGGCAGCCACACGCTCACGTTCAAAATGGCGCCGATGGTTCACTGGCCGGAGGTCATGGTGAGCTACGAAGCGCACGAAAAGGCGCTGTTTTCGGCGGACGCCTTCGGCACGTTCGGCGCGGACGCGGCGGAGGACTGGGAAAAGGAAGCGGCGAGGTACTACTTCGGCATCGTCGGCAAGTTCGGCGTGCAGGTGCAGTCGCTGCTGAAAAAGCTGAGCGGGCTCGACGTGCGCCTCATCTGCCCGCTCCACGGCCCCGTGCTGAGCGAGAATATCGAAAAATATGTAACACTGTACGACAAATGGTCGCGCTATGAGCCGACCCTTTCCGGTGTGGCCGTATTCTGCGCCTCGGTCTACGGGCACACTATGGAGGGCGCGCTCGCGCTGGCGGGCGAGTTAGAGGACGCGGGAGTGCGCGCGGAGGTTTTCGACCTGAACCGCTGCGATGTCTCCGAGGCCGTCGCCGCGGCGTTCCAGTATGACCGCGTGGTGCTTGCCGCCACGACCTATAACGGCGGCGTTTTCCCGAAGATGGCACACTTCATCTCCGAACTGGCCGCCAGAGCCTACCGCAGCCGCACCGTGGCGCTGATAGAAAACGGCAGCTGGGCGCCGGTGGCGGCCAAGGCGATGCGCGACGCTCTCTCCGACTGCAAGGGATTAAATATTCTGGAAAACACGGTTACGATACGCTCCTCCCTCAGCGAGGAAAACCGCGCCGAGCTGAAAGCGCTGGCCGCGGCGCTGGCGGGCGCAAGCGAAGCCCCGACTCAGCCGGAGCCGGAAGCGAAGCCGACGAAAAAGTTCCGCTGCAAAATCTGCGGCTACGTTTTGGAGGCCGATGAGCTGCCCGCCGACTACGTCTGCCCGCTGTGCAAAAAGGGCGCGGAGTTTTTCGAGGAGATAGAGTAACAGTTTAATAGATATGTGCAAAGCGCGTCTTGGGGTCAAGTCCCGAGACGCGCTTTTGGCTGTTATGCGATTATGTTATATCCTTGCCACGCCGGTTTTTCTGGCGGCTTCGGCTACGGCGGCGGCTACTGCTGGAGCCACGCGGGGGTCGAAGGCCTTGGGGATTATGTAGTCGGCGTTCAGCTCCTCGTCGCTTATCAGTCCGGCGAGGGCGTGGGCGGCGGCTATCTTCATTTCCTCGTTGATGTCGCTGGCGCGCACGTCGAACGCGCCGCGGAACACGCCGGGGAAGGCGAGAACGTTGTTAATCTGGTTGGGGTAGTCGCTTCTGCCGGTGGACACGACCTTGGCGCCGCCCGCCTTGGCGTCGTCGGGGAATATCTCCGGCGTGGGGTTGGCGCAGGCGAAGATAATGCTGTCGGGGGCCATTGTCTTAACCATGTCCGTGGTGAGCACGCCGGGCGCGGAGACGCCAATGAACACGTCGGCGCCCTTCACGGCCTCGGCCAGCGAGCCTTTTATGCGGCGCGGGTTGGTCACCTTCGCCATTTCCTCCTTGACGGGGTTCATGTTCTCCGCGCGCCCTGCGTATATCGCACCCGCGCGGTCAACGAGCGTGGCGTCCGTCGCGCCCGCGCTCAGGAGCAGACGGCAGATGGATATGGCCGCCGCGCCGGAGCCGTTGAATACAATTTTCACTTTGTTAAGGCTCTTGCCGACGACCTTCAGCGCGTTTGTCAGACCAGCCAGAGTGATTATGGCGGTGCCGTGCTGGTCGTCGTGGAATATGGGAATGTCGCAGCACTCCTTGAGCCTGCGCTCTATCTCAAAGCAGCGCGGAGCGGAGATGTCCTCAAGGTTCACGCCGCCGAACGAGCCGGAGAGCAGATAGACCGTGCGCACAATCTCGTCCACGTCCTTGCTCTTTATGCAGAGCGGGAAGGCGTCCACGCCGCCAAAGGCCTTGAACAGCACGCACTTGCCCTCCATGACCGGCATACCGGCTTCGGGGCCGATGTCGCCAAGCCCGAGCACGGCGGTGCCGTCCGTGACGACCGCGCAGGTGTTCCAGCGGCGCGTCAGCTCATAGGACTTGTTGATGTCCTTTTGAATCTCCAAGCAAGGCTGCGCAACGCCGGGCGTGTACGCCAGCGACAAGTCGTGCGCGTCGCTCACGGGCACAGTGTTCACAACCTCAATTTTGCCCTTTTTCTCATAATGGAGCGCAAGGCTCTCCTCCGCAATCGTCATAATTGTCTACCTCCGTTATCCCGCCCGCCCCAGCGCGCGGTTTTTCGTGTTGAATACGCAAATGATTATACTAAACCTTTGACGATTTGTCAAAAATATCTCTCACTCCTCGTCCAGCACTCTCAGGCCGGCTACGGCGGAGATGGGGAGGGAGAAGCAGATGGCGCCGGCTTTGGTGTCGGGGCCGGCTTTTTCGTTTATGGCGCGCATTATGTCCGCCTTTGTGCTGCCGGTGGCGACGATGTATATTATGTCCTTCTCGTCGGCGAGGCTGACGCTGAGGAACTTTTCGCCCTGACGCGCGCCGGTGCCCTTGGCGTGCAGCACCGTGCCGCCGCCCGCGCCCGCGGGCCGCGCCGCGGACATTACCATGTCGGAATAGCCCTCGTTGAGTATGACTATTATCAGCTCGTGATTGAATTTCATCTCCGGCGCGCCGCCGGTGGTCTTGTTGTCTGTGAGGTATGCCAAAGTCCTTCCGCCTCCCACGCTTTTCAAGGGTATTGCCATCAATATGCCGTTGCCGGGTATGTCAATGGACATCTGCTTTTTTGTCCGCTTTATAAGCTCCTTCGTGGCGTCCGCGTCGGCCACCGCCGCCACTATCACCTTCTGCGTCTCCGCAAGGCCGTACATTGCAAGGTGCTCGGCTGTGGCCGTGCCGCCGCCCAGCATGGACATCGTCAGCTTCAGCCCCAGCGCGGAGTAGATGTCGGTCAGCTGCTTGCCCCTGTCGCGGTCAACTATTGTGACAACATAGTTCAAAATCATGCTCTACGCCACCTCCCAGAGCTCTATTATGTCGTTCTCACCGTAGGCGGAGACAAGCTCGGCCTCGCGCCCGCCGCGGGTCTTGAACACGTAAACTGCGCCCATTATCTGAATCGTGATGAGCGGCATCATGGCCACCATTGCCACCAGCCCGAAGGCGTCCGTCATCACGTTGCCGCCCAGCGCGGAGCACGCGCCCATGGCAAACGGGAGCATGAACGTGGCGGTCAGCGGCCCCGAGGCCACGCCGCCGGAGTCGAAGGCAATGGCCGTGAATGTGGGCGGCACGACGAACGCCAGCCCCAGAGCTATGACGTACCCGGGAATGAGGAACCAGAGTATGGATATGCCGGTCAGCACACGCACCATTGCAATGCCGTTGGCCAGCGCAATGGCAATGGAGAGGCTCAGCCCCATAGACTTGGCGGATATTGCCCCCGCGCTCAGCTCCTCCACCTGACGGTTCAGCACGTGTACCGCGGGCTCGGCGTTTATTATGAACCAGCCCATGAGCATGGAAAGCGGCACCATCAGCCAGCGCAGCCAGCCGTTTGTCATCTCGCCGCCCAGTATGTAACCGAGGGAGGAAAAGCCCACGTTCACGCCAGTCAAAAACAGCACGAGGCCGACATAGGTGTAGGCAATGCCGACGATTATGCGCAGAAACGGAGCCCTGCGAAGGTGCAGCGAAAAGAGCTGGAACAGCAGGAAAAAGGCGAAGATAGGCGCCAAGGCCACAGCCATTTCCAACATATAGTCGGGTATGGCCTCTACGTATCCGCGCGACATCTCCACCGTTGTCTCGTAGCTCGCCACAACGGTGGCCGAAACCGCGTCCGCGCTGCCCTCGTAGACAAAGCCCAGCGCCAGCACCGCGACGACGGGGCCGACGGAGCACAGCGCCACAAGGCCGAAGCTGTCGCTCTTGGCGTTTTCGTCGCTTCTTATGGAGGCCACGCCAACGCCGAGCGCCATGATAAACGGCACGGTCATCGGTCCCGTCGTGACCCCGCCGGAGTCAAACGCCAGCGGCAGGAAGTCCGCGTCGGAAAAGGCCGCGAGAGCGAAAATTGCCGCGTAAAACGCCAGCAGCAGCCACTTGAGCGGTATTGCAAAAAATATTCTCAGCATGGCGACGGCGAGAAAAAGGCCGACGCCCACGCCGACGGTGATAATCAGCACCGTGGTGTCAAAGTGCGGCGCGTTGGCGGCCAGTACCTGCAAGTCCGGCTCCGCTACGGTTATGGCAACGCCCAAGACGAAGCTGACGATGAGAATGAGCCACAGCTTGCGCGAGCGGGTGAGGCGCGAGCCGATGTGGTTGCCTATGGCGGTCATGCTCATGTCCGCGCCGAGCTGGAAAAGCCCCATGCCGACAATAACCATGACGGTGCCTATGATGAACGACAGCATCAAGTCCGTGCCCACCGGCACGAGCGTGAAGCAGAGTATAATAACAATAAGCGCAATCGGCAGCACCGAAGCCGCCGCCTCGCGCAGTTTTTCCGCAATTACCTTTTTGCCTTCCAAAGCGCCCTCCTTTGCCGTACGCATAACGCCGCCCCGCACCGCATAGATTCCGGCGGCGGAGCTTTTTTCTTTTGCCTATAGTTTAACACGCGCCGGCGGTGCGCGTCAACCTGCGGGACGGTTAATAAATCGTAAAGAATGTCCGCCGTTTTGTGACAAAATTCATTTGCGCCGCGCGGGTTTTAAAACTTGACAAAGGGGAGTGGTTACTTTATTATTAACAGGATAAGATAAAATTTCTGTCGGAGGTGTCGGTATGCGCTACTGCATCGGCGTTGACTTGGGCGGCACGAACATCGCCGCGGGTGCGGTCAGCCCCAAGCAGGAGCTGCTGAAGCTCGTCAGCGTGCCGACAAGGCCGGAGCGCGGCGCGGAGGCGGTGGCGGACACAATAGCCGCGGCGGTTTCCGGCCTCGTGCGCAGCATGGGCTGCCCGCCGGAAGGGCTGGGCGTCGGCTCGCCGGGGCTCTGCGACAACGCCTCGGGGCGGGTGCGCCGTGCCTGCAACCTCGGCTGGGACGCCGCCGTGCCGCTGAGGGAGCTTCTGCGCGCCAGACTTGACATGAGCGCGGAAATAGCCAACGACGCGGACTGCGCCGCGCTGGGCGAAACGCTCGCGGGCGGCGCAAGGGGCTGCGGCAGCGCGCTGATGATAACGCTGGGCACCGGCATCGGCGGCGGATTTGTGCTGAACGGGCGCATTTGGTCCGGCTGGCACGGCATGGGCGGAGAGTTCGGACACTTCTGCCTCAACCCCCGCGGCCCGCTCTGCACCTGCGGCAGACGCGGCTGCTGGGAGGTTTACGCCGGAGCCGCCGCGCTGACCCGCCAAGCCAAACGCGCGGCGCGCTCTCACCCCGAGTCCGCGCTCGCCGCCGCAGAGCCGGACGGCAAAGCGGTCTTTGACCTTGCCGCCGCGGGCGACAGCACGGCGCGGCTGGTGCTTGAGCGCTACTTTGACTATGTCGCTCTGGGTCTGACGGGCTGGATAAATGCGCTGTACCCCGAGGCCGTGATTATCGGCGGCGGGCCGTCGGCGCAGGGCGAGGCTCTGCTTGCTCCCGTGCGCGAGAGGGTGCGCCGCACGCTCTTTGCGGGCGACAGTGAATATTTTCCGCAAATTATTGCCGCCGAGCTCGGCGGCAGCGCGGGCGTCATCGGCGCCGCCGCGCTTTGTATACAGAGGAGAGATACGACATGAAGCTATTGGAAGAACGAATCCTTTCCGAGGGAAAGGTGCTGCCCGGCGGCATACTCAAGGTCGGCAGCTTTTTGAACCAGCAGATTGACACCGAGCTGCTTTCGCAGATGGCGGCGGAGTGTGCGCGTCTTTTCGAGGGCGCGGGCGTGAACAAGGTGCTGACGATAGAGTCCAGCGGCATAGCCTTCGCCACCGCTGCGGCAATGGCGCTGCGCGTGCCTATGGTCTTTGCCAAAAAACACCGCTCGTCCAACGTGGACGGGCTTGTCTGCTCCGTGGCGATACGCTCGTATACGCGCGGCACGGAGTACAACGCCCTTGTCAGCCGCGACTACCTCGGCGCGGGCGACCGCGTACTCATTGCCGACGACTTCCTCGCCAGCTCCAGCGCCGTGCGCGGACTTATCAGCCTCATCAAGCAGTCGGGAGCCGAGCTTGTCGGCGTCTGCTGCGCGGTGGAAAAGGGATTTCAGGGCGGCGGCGACCGTCTGCGCGCCGCGGGCGTGCGCGTGGAGTCGTTGGCCATAATTGAGGAAATGACCGAAAAGCAAATAATATTCCGCACCGAGGAGCGCGCGCAATGAAAAAAAGCGGCTGGTATGTGATAATTTTTATCATACTGCTCATAGTTGTCGCGGCTTTCTGCGCCCTGCGCTTGACGGGAGACAGCGGCAGCGAGGCCGCCGAGCCGACGCAGGCCGTCACGCAGACCGAGACGCCGGCTTTACCCGCCGAGCAGCCCGCGCAGACGGAGACGCCCGCGGCCGAGACGCCGGAGCCTACGCCCGCGCCGACCCCTGAGCCAACGCCGGAGCCCACCCCGGAGCCGACGCCGGAAATTCCCACGAACATCACCGCTTCCGGCTCGTTCGCCAGCTACACGGGCACGAACCTCAACCTTGCGGTGGACTGGTACACCGTGGTATCTGAAGACGGAGAAGCGATACTGACCGTCACGGCCAGCGCCCAGAGCTACAGCTTTCAGGCCGAGGCGCTTTGGAACTCGCTGACGTTCACCATAAACGGCGAGTCCTATTCCTGCGGCACTCCGGCCATTGACTGCGACAGCGAGACGCTGACGGAAACGCCCCTTGGCAGCTATACAATAACCGTGCCCTACGGCAGCGTGGAAATAACCGTGGACTGGGACTACCGCGGCGAGTACGGCGGCGTGGAGCTTGACCACATCATAGCCTCCGGCACCGCCTATGTCGGCTAAACTTGATATACAGGAGTTGTGCAGCAATGGAAGATTCAGCGAAAAAGGCTGTTGACATCACAAGAATTTACGGTCTGGACAGCGGAGCGACAAACAAGCAGCAGACCGCCTATAATTACCTGAAAAGCGCCATAGTCTCAGGCCGCTATATGCCGGAAAAGCCGCTTGTGGAGCGCGAGCTGTGCGATATGCTGGGCATAAGCCGCACGCCAGTGCGCGAGGCGCTGCGCCGTCTGCACAGCGAAGGGCTTGTGGAGACTTACTCCGGCCGCGGAGTTTTTGTCGCCAGCGCGACGCTGGAAAAATCGCACCAGCTCCACGAGCTGAAGGAGGCGCTGGAGGCAATGGCCGTGCGCCTTTGCTGCGAGCGCATAACGCCGGAGCAGCTGGCAATGCTGCGCGATTGTCTGGACAGCCAGATTGAAGCGCACAGCAAAAACGAATCCACCGCCACCATAGACAGCGACATGGCGTTCCACGTCGTGCTCTTGGAGGGCGCGCACAGCCCCATGCTGGAGGAGCAGGGCAAGGGCATTACTTGGCAGGCGCGCCGCTACGCCCAGCTCACGGCCTACGACCCCGCTTATACGGACATATTCATTGCCGAGCACGAGGCCATCTACAAGGCCATAGCCGCCTCCGACGCCGCCGCGGGCGAGGACGCGCTGCACCGTCACATCACCACAATCCGCCGTTTCCAAAAAGAGCGCTGGCATATGCTGTTCGGCGCGCAGGACATTTGAGAATTTTTAATATCTACATATTACAACAAAAAAGAAGAGAGGAAATCAGTATGAAAAAACTCAAACGCGCGGCGGCTCTGATGCTGGCGCTGGCGCTGATTATCTGCCTCGCTCCGTCAGTGCTGGCGGACGACGAGAGCACGGCCGCCACGAGCGTCAACATCGGCAGTCAAACCTACAGTGAATATCCGTTTCTCACAACGGTCAGGTCCTACGGCTACAGCGCGGGCGGCGCGGTTGTAAACTCCTACCTCGTGAATAACGGCGACGGCACGCTGACAAGGGTGGAGTACTACAACGGTTCAATCATCGTGGAGGACTACACCACGGACTTTGTGCTGCTCAGCCAGAACTACATTGACGCGGAGCTGGACCTGTTCGGCGGCTTTTACTCCGGCGCGAGCTACAACTTCTTCGTCTTTGGCCAGAACAACACCGCCCAGAGCGATTCCACCGAGGTAATCCGCGTTGTGCGCTACACAAAGGACTGGACGAGAGTGGACTCCGTCGGTCTCTACGGCGCGAACACCACCAAGCCCTTCAACGGCGGCAGCCTGCGCATGACGGAGAGCGGCGGCTACCTCTACATAAGAACGAGCCACGAGATGTATACCACGAGCGACGGAAATAACCATCAGGCAAACCTGACGTTCGAGGTGCGCGAGTCCGACATGACAATAACGGATTACAACTACGGCATAACGAACTCCACCACCGGCTATGTCTCCCACTCGTTCAACCAGTTTATTATGGTTGACGACAGCGGCAACCTTATTGCCCTCGACCACGGCGACGCCTCTCCGCGTTCTATGGTGCTGACAAAATATAACGCCAAGGCGGGCAGCTCCACGTTCGGCGGCTCTTCTTTGAATAACTGTACCACCGTGAACGTACTGTCCCTCTACGGCGAGGAGGGCGACAACTACACCGGCGCGAACATCGGCGGTCTGGAATACTCGGACAGCTCCTACCTCGTGGCGGGCAGCTCCACCACGCAGGACGAGGCCTCATACAGCGACCCCACGCGCAATGTTTTTGTCACCGTCACCTCGCGCAGCAATTTCAGCTCCGGCGGTACGCAGATTAAGTGGATTACCGACTACTCCTACGGCGACTACAGCCATATCTCCACCCCGCAGCTTGTGAAAATAAGCTCCAACCGCTTCCTGCTCATGTGGACAATAGACTTGACGGGCCTGAACTACGTGTTCCTTGACGGCAGCGGCAACATGACCTCGGAGATTTACACGACGAACAGCGGACTTTCCGACTGCCAGCCGATAGTCGTGGACGGCACTGTGATGTGGTACTGCTCCGGCCAGTACACGTACTACGGCGACGTAATAGCGTCCGCGCCCATACTGCGCAAGATTGACGGCAGCGGCACATTCAGCTACTGCAAGGTCTCCGCGCCCGACGCCGCCACCGGCTTCGGCGACGTGAAAACCAGCGACTACTTCTATGAGCCTGTCGTCTGGGCGGTTGACGAGGGCATCACGACCGGCACAACCGCAACCACGTTCTCGCCCAACGCCACCTGTACCCGCGGCCAGATAATCACCTTCATCTGGCGCGCCGAGGGCTCGCCCTCTCCCGCAGGCACGGGGCGCTTCAGCGACGTGGAAACGGGTATGTACTACGCCTCGGCGGCCCAGTGGGCGGGCGAGCATGACATTGACTTCAGCCACGGCACATTTAATCCCGACGCTCCCTGCACCCGCGCAATGGTGGTGGAATACCTCTACCGCTTGGCGGACAGCCCCGAAATCTCTGCGACAACCGCGTTCAGCGATGTTTCCGCCTCCGACAGCTGTGCCGAGGCCGTGGCGTGGGCGGTGGCCAACGGCATCACCAACGGCACCAGCGACAGCACGTTCTCCCCTGACGAAACCTGCTCCAGAGCCCAGATTGTGACGTTCCTTTACAGGTACGCGAATCTCGAGACCTGACCGCTTTATAAATGCAAAAAACAGCTCCGACACACTGAATGCCGGAGCTGTTTTGCTGTTTTCTGCGTTTTATCAGTCGGTGGGATAGCCGTGGGGCTTGACCTGATAAGTTATCCACTTGAGCTCGGTGAACTCCTCAATGGAGAAGCTGCTGCCCTCGCGTCCGTAGCCGGAGGACTTTATGCCGCCGAAGGGAGCTTGGCGGGAGCCCATGACGGTACTGTCGTTGACGTGTACCATGCCGGCTTCTATGCGCGGAGCCATGTCGAGCGCGAGGCTGAGGTTGTTTGTCAGCAGGGCGCTGGAGAGGCCGTAGCTGCTGTCGTTGGCTATGGTGAGCGCGTCCTCCGCGTCCTTGGCCTTGATGATGCTGGCGAGCGGGCCGAAGCTCTCCTCATAGAACACGTTCATGGTGTTGTTCACGTCGGCCAGAATGGAGGGGGCGTACCACGCGCCCTCGTGCGTGCCGCCGCAGAGCAGGCGCGCGCCCTTGGCAACGGCGTCGGCAATGTGGCCGTCCAGCACGGCGCACTGGCTTTCTTTTATCAGCGGGCCGATGACGGCGGCGGGGTCGCGCAGGTTGCCGGTCTTGAGAGCCTTGACGCGCTCAAGGAACTTGGCGCAGAACTCGTCGTAGATGGGCTCCTCGACAATAATGCGGTTCGTGCCCATGCATATCTGACCCTGATGGAAGTAAGCGCCGAATATGCCGACGGACACGGCTTGGTCAACGTCGTAGTCGGCAAGGACTATGAGCGGGTTCTTGCCGCCCATTTCCAGCGTGTACTTTTTGCCATGGGCCGCGCAGCCGCAGGCAATCTGGCTGCCGACCTTCGTCGAGCCGGTGAAGGTCACCATGCGCACGCGCTTGTCGCTGGTGAAGGCGTCGCCCACAACGTCGCCGGGTCCGGGGATGAGGTTGAACACGCCGTCGGGTATGCCCGCCGCCTCGCAACACTCGGCAATGATAACGCCGGAAAGGGGAGTGTCGGAGGAGGGCTTGAGCACAAAGGCGTTGCCCGCGGCCATAGCCAGCGCCGCCTTGCCCAGCGCCAGCAACAGGGGATAGTTGAACGGCGCAATGCCCGCCACAACGCCCAGCGGGCAGCGGATATAGGTGGAGAGCTGGTCGGGGGTGTCCACGGGGATGATACCGCCGTTTATGCGGCGGCACTCGCCGGCGGCGGCGCGCCAGATGCTGACGCTCTGACCCACCTCGTCAATGGCCTTGATGAAGCCGGAGCCGCCCTCGTCCATGAGCCAGCCGGCGTACTTTTCGGCGTTTTTCTCCAGATGGTCGGCGGCCTTGAGCAGATAGAGCTCGCGGTCGGCGGGCAGCAGCTTTGACCAAGCCGGCCACGCGGCCTGCGCGGCGGCTATTGCGGCCTCCACGTCCTCGGCGCCCGCGGTGTGTACCTTGGCCACCACCGAGCCGTCCGCGGGGCTGACGTCGTCAATGACCTTGCCGCCGTGGTTTTCCACCCACTTGCCGTTGATATACAGCTTAACTTCCTGCATGGTTATTCACCACTCCTTAAAAATATTTTATGATTTTTGACGTTTCGGTAAAAAGCGCGGCTCACTGAGCCTGCTATATTATAGAATATCATAAATTGCGGCGCGTATAAATAAACAACAAGTTGTGGCGCAGTAAAAGATTGTGACACCCCCATGCAAAAAGCGCGCGCCGGAGCGGGACTTGTCCCGGCTCCGGCGCGCTGCCGGCTTATTGCGTTTTTCGGCGGTCAGTTTTTGCTGTCCATGAGCTTTGTCAGCTCGGCCATGAAGGTGTTTATATCCTTGAACGAGCGGTAAACGGAGGCGAAGCGGACGTAGGCGACTTCGTCCACGGCCTTGAGCCGCTCCATAACCAGCTCGCCTATGCGGTCGGAGCTTACCTCGCTCTCCAACTTGCTGCGCAGTTCCTGTTCGATGTCGTCGGCAATTTTCTCGATTTCCGTCATGGAGACGGGGCGCTTCTCGCAGGCGCGGAGCATACCGTTGATAATTTTAATTTTGTCAAACGCCTGACACGAGCCGTCGCGCTTGACGACGACGAGCGGCATACGCTCAACGATTTCGTATGTAGTAAATCTCTTTTGGCAGGAGAGACATTCTCTCCGCCTGCGAATGGTTGTCCCCTCCTCGGCGGGGCGGGAATCTATAACCTTGCTGTCTGCGAAACCGCAGTGTGGACACTTCATCTGGCAACTCCCCCGGTTGTGGTTTTATGTGAACTGAAATGATTATAACACGGGATTATGTAAATTGCAAAGATGTTTTTTGCAAAATTGCCGTTCTTTTTTCGACTTTTTTGCGTTACACCGTGTGCGTTTTCAGATATGCCAGCCAGTCCCGATAGGGCGCGGCGTTCAGGTGGACGCCGTCCCATGTGAGGGAGGAGGGCAGCGCACCGCTGGCGTCGGCAAACGCCTCGTGCAGATTGACAAAATAGACCTCCTGCTCGGCGCACATCTCCTGCAGCGCGGCGTTGAGCTCGCTGACGTAGTAGTTCGTGATGTGGTAGCTTTTCTGTGCGGCGGTGAGCTTCTCTTCGCAGACGGGCAGCAGCGCCTGCACGTATATGTCGGCGTCCGGCTGCATTTGCCGGAGCTTTTCCACAACCGCGCCGTAGCTCTCCGCCACTGCGGCGGCGCCGTTGCCAATCTCGTTTATGCCCAGCATGATATAAATTTTGCCGTAGCTCTGGGTCTGTAGATTAGCTGCGTAGCTGCTCTGCCAAATGCTGTAGACCGTCATGCTGGTAACTCCGGCGAACGTGCCCTGCGTGAGGCCGGAGTATAGCCCGAAGCCGGCGCAGAGGGAGTTGCCGATGAACATTGCGTCGGCAAAAAAGCTGTCGTCCACCGCCGCGCTCTCCGGCACGGGGGAGGAGTAGTCGTAGTCGGGTATGGTCAGTTCAACCCGGCGCTCGGTGTCCAGCAGCCTCACAACCGTCACCGCGGCCTCGCACCGCGTCAGCGAGCCGTCGCCGCGGAACATCCTGTCCTCGTAGCCCGTCATCAGCCCCGCGCCGCAGGCCTTGCCCACGGCCTCGCGGCAGTTCTCCGGCAGGGATGTATAGTCGCGCAGCGCCTTTTCAATGCCCTCGGGCACGGTCGGCTCCTCGCCGCCATACCGCGCGAAGTCCACCAGCAGCCATGCCGCCTCGCTTCTTGTGAGCGCGCATTGCAGATGCTCCGCGCCGACGTCAAAGCCGTTCAGCAGCCCGACAGACTGCGCCGTGAGAATGTACTTTTCCGACCAAGTTTCGCCCTCGAACTCGTCTATTGCCTCCTGCTCAAATGTGCAGCCGACAAGAATTTTTATGTACTCCTCCACTGTGACCTCGCCGTCGGGGACAAACGTGCCGTCGGCGTAGCCGCTTATGCCGCCCGCCTCGACAAGCTCCGCCAGCTCGGCGGCGTACCAAGCGTAATCCGGCACGTCGGCAAAGCCGCTCTCGGCGTGCGCCGCAATGGGCGCGGACAGGCAAAGGCTGAGCGCGAGAAGCGCGGCTATGGTTCTTCTTTTCATTGCTTCGACCCTCTTGTAATTGGCAAATTGCCACAATTTTTGCATTGCCGCGCACAGCGGGGAGGTGTTAAAATAGCTCGCGGGAGCGTGATAGAAATGAAGCGTCGCCGCCTTGCCGAATTTATTGCCGCCATGCCGCGCAGCGCGTACATACTGTTCAAGGGAATACTGGCCGTCAGCTGCATCATACTCGCCGTCGCGCTTTTCCTGCTCATAGAATTGCAGGGGCGGGAGGGCTTTGACTACGGCCTGTACAAAACGGCGATGCTGTTTTTGGAAACGCCGTCGGCGCTGCTGCTCGTGGGAATAATAGGCGTCGCGGTCATTCTGGACGCCTCGCCATGAGCTCCGTCAGCTCTGCGCGCGTCAGGAGTATATTCAGCACCTCCAGCAGCGCGCCGGAGGTCATGCGCTCGGGCAGCCCCAGCGCTCTTTGCAGCGCCCGGCGCCTTTCCGCGCTGTTTTTGCCGCCCGATAAGCCCAGCGCGAACATATCCGCCTTGGTAATCTCGTCTCCGGCGGGCACCTGCGCGCCCTCGCCGCTCTCGGTCATCGTCGCGCCCGCGCGGCGCAGAGCTTGCAGTATAACGTCCGGCCGCATACCCTCAACGCCCAACTTCCCCTCCTTGGAGGGGGAGCTTTTTCGCGCCTCACGGCCGTAGATGTCGGGAATGTAGGCGTGCTTGAGCTTGTCGGGCGGTATGCAGCCCTTCAGTCTGTTGCGTATCAAAAACCCCGCGCTGTCGCTGTCGGTCATAATAATCAGCCCGCGCTCGTCTGCCAGACGCCGCAGCAGAGCGCGCTTTTCCGCGTCGTTGAACACGGCAAAGCCGCCCGTTTCTATTACCGTGGCGTTCACGACCTGCCGCAGCGTATTTTTGTCGTATCGCCCCTCGACAACTATGACCTCGCGCACGGTAATCATACGCCCGCCGCCAATCTCGCCAAGAGCTCTTTTATCAGCTCCTCCTCGTCCTCGCCGCCGGACTTCATGCGGTAGTCATACTCCGCGCAGAGCGATACGGCAAAGGCCAGCTGCGCGGCGCTCTGCCTGCGCGCGGCGGCGCGCAGTTTGGTGAGGATGAAGTCGTACTTGACCTCGGTCAGCTCCTTCATCTTGTCCGCGCCCGCGCCCGCTTCCGCGCAGAGCGCTGCAGCGTAGAGGCGGCGGAACTGCTGGCCGATGAGCGCCAAGAGCATTATCGGCGCCTCGCGCGCGTCCAGCAGCTCGCTGAGGACCCGCGCCGCGCCGTCGTAGTTTCCGCTTGCCGCCATTTCCGTCATCTCGAAAACATTGGCTTCGGGAATCCGCTGCGCCGCGGCGTCGATGTCGGCGGCGGTGACGGTGTCTCCGGCGGCGTAGGAGGCGACCTTTTCAATTTCGGGTATCAGCCGCGTCATCAGCGAGCCGCTGACAAAAATCATGTGCTCGGCGTCGGCGCGCGATATGTGCTTGCCCAGCGCGGAGTAGCGCCGCGTGACCCAAGCTGTGAGCTGGCTCTGCTCCTGCACGGAAAATTCCAGCGCCTTGCCGTGCTTTTTCAGCATTTTCACGCTGCCGAGCCGCCCGTCGGGGGAGTAGCCCGAGTCCATGACGAAAACCACGGTGCAGTAGTCGGGAATATCAGAGACAATGGCCGCGAGGCGCTCCAGCGCGGCGTCGCGTATGCGGTTTATGTCCACGCCGCGCAGCTCTATAAGCGTGCGCTCGCCCATGAACGGCATGGCGTCCACGTCGCGCTCAAGCGCGCTCAAGTCGAGAGCGGGGGAGTCCGTGCGGCGGTAGTTGAAGTCGTCCGCGCCGCCGAGGCAGAGCTTTTTTATCTCGCTCAAAAACTGCTCGCGCAAGTAGTCCTCCTCGCCGTAGAGCAGGTAGAGCCTCTCCGGTCCGCCGGAGCGCAGCGCGCGCACTTCCTCGGAGTAATTCAGCTTGGATTTTTTGCTTTGTGCAGCCATTTCTTACCCCTCCGTCGTCAGGCTGATGTTTCCCTCTTCGTCCGTCCTGTGTATCTCCACGCCTCTGCTCTCCAGCCGAGCAAGCGTTTCCTCGCTGGGGTGGCCGTAGGTGTTGTAGCCCGCGGAGACAAAGCACACCTCCGGCGTTACGGCGTCCAGCAGCGTGTCGCTTGTGGCGTACTTCGAGCCGTGGTGTCCCGCTATCAGCAGCTCAATGTCCGGCAGGGCATATAGACTGACAAGCTCCGCCTCCGTTGTCTCTCTGGCGTCGCCCGTGACAAGGAAGTCGAACTCGCCGCACGAGCCGAGGATAAACAGCCCGCGCTCGTTCGTGTCGTCCCCGCCCACCGGCGCGTAGATGCTGAAAAGCGTGTCGTCCAGCTCCGTACAGAAGTTTTCCTCGGCGCAGACGACCTCCGTGCCGTACTCCGCCGCGCTTTGCAGCAGCGTGTCCCGCCAGCCGTCGTCCTCGTCGCCCGTGTCCGGCGGCAGCACCATGCGCTCCACCTCTACGCGCGAGAGCAGCCTCGTCACGCCGTTGACGTGGTCGGAGTGCAGATGCGTCAGCACCAGCAGCTCCACGCGCCCGCGCCCCATTTGGGCGAGGTAGGCCGCGCACTTGTCGCCGGCGTTCTCCGTGGTGTTGATGCCGCCGCAGTCGATGACAACGGCGCTGTCCGGCGTCAGGGCAACAATGCTCTGTCCCTGACCCACGTCCACTGCGGTCACGGTCAGGCTGCCCACATCGGCCAGCGCCGAGCTTAGTATAACCGCGAGCGCGAAGCCCGCCGCGCAGCAGCCGAGCGGCAGCGCCGCGCGTGTCGCCGCGCCCCGCGGCAGAAGCCGTGAGCCGAAAACGCAGACATAGCAGAACGCGACCCACCACGCGAATATGTTGCTGCCCGTGTAGACAACCGAGAAGGGCAGGGCGGCGATGAATTTTGTGACGGCGATGCACCAGCGCGGCAGCCAGCCGACGACCCAGCCAGCGCACACGGCCGCGGCGGGCGCAAAAAGCGACAGGACGCAGACCGCGTAGCCCAGTCCGAACGCCAGTGACATGAGCGGCAGACAGATTAAATTCGTAATAACGCTGTAGAGCGGTATGTAGCCGAAGTGCAGGCACACGAGCGGCGTGGTGAACGCCAGCGCGCCGAGGCTGGACGAGGCGATTTTCACCGCGCTGAAGCATATGCGAGAGGAAAGGATTTTGCTTATCCACCCCTCCGCGCTGTCACACAGGTGCAAGTAGCCCTCGTATATACGCGGCGTGAACAACACGAGCCCGCCCAGCGCGGCAAAGCTGAGCTGAAAGCTCACGCTCATAACGGCCTCGGGGTTGACCGCCAGCAGCGGCAGCGCCGCCGCCGCAAGGCTTGTGGCTCCGTCGGCCTCGCGCCGCAGTACGGGTGCGAGCAGGAAGAGCGCCTGCATAACTCCCGCTCTGACAACCGAGGGCGTGAAGCCGGTCATGGCCATAAAAATTATCACGGCGGGTATGCCGATAAACGCCGTGCGCCAGCGCCGCCCGCCAAAGAGGTAGAGCGCGCTTATCAAAAACGAGACGTGCATACCCGAAACGGCTACAAGGTGCGCAATGCCGCCGGCCTGCATGGCGGCGTAGACCGTCTCCTCGTCGTAGAGCTCGGTCTTGTCGCCGGTCAGCAGCGCCTTCATCAGCGGAGCCACATCCGCGTGGAAAGCGGCGAGCGCCGCCGTCTTGACGGCCTGAGCCATTGTTTTCGGGAAGTATAGCCAGCTGTGCTGCCAGCGCCCCAAGTGCTCCGCGTCCCCGCGCAAATAGGCGCGCAGGTACACGCCGTCGGAGACATATGTATCCGTCTCCTCGCCGTAGAGCGTGAGCGCGGAGGAAAAGCGCAGTCGGGCGCTTATCTCGTCGCCCGGGCGCAGGGCGTCTATAAAGCCGGTGCTGTCGTAGAGGCGGATTTTGCACCGCGGCATACCCTCGCCGGTCAGCCGCACCGTCGTCACGGAGTAGTCGTCGTAGACGGCGGGGTAGTCAGTTATGCGCACACTCGCCGTCAGCTCCTCGCCGACATACTGCTGGGGCGGGGAGATGAACAGCTCATAGTGTCCCCACGTCCAGCCGAGGCCGAGCGCGGCGGAGACGCACACAAGCAGCGCGGCGGTGCGGGCGTCCCCGCGCAGTATAACCGCCGCAAAAACGGCGAGCAGAGCAAAGCCGCCGGCGAAAAACGGCGCGGCGGCATAACCCACAACGAGGCGGGCAAGCAGTATCGCCCCGCAAAACGAGGCCGCTATGATGCACAGCTTCCTGATAGGCTCGCCCTCCCCGCGCTGCTTTTTACAGCAGCTTTTCTCCCATCTGCGTACCCGCGAGAATGTGGAAATGCAGGTGCGGAACAGTCTGCCCCGCGTCGGCGCCGCAGTTGGATATGACGCGGAAGCCGTTGTCCAACCCCTCCTGCTTGGCAATTTCGGAAATCGCCTCAAAGCAGGCGGCAACTGCCGCGGAGTTGACCGCGTTCACATCGGCGCAGGAGCCGATATGCTCCTTGGGTATCACCAAAATATGCACCGGCGCCTGCGGGTTAATGTCACGAAAAGCGAATACGGCGTCATTTTCAAAGACCTTAGTCGAGGGAATCTCCCCCGCAATAATTTTACAAAAAAGGCAGTCAGTCATTTGCGGTTTTCTCCTTTCTGCTGCTCAGTTATTCCCAATCCCCAGCTTCTCGGCCACGAGGTCGTCTACTCTGGCCAAGGCGTCGTCTAACTTTAAGCGGCCTTTGCCGCCGCCCATTGCGGAGTCGGGCTTGCCGCCGCCTTTGCCGCCGCACATGGCGCAGACCTCGCGGATTATGTCGCCCGCCTTGAGGCCGTCGGCTACGGCCTTTTTGCCGCAGACGGTGAGGAAGGTTATCTTTTCGCCCTCCGTGGAGGCCAGTACCGCGACTATACTCTCGTCCTTGTCGCGCAGATAGTCGCCCATGCGGCGCATCTCGTTTGCGGCAATGCCGTCACGCACTGCCGTGAGCACGCGCACGTCGCCGACCTTGTGCGCGGCGGCCATTGTGCCGTCCATTTCTCCGGCGCGCAGCTTGTCCGTCAGGCGCTCCACGGTGGCGTGGAGGTCGTGCAGCTCGTTGGTGAAGCTGTCCACCTTGCGCAGCAGCTCCGCGGGGGAGGTCTTGAGCTTTTCCGCGACCTTTGCCAGCGTCATTTCGCGCTCGCGGCTGAGCTCTATAAACGCCTTGCCCGTCACGGCCTCAATGCGGCGCACGCCGGAGGCTACGCTCTGCTCGCTGACGATGCAGAACGGCCCAATCATGGCGGTATTGCAGACGTGTGTGCCGCCGCAGAGCTCAACGCTCTTGCCGCCCATGTCCACAACGCGCACAATGTCGCCGTACTTTTCGCCGAAGAGCGCCATCGCGCCCCTTTCGCGGGCGGCGGCAATCGGCATTTCCTCAATATTGACGTTCATGCCGTCCAAAACCATGTCGTCCACCATGTGGTCAACCGTGACAATCTCGGTCGGCGTCATGGCGGAGAAGTGCGTGAAGTCAAAGCGCAGGCGGTCGGGCTCCACGAGCGAACCAGCCTGATGCACATGGTCGCCGAGAACCTGACGCAGCGCGGCCTGCAGCAGGTGCGTTGCCGAGTGCGCGCGCATTATAGCGTGGCGGCGTTCGGCGTCCACCTTAGCCGTGACGCTGTTGCCGGTTTTCATCTCGCCGGAGACAACGTGTCCGTAGTGCAGCACCTTGCCGCCCTTGTCCTTCTGCACGTTATCCACGGCAAAGACGCCGCTGCCGCTTATAATTTCGCCGTGGTCGGCGCTCTGGCCGCCCATTTCGGCGTAAAAAGGCGTTTTGTCGAGCACGATTATGCCCTCGTAGCCCTCGCTTAGCACGCCGGTCACCTCGCCGACGGCGACGAGCGCTAATATGCTGCCCGTGTCCTCCAAGGTGCCGTAGCCGGTGAACTCCGTGGGGCGGGTATCCAGACCGAGGTCGATGCCCTTCCAAGCGTCGCTCATGTCGCCTCTGGCGGCTCTGGCGCGCTCGCGCTGCTCCTGCATCAGACTGTCGAAGGCGTCAAGGTCAACGTCCAGTCCCTGCTCGCCGGCCATTTCCACGGTGAGGTCGATGGGGAAGCCGAAGGTGTCGTAGAGCTTAAATGCGTCCGTGCCGGAGAAAACGCTTTCGCTGCGGCTGTTGTAAGCCGTCAGCAGGTCGGAGAATATGCGCATACCGGCGTCTATCGTGCGGGCGAAGCTCTCCTCCTCCGTCTTGACAACGCGGGTAATGTAGTCCTGCTTTTCGCGCAGTTCGGGGTAGTGGCACTCGTTTTCGTGTACAACGGTGTCGATTATTTCATAGAGGAACGGTTCGTTTACGCCCAGCAGCTTGCCGTGGCGCGCGGCGCGGCGCAGCAGACGGCGCAGCACGTAGCCGCGTCCTTCGTTGGAGGGCAGAACGCCGTCGGCGGTCATGAACACGGCGGAGCGGATGTGGTCGGTGATAACGCGCAGGGAAACGTCCTTTTTGCGGCTTTCGTTGTAGTGCGCGCCGGTCAGCTCGCTGACGCGGTGGGTGATGTTCATCACGGTGTCCACGTCGAAGAGGCTGTCAACATTCTGGCAGACGCAGGCAAGGCGCTCCAGACCCATGCCGGTGTCGATGTTCTTTTGCACAAGGTCCGTGTAGTGGTTCTCGCCGTCGTTGTTGAACTGGGAGAACACGTTGTTCCAGACCTCCATGTAGCGGTCGCAGTCGCAGCCGGGCGCGCAGTCTGGCTTGCCGCAGCCGTAGGCCTCGCCGCGGTCGTAGTAGACCTCGCTGCACGGGCCGCAGGGGCCGGAGCCGTGTTCCCAGAAGTTATCCTCTTTGCCAAGGCGCGTTATGCGCTCGGCGGGTATGCCAATCTCCTTGTTCCAGATGTCGAACGCCTCGTCATCGTCCATGTATACGGAGGGGTAGAGCTTTTCCGGCTCAAGGCCGACCCACTCGGGCGAGGTGAGGAACTCCCAGCACCACGCAATGGCCTCGTGCTTGAAGTAGTCGCCGAAGGAAAAGTTGCCGAGCATTTCAAAATAAGTGCCGTGGCGCGAGGTTTTGCCGATGTTCTCGATGTCGCCGGTGCGGATGCACTTTTGACAGGTGCAGACTCTCCTGCGCGGCGGCTCGGCTTCGCCGGTGAACCACGGCTTCATGGGAGCCATGCCGGAGTTGATAAGCAACAGCGAGGGGTCGTTCTGCGGCACCAGCGAAAAGCTGGGCAGGCGCAGGTGGCCCTTCGATTCAAAAAATTTCAGGAACATTTCCCTAAGCTCGTTAAGCCCGTAATATTTGTGGGACATTTTTGTACTCTCTCCCTTTTCTCTCGTTTCCGAGCGCCTGTTTTAATCAAAAAATGAAGCGGCGCTTTTAAAAATATATAATATCAGTGTAAGCGCGAAATGTCAACTTTTCGCGCCGCTTTTCACACGGCGCAGAATGGACAGTCGCTCCGCCTGCACGGGCAGGCGCAGGTGCAGCTCCTGCATGGGGTGCGGGGCGGACTGAATTATCTCGCCCTCGGCGCTGCGCATTTCACCGACTGTGAAGCGCAGCGGCCTGCCGCGCCGCGTCAGCAGCTCCACCGTGTCGCCGACGGAAAACTTGTTGCGCTGGGTCAGTACGGCGCTGCCTTCCGCGTCGCAGCACTCCACCACGGCGCAGACCTCGGCCTCGGAAAAGTACATTGCGTCGGGGTAGTACTGCCCGGGGTAGCCGTAGTAAAAGCCGGTGGAGTAGCGGCGGTGGCTGACCTTCATGCACTCGGAGAGCCAAACGTCGTCGAAGCCGCGCCCCGCCAGTGCGTCGTCCAGCGCGTGGCGGTAGGCGTTGGCGGTCACTGCCGCATAGTATGCGCTTTTCATGCGCCCTTCAATCTTCAGACTGTAAATTCCCGCGTCCAGCAGCTGGCCCAAGTGCTCAATCATGCACATGTCGTAGGAGTTTAATATCATGCTCCCGCCGCTGTCCTCGGTGATTTCAAAGTACTGCCCGGGGCGCTTTTCCTCCATCAGCGCGTACTTCCAGCGGCAGGGCTGGGCGCACTCGCCGGAGTTGCCGCCGCGCCCCGTCATGTAGTCGGAGAGCAGGCAGCGGCCGGAAATGCTGACGCACATAGCCCCGTGGACAAACGCCTCCAGCTCCAGACCGCGCGGAGCCTTGGCGCTTATCTCCGCTGCCTCGTCCAGACTGACCTCGCGCGCCAAAACAGCGCGCTTTGCGCCCATATCCCAGAGCATGGAGGCCGTCTCCGAGTTCATAACGCCCATCTGCGTGCTGATGTGGACGCCGACGTCGGGCGCGTACTTCTTTGCCAGCGCCAGCACTCCGAGGTCGGCGATAATAAACCCGTCCGCGCCCGCGTCGGCGCACGAGCGCAGGAAGTCCGGCAGCGCCCTCATCTGCCCCTCGTGGGGAATGGCGTTGACAGCGACATACATTTTTGCGCCCGCTTGGCGGCACATCTCGTGCGCCGCCGCCATTTGCTCGGGGTCAAAATTGCCCGCCGCGGCGCGCAGCCCGAAGTCCTTGCCCGCAAGGTAAACGGCGTCCGCGCCGTAGTGGAGCGCCATTTCCAGACGCTCCATGTCTCCGGCGGGGCACAGCAGCTCCGCGCGCCGCTCAGCCATAGTTCTGCGTGGCCACGAACGCCTCGTGCTCGGCGCTGGTGGTGAAGAAGCGGTGGGCGCCGGTCTCGGTGTCCAGCGCGTAGTAATAGTAGTTCGTGTCCGCCGGCTGCAGCGCCGCCTGAATGGAGGCCATGCCGGGGTTGCAAATAGGCGTGGGCGGCAGACCGGTGTAGAGGTAGGTGTTGTAGGGGCTGTCGTAAGTCATCATTTCGCTCGTGACCGTTCCGCCGTCGTAGTCGGGGTAGTCGTAGAGCACCGTGGAGTCGATGCAAAGCGCCATGCCCGCGCTCAGACGGTTATATATGACGGAGGCGATGATGGCGCGCTCGTCGTCGTTGGCGGCCTCCTTTTCTATCATGGAGGCAATGGTGACGGCCTCGCGGAACGTGATGTCAAGGTTTTCGCACTGCGTCCACATATCGGCGGTGATGCGGTAGTGGAGCGCCTGCAAAAATTTATTGATGACGCTCGAAGCCTGCTCGCCTTGGTAGAAGTCGTAGGTGTTGGGGAATATGAAGCCCTCCAGCCGCAGCGCGTCGCCGGTTTCCACGTCCTCAAGGAAGGTGTAGGAGTAGTTGTAGTTGGCGGCGGCCTCGTAGAGAGACTCGGCGGAGCAGACGCCGTTTTCCTCCAGCGACTCGAATATCTGCGCCATTGTCCAGCCCTCGGGGAACATAAGCGTTGTCTCCACCATGCTCTCCGTGCCGACCTGCATATTCTTCACCAGCGCGCGGTAGTCGTAGCGCGTGGAAAGCTCGTAGGTTCCGGCGTCCAATTTCTCCGCCGCGTTGCTCAGCGAGGCGTAGAATTTGAAAAGCCAGCTGTACTCTATAACGCCGCTGTCCTTGAGCGCGGAGGCCACATAGCTCATGTCGGCGGACTTGACAGTGGAGGTTGTCACGCTGCCGTCGTCGTTTTCCGTCTCCACGGTGGAGGTGGTGAATATCTCCTCCGGCAGAGTGACGGTTATTGTCACGTCGCCCTTGTTCAGCGCCAGCACGTCGCTGGCGGCCATCCAGCCGAAGCAGGCCAAAATTATGCTGACGCTGATGACAAACACCGCGTACATAAGCCCGCCGAGGCAGCCAAAGCGCCCGTCCCGTCTGAAGCGAATGGGGCGGTAGTCGCGCTCTTCTATGTCCACCTCGGCGCCCGCGTCCGCGCTCGGCTTGGCGGGGGCGGGCGGCTGCTCGCTTTGCTGCTCCTCGCCGAAAACGGCGCGCAGCGAGCCGGTGTCCATGACCCGCGTGGCCTCGTCGGCCTCGAACACGTCCACAAGCGGACTGGCGTCAGCCTCCGGCTGAGGCTGAGGCGCGCTCTCTGTTTCCTCCGGCTGGGGCGCGCTCTCCGCTCCCTCAGGCGCGGGGGCGGCGGGCTGCTCGGGTTCATTGTCGGTCTTGAAAAAGTTTTCCCAAAAATCGTCAGGCTCTTGCATAGGCTCTCCTTCAGCTTGAACGGTGAAAAATTAAAATCCTGTGCGTTGTAACCGCTCGGCGGCCAAAAGCATAATATAGTGCAGACGGTGGCTGGCGCCGGCCGCCGCCGCGAACGAAACGAACGCCCCGCTCTCCCGCCGCACGGGTCGGGTCACGCATAAACTTTCCAGTGCGGAGAAAGGGTCAAAAATCATGGGTTACGGAAATAACAGCTGTATTTGGATACTGCTTATAATCATAATCATCTTCTGCGGCTGCGGCAACGGCTGCGGCACAAGCTGCACCACCAACTGCGGCAATGTCTGCGGTACCGGCTGCGGCAGCATCTGCTGAGTGACGACATAGTGTATTCCCTTGGCGGAGTCTCCGAAAAAGGAGGCTCCGCCTCTGCGCTGCTCACTGCGCCTTTGTGTAGTGCATTTCCGCCGCGACCTTGTCGGCGGCATCGTCGCCCTTGGCCGCGCGCAGTATGGCAAGGCCGAAGTCTATGGCCGAGCCGGGGCCGCGGCCCGTTATGCGCTTTTCCGCGGCAACGGTGCTGTCGCCGCAGACAGCAGCTCCCGCCATTTGCCCGTCCATGCCCGGGTAACAGGTTATTTTCACGCCGTCCAGCAGACCGAGGCGGCAGAGCGCCCGCGGCCCCGCGCAGATAGCGCAGAGCGTGGCTCCGCACTCGTCGGCGGCTTTAAGCAGCTTGGCGACAGCCTCGCTGGCCTCGCAGTTCTCCACGCCCTTTAGCCCGCCGGGGATAACTACGAAGTCGCCCGCGCGCGGCGTCACGTCCTCGGCAGTCATGTCCGCTATAACGGGAATGGCGTGCGCGCCGGTGACGTTGCGGTGTCCCACTCCGGCGGTCGCCGTCTCCGCTCCGCCGCGGCGCAGAATGTCCACGGCGGCCAGAGCCTCAATTTCCTCAAAGCCGTTGGCTAATATTATGTAAACCATTTTATATTACCTCCTTAACCTTGCTGTAAATTTCCTCGTGAATGTCGTCGATGCCGCGCATATTGCCGCCACTGACGCAGTGTACCACCGTCCAGCCGTAGTGCTCGGCGGCGTAGTGCCCGGCCTCTAAGCACTCGGCCAGATAGTCGGCGTTTTTTTCGTGTATGTCGGCCTTTTCGCCCGTGCCGCTGCGCCGCTTGGCCATCTGGCGGCTGGAGACGGCTATGTCCGTGTCGAGGTAGAGGACAAGGTCCGGCTCCGGCAGCTCCAGCAGGCGGAACTCGAAGCTGTAGAGCCAGTCCAAAAACTCCTGACGTCCCTCCGGAGGCACCTTGGAGCCTTGGTGGCAGGCGTTGGAGGTGGTGTAGCGGTCGAGCAGAATAAGTCCGCCGTTATTATAATAATCCTTCCAGTCTGTCATATACGAGGCAAATCTGTCAACGGCGTAAAGCACCGAGGCGGCGTAGGGGTTCACGTCGGCGGGGTCGGAGCCGAAGTCGCCGCGCAGGTACTGGCGTATGAGCGCGGAGCTGTCCTCGCCGTAGCGCGGGAACTTCACCTTGCGGTAGCTGTACCCCTCCGCGGATAAATGCTCGCACAGCCGCTCGTACTGCGTGGACTTGCCGCTGCCGTCTATGCCCTCAAGCACAATGAGCTTGCCGCGCCCTTCACTTTTTGTCTGCATCGCTTATTTACCTCTAATCCTTTTGCCGATAGTCAGCAGCAGAAACTGCGGCAGCTTCATCATGCGCCCCGCGCGGCGCGGCTCTTTATAGAGACGGTAGAGCCACTCCAATCCGGCCTTCTGCCACTTTTCCGGCGCGCGCTCGGCCGTTCCCGCGAACACGTCCAGACTGCCGCCCGCGCCAATCATCAGTCCGGCGTTGACCACGCCGCGGCGCTGCGCCATCCACTTTTCCTGCTTCGGCGCGCCGAGGCAGACCATGAGCAGGTCGGGCGCGGCCTCGTTTATTTTTTTCACAATGTTGGCGTCGTTGGTGAAGTAGCCGTCGTTCGTGCCGGCAATGCGCAGTCCCGCGTAGCGCTCGGCCAGCGTTTCCGCCGCCTTTTCCGCCACGCCGGGCTTGGAGCCGAACAAAAACAGGCTCATGCCATGCGCCGCCATGCGCTCAAGCAGGCGGCAGGTGAAGTCTATGCCGGGGAGCTTTTGCTTGAGCGGGGTTTTCAGTATTTTCGCGCCGTAGATGACGCCTATGCCGTCGGCGATTATCAAATCCGCGCCGTTGACGGCCTTTTCCGCTTCCGCGTCCGTGCGGCAGCACATGATAATTTCGGGGTTCGGCGTCACAACGTAGGCGCCCTTGCGCGAGACCATCAGCTCCCACGCTCTCTCCACGGCCTCGTCCATGTCCACGTTGTCAAAGCCGACGCCCATAACGTCCGTTCTGGCGGCGGTGTCGGTTGCGCTCATAGTTGGGAAAACACCTGCCCTATCTTTTCGTGTATGACAAGGTCGGCGCGGGAGTCCTGCGCGGTCTGGGCGAGGTTCACGAGCACGAGCTTGCTGCCGCCGTAGTAGTCTATAAGCCCCGCTGCGGGGTAGACGACCAGCGAGGTGCCGCCGATTATGAGAATGTCGGCATTGCGGATGTAGTTAATCGCGGCCTGCATGGTGTCCATGTCCAGCGGCTCCTCGTACATGACGATGTCGGGACGGATAACGCCGCCGCAGGAGCAGCGGGGGACGCCCTCGCCGTGGTTGACGGCGTCCGCGGGGTGCTTTTTGCCGCAGCGCGCGCAGTAGGCGCGGAGTATGGAGCCGTGCAGCTCCAGCACATTCCTGCTGCCCGCCGCTTGGTGCAGACCGTCTATGTTCTGGGTTATGACTGCGCGCAGCTTGCCCTCGCGTTCCCACTCGGCCAGCTTGAGGTGCGCGGCGTTGGGCTTCGCGCCCTCAATGACGAGCTTGTCGCGGTGGAAGCGGAAGTATTCCTCCGGCTGAGCCTCGAAAAAGCTGTGGCTGAGTATCTGCTCCGGCGGGTATTTGTAGTGCTGGCTGTAAAGCCCGTCGGTACTGCGGAAGTCGGGTATGCCGCTCTCGGTGGAAACTCCCGCCCCGCCGAAAAAGACGATGTTGTCGCTCTCGGCAACCCACTGTTTCAGCGTTTCAACTGCGCTGTTCATTATCTGCAAATCTCTCCTCTCGCAATTCTTGAGACCATTATACCCATAAATGCATCATTTTTCAATATTTCAGCGCCGCGGCGCTAAAGTTTACAATTTGTTTTCGACTTTTATTTGCCGCTCAAAAGCTCGTCCACGGCGCGCTTTAGCTGCGCCATTGCCTTTTCCAATGTGGCGCGCGGGCAGGCGACGTTCAGGCGCATATAGCCCGTGAGACTGGGGCAGAACTGCCGCCCCTCGCTCAGCCCCAGACCGGCGCGCTCGATGAAAAAGCGGCTCAGAGCATCGTTATCCTCCAGCCCCAGCCCGCGGCAGTCCAGCCACATGAGGTACGTTGCGTCGGGGATAAACGTCTTTATCTGCGGAATGTTTTCATCAAGGAAGCTCTTGACGTAGGTGAAGTTGCCGTCTATGTACTCAAGCAGCTGGTCAAGCCACTCGTCGCCCTTGTCAAACGCGGCGGTCATGGCCGCAAGACCGAAGGCGTTGGGCGTCTCCACGGCCAGCGAGTGCCAAAAGGCGTCGAATGAGCGCTTCGTTTTCGCGTCGGGGAACACGACGGCGCTGACGTAAAGCCCCGCCAAGTTGAATGTCTTGGTGCCGGAGACGCAGGTTATGACCGTCTCGGCGGCGAGGTCGCTGACCGTGGCGGTAGGCGTGTGCCTGCCGCGGAATATGAGGTCGGAGTGTATCTCGTCGGACACGAGCTTCACGCCGTAGCGGTGGCACAGCTCCACCATGCGGCGCAGCTCCTCCGCCGTCCATACGCGCCCCAAGGGGTTCTGCGGCGAGCAGAGGAAGAACATATCGCACTCGCGCAGCTTGGCCTCGAAGTCCGCCCAGTCCGGCTCCCATTGTCCGTTGCGCTCTACAAAAAAGCTCTCCACGACCTCGCGGCCCAGACCTTCGATGGCGTAGTAGAAGTGGCTGTAGGTGGGAGACTGCACCAGCACTCTGCCGCCTTCGGGAGTAAAGAGCTTGATAAGGGCGCACAGGCTCATGACAACGCCCGGGCTGTAGCTGCATTTTTCGGGGTCGATGTCCCAGCCGTTGCGGCGCTTTTTCCACGCGCACAGGGCGCGGAAGTAGTCCTGTAAACCGGTGGTGTAGCCCCATATGCCCTCGGCGGCCTTCTTTTCTACCGCCTCGCGCACGGGCTGCGCTGCCTCGAAGTCCATGTCGGCTATCCACAGCGGGATAACGTCCGCCTTGCCGAATACCGCCTCGCGGTCGTCAAATTTACATGAGTCCGTACACGCGCGGTCTATGACCTTGTCAAAATCGTATTTCATATATCTTGTCTCCCTATATAAAAATATAATAACCGTACAGCAGCCCCGAAAAAGGCCGCATACGGCTATTATAATGCATTATCGTCCAAGCTGCAAGAAAAATGCTCACATTTTGCGCGGAAAACCGCGTTTATTTATCCCCTGCGCGCAGGAGACGGCGCAGAGCGGTGAGAATGCCGGCGCGCGGCTCGTCCTCGGCGGCGGTCAGCGCCTCGGTCTGGAAAATTTCCTGACAGCAGCGCATCTCGCCGGCGCGGGAGGGACAGCGGTAGCTGCCGTCGGGGAGCATGACGCGGGACTTCACGTTGTCAAGGCACATCTCCTCAATCATGTGCTGTATGCGGCGGCGGAGCGGGGGAGAGAGCACGGGACAGGCTACCTCCACGCGGCGTTCGGTGTTGCGCGTCATGAAGTCCGCCGAGGAGATGTAGAGCTGCGCCTCCTCGCCCTTGCCGAAGCAGTATATGCGGCTGTGCTCAAGGTAGCGCCCGACGATGGAGAACACGCGCACGTGGTCTGTCAGACCCTTGACGCCGGGGAGCAGACAGCATATGCCGCGTATGTTCATGGTTATCTCCACGCCTGCCTGTGATGCCTCGGCCAGCTTGTCTATTAGCGTGCGGTCAGTCAGGGAGTTGAGCTTGAGGAATATATAGCCCTCGCGTCCCTTGGCCTTTTCGCCGTCGATAAGCTCTATAACCCTGTCGCGCAGCGCGAACGGCGACACCAGCAGCCGGCGGTAGCTGCCGCGGAAGTTGGCCGTGGCCAAGTTGCGGAACAGCTCGGCGGCGTCCTCGCCTATTTCTTGGTCGGCGGTTATAAGGCAGAGGTCGGTGTACTGTTTGGCGGTCTTTTCGTTATAGTTGCCGGTGCCAATCTGCGTTATATAGCGCACCCTGCCGCGTTCACGGCGGGTTATGAGGCAGATTTTGGAATGGACCTTGATGCCCTCGGAGCCGTGCAGCACGGTGCAGCCGGCCTCCTCCATACGCTCCGCCCAGCCGATGTTGTTCTGCTCGTCAAAGCGGGCGCGCAGCTCCATGAGTACCGTCACCTGCTTGCCGCTCTCGGCGGCGGCGCACAGCAGCTCCGCCAGCCTTGCGCGGTCGGAGAGACGGTAGATGGTTATTTTTATCGACAGCACGGAGCTGTCCGCGGCGGCCTCGGCGATGAGACTGATGAACGGCTCCATAGATTCGTATGGGTACGAGAGCAGCACGTCGCGGTGCAGCACCTGCGGCATGATTTTCTCGTTCCTGCGCAGCAGCGGCGAAAATACCGGTGTGTAAGGCGGGTAGCACAGCGCGTTCACGCTCTCCTTCGGCAGCAGCGAGGCCAGCGAGAACACGTAGTCCAACTTAATCGGCGCGCGGGTGAAGAACACCTGCTCCCGTGTCAAATTTAGCTGACGGCAGAGAAAGATAGTCATCGCCTCGCCGGCTTCGCCCTGAATTTCCAGCCTCACGGGCGCAAGGCGGGCGCGCTTTTTCATCACCTTGCGCATATGCTGCCGAAAGTCCTCGGCCACGTCGTAGGCCTCGTCCTCCGGAGCTATGTCCGCGTTGCGCGTTACGGATATGACCGCGCGCTCCGTGACGGTGAAGCGGTCGAAAACACGCTCGGCGTAACTCAGCAGAACGTCCTCCGTCAGCACGTAGTGAACCCCGCGCTCGTCAAGGCGCAGCAGGGGAGGCAGCGAGGACGGCACGGGCAGTATGCCGAACTCCTCGCGCCCGTCGCGGCTTAGCTTGAGCGCAATGCTCAGCCCCTTGCTCGGCAGGTGCGGGAAGGGGTGGTAAATGTCCACCACCTGCGGTGAGAGAATGGGGCGCACCTCGTTTTCAAACCAGCGCGAGACCTGCTTTTCCTCCTTGTCGTCCAGCTCGGAGACGGATATGGCGCATATGTTGCAGGCGCGGCAGCGCGCGGTCAGCTCGTCCATGACCCTGTCGCGCTGCTTGTAGAGCGGACCCACGGCCTTGAAGATTGCCTGAAGCTGCTGCTGCGGCGTTTGGCCGGTCTTGTTGTCGATGTGCGTTTCCTTTATCAGCGTCATGTCGTGCAGCGAGCCGACGCGAATCATAAAAAACTCGTCAAGGTTGCTCGTGAATATGGCGGCGAACTTCAGTCGCTCAATGAGCGGGACGCTCTCGTCCTTGGCTTCATCCAGCACTCTCTCGTTAAAGCGCAGCCACGACAGCTCCCTGTCCTGCGTGTAGCGCGTGTCTATTTCCTTGCTCATTGCATTTCACCTAAAATCTTCGTTCTCAGGTAGCCCTCGCGCACGCCGCAGGCGCTGGCGGTGACGTCGGCCGCGGAGCAGGCGGAGCATATTGTGTCCAGCACCAGCAGGCCGGGGATTATGGTGTGTACGCGGTCGGGCGCTATTTTCAGCAGCTCCGAGAGCGTGGTACGGTCGGGATTTTTGAAGCGCTTGAGCAGCAGCTTTATTTCCGAGGCGCTGAGCACGCGGCAGCTCGCGGGACGGTTAAAAAGTCTGTTCGCGGCCTTGCAGGCGGCACGCACGCTGCCGCCCACGCCGCAGATGTGCTCGGCGCGGTGCAGGTCGGCCTTCTCGTGCTCTAACTGCGTGCGCACGGCGGAGCGTATGGCCTTGCGCTCCGTGCCCGTGGGGTGAATCCACGAGACGTAGCGGTCGAACAGGTTCAGCGAGCCGACGGAGAGACTGCACGCCGACAAAATTTCGCCGTCGCTGTAGCGCACCAGCTCCGTGGAGCCGCCGCCGATATCCACAAGCAGCCCCGACGTGTGTTGTATGCCCAGCAGCGCGCCGTCAAACGAGAGCCGCGCCTCCTCCTCGCCGGAGAGCAGGTCCACGGTCAGCCCCGTCTCCGCGCGTATGGCCTCCACGACCTCCGCGGTGTTGGCAATGTTGCGCAGCGACGCGGTGGCGAAAACATACATCGGCTCGATGCCTAAGTTATCCAGCAGTGCGCGGTACACCTTGAGCACGCGGCACGCCACCTGCACGCCGGAATTAGTGAGCATACCCGACTGCACGTAGCTCGCCAGCCCCGCCATAATTTTGCGGTGCAGCAGCAGCGAAACCTCGCCGCCCTCGCACTTGAAAATTGAAAGTCTAATTGTGTTTGACCCAAGGTCCACAATCCCACAGTTCATAGTCTCCTCCTATTTTTGTTCTCCTCTTTATTATGTGAAGTCTGTGTAAAAAAGAACACCGCGGGAATGTAAATTTGATGTCAAAAAAGGACGAAAACGAAGAACCCGCGCCCGCCGCGGCAAATTCGCTGTTGACTTACAGCCACTTGTAAAGTTCCCTGATATGAAGCAAGGGCACAAAGAGAGTAAAGCCAAAGCGCCCGTAAAAAAAGGATGCGGTAAATGGATTCTATAGCAAATAAGGAAAACTCAAAGGCTTAGCTGTTCTTGCTATGGGCGGACTGAAGGAAATTTTTACAAAAAGGCAGCGCTCCCATTATAGGAGTGCTGCCTTTTCCCTTGGCGCAGCGGGTGGGATTCGAACCCACGTGGGATTGCTCCCAAACTGATTTCGAGTCAGCCCCGTTATGACCACTTCGATACCGCTGCTTATTGCTGGTCCCGCCCGCGCGGGTGGGCGGGACTTATATACGATACTACATTCAGTGCCGTTTTGTCAATGAAATTTTGCCCCGCGGCTCAATAAAATGTCGCAACCGTCTCGGCGGCGGGCTCGGCGGGCTCGATAACCAGCGCTTCCAGTATCGGTCCCGCGCCGGAGTAGGCCTTGTGGCGGCCTATGCGCACCTTCGCCGTCAGGAATATCCAATCGCCCGACTGCCACAGCGCGCTGTCCGTGCCCGTGGCCGCAAGTCCGGCGAACTGCACGTCCGCGGCGCAGCAGTTCATCATCTGCCGCCCGACTATTATCGTGTCGCGCGGGAGGTCGGGGCTGGAAGCCACCTGAACGTGGAGCTTCAGCGTCTTGCCGGAATACTTTTTCATCTCCTCGCCCATGTCCTGATACCAGATGGCGTAGTCGCGGTCGGCAATCTCCACCACGGGCGCGTTGATGTCAAACGGCAGCGGGTCAACCGTCTCGTCGTACTCAACCTTGCCGTCGGGGTGCTCGAAGGCGATGTCGCAGCGGCGGTTGACGGCACGGATGATTTTGTGGTAGGGCGTCATGTCTATGCCCTTGGGCGCGCGGTTGAACACAACCAGCTCGCAGCTTTGCAGCTTGTCGAAAACGAGCTGGCGCATATTGTTGTTGTAATTGATAAATGTATTCGCGTCGGCGAACATGAACTCCTGATACACCGTCCAGCCCGCGGGCATGGCGTTGTAGAGCGAGTCCAGCATCCACATTCCGTTGTACTCGACCACTACGCGCTCAATCTCCAGCTCGCTCTGCCACTGGGCAAGGCGCTGCTCGGTCAAATCCTCTTCGCCGTCCAGCGTGCGCAGAAAGACGCTGCGCCCCTTCTTGGGGAATGCCGAGGGGTCAAGCTCCTCCTCGCCCTCCTCGCACATCAGCACCAGCGTGCGTTCGCCGCGGTTGAAGCGCTTGTCGCAGAGCGTTTCCTGTATGAACTTCGTTTTTCCGGCCTCGAGAAAGCCGGTGAAGAGATAAACGGGTATCTCCTGCGGCTCGTCGGCCAGCTCCACAAGGTCGTCCTGCATGGCTCAGACCCCAAACAGGGACTCTATCGCGTCCTCCTTCAGCTCGGAGCCTATCACGCACACGCGGCCCGTGACCTGCGCTCCGCCGCGGCGGACGTCCGTTTCTTCGGGGACGTAGTCGAAGTAGAGCCAGCCGCCGTCAGAGGCGTCAACAATGCCCTTGGCGCGCAGCACCAGACCGTACTTTTCGCTGTCGCCCAGAGCGGCAAGAATGGAGGTTATCTCCGCCTCGGTGAACTTCTTGGCCGTCTCCTCGCCCCAGCTGACGAAAATCTCGTCCGCGTCGTGCTCGCCGTCGTGGTGGTGATGGTGGTGCTCGTGGTCGTGGTGATGTTCATGCTCGTCATGGTCGTCGTGGTCGTGGTGATGTTCGTGCTCGTGTTCATCGTGGTCGTGATGATGCTCGTGCTCATGGTCATGGTGGTGATGGTGGTGCTCATGCTCCTCGCTGCTCTCGCGCGCCAGCTGCTCCAACTCGCGGCGGAGCGTGTCCGTACCCTCCATTGCGGAGAGAATCTGCTTGCCGTCCAGCTCGTCCCACGGGGTGGTGATTATGGTGGCGGCGGCGTTGCGCTCGCGCAGGAGCTGGAGGCACTTTTCCAGCTTGTCCGCGGACATACCGGCGGTGCGGCTGAGGATTATGGCGCCCGCGTGCTTAATCTGGTCGTCGTAAAACTCGCCGAAGTTCTTGGCGTACATTCTGCACTTGCTCGCGTCGGCCACGGTGACGGCGGCGCAGATTTCAAGGCCGTCGATGTCGGCTACGGCGCGGATAATGTCGCTGAGCTTGCCCACGCCGGAGGGCTCGATGAGTATGCGGTCGGGGGCGTACTGCTCGGTCACCATTTCCAGCGCGCGCGCGAAGTCGCCTACGAGCGAGCAGCAGATGCAGCCGGAGTTCATCTCAGTGACCTCGATGCCGGCGTCGCTCATAAACCCGCCGTCAACGCCGATTTCGCCGAACTCGTTTTCGATAAGCACTAACTTCTCGCCCGAGTAGGCCTCGGCAATGAGCTTTTTAATCAGCGTAGTCTTGCCCGCGCCGAGAAAGCCCGAAAAAATATCTACCTTTGTCATTACAGAGTCACTTCCAAATTAAAAGAATTTATAATATTTTATCCAATATTTAATGTTATCACTCATAAGCGCAAAATTCAAGATGCGGGGTTGTAAATTTTCTTTGAATGGTTAAGGAGATATTTTCAAATGAAACGGAGCGCGTACAGAACCCTCCCTCACGCTACCTCTATCGTAAAATAAAACGTCACGCCTTCGGGGTCGTTTTCGTACCAGAGCTTTTCGCCGAGGGAGGCGGTGGTTTCGCGGGCTATGGCTAAGCCGAGGCCGCTGCCTTTGGCGTTCTGCGGGGTCGTGCCTTTGTAGAAGCGGTCAAAAATGTGTCTGCCCGTCTCCGCGTCTATGGCTGCGCCGTCGTTGTGCACCGCCACGCGCACGCGCTTGCCGCTTTGCTCGGCGTCAAGGCTGATGCAGCCTTCGTCGCGCACGAACTTCAGCGCGTTGTTGAGCAGAATGTCAAGGACTTCCGCCATGCGTTTGGCGTTCGTGCGCAGGGGCGGGAGCGTCTTTATGCTGCCGGAAACGCGGAAGTCCACAATAATGTCGTCGCAAAGCGCTGCGTATTTTTCAATGACTGCAGCGAAAATTGCCTCCGGCTCAGCCGTGCTTTTCGCCAAGTCAAGCTGATGGCTTTGTATGGCGGAGAGCTTGAGCATATCGGTGACCGTGTGTTCCAGCGCGACGGATTCGCTGATTATTATGCTGACATAGTGCCGTTTCGTTTCATCGTCCGCCACCAGCCCTGAGTTGACCGTCTCTGCCAGCCCCTTTATCAGCGCAAGGGGCGACTTCAGGCTGTGGCTGACGTTGGCAATATACTCCTGCTGTACAAGCTCTGTTGAGCGCCGCTTCTTGAGTGCAAGCCTCCACGCAGCCAAAACGCTGAGGAAGAGGACTGTGTAAATTACCGCAAAGCAGACGATGGATACTGTGATGTCCCATTTGTCACGCAGCACGAAAAAGGCGCCTCCGTTTTCAAGCGGCACCCCTACGACGGTCAGGGACACCATTTTGTCCCATATGAATATATGTCTGTCTGTCATCTGGCCGGAGAGCGCCGCATCCATGTCACGGCTAATCCATTTCAGGTAGTATTCCTCATCGGCGTTATCGCTTTGGTCAATAAAAATTCTGAAAGCAAAAGGCGCTTCTTTTTCTATAATATTGCCATCTGCATCAATAACTACAGCACCCATAGCATGCATATCGATACTGCTGATGGGGCCTCCTGAGGTCACATATTTTTCAGACATTGTCTGAGACATATTGCGCAGCCCCGGAATATTCCGACTGTACGGAACATAGTAAAGCGTAAACACACCGCCGAGTAAAATGGCAGCATAGGTTGCGGCGACAGCAAGCACCAAAAGCGCCTTGGTTTTAATGTGCTTCATTCCACCTTCTCCAATCTGTAGCCGACGCCGTAGACGGAGCGGATTGCAAAGTGTACGCCCTCGGAGGGCAGCTTTTGCCGCAGCCGTTTTATCTGTGCATCGACCGCTCTTGTGTCGCCGTAGTAATTATATCCCCAAACACTATTTAGAATCCTTTCGCGTGAGAGAGCTGCGCCGGCGTGTTTCACGAAAAAGCCTAAAATGTCAATTTCCTTGACCGTCAAATCAATTTTTTCTCCGTTGACAAGAGCCAGGTATGCGTCGGTGTCCACAGTCAGCTCCTCGAATTTGAGACGATTGCTTTCCGGCTGTTTCGCAGACGCACGTTTCAGTATGGTCTGCACACGCAGCACTACCTCATAGGGAGAGAAGGGCTTTGTCACATAGTCGTCCGCTCCCAGCTTGAGGCCGATTATTTTGTCCGATTCGGAGCCCAGTGCGCTGAGAAATATTATAGGTATGCTGCTCTCCTTGCGAATTTGCCTACATATGTCCGTCCCGCGCTCAGAGGGGAGCATTATGTCTAATATTATCAGGTCGATGTGCCGCGTGTCCAAAATGTCATACACGTCCTGAGCGGAATAGGCGGAAACGCACTCTATGCCCTCCGCCTGAAGAAAAGTCGATAAGATGTCGTGTATGGCCTGATTGTCGTCGCATATTAAAACAGTGGTTTCCATAGTTTTGTCTCCTTTGCAGTGAGGATATTTTAACAAAAATCACAGGAGAAATAAAGCGATTTTGTAAAATGTCATTTTTGTGTCATAATTGCGTCTACAGTATGTCTTTTTAAGGTGTTAAAATAATAATAGGTTCGCGTAGACTTATAAACACTGAGAGGAGGGAAAGGTGTTATAGTATAGCAAAAGCGCATCAAAGCGAATCGAAAATCTAATTAAAGGAGAAAATCAAATGAAAGCAAAAAAAGCAATAGCAATATTGCTCGCACTCGTGCTTGCTCTGTCGCTGTGCCCCGCTATCTCGCTGGCCGACGATACAAGTGCGGACGACCCGTTCGATTTGTCTGCGGCAATTGCAGACGGAACGTATGCTTGGGAACTCAGCGAAGACGGAACGTATTACGCGCTTATGGGCGTGGATTACGAAACCGAAATCACCAATGAAGCGTATCAGGAGTTCAACTACTATGTTCCGGCCAAGTATGTCAGCGAAATAGATGACGATGGCAACATTGTTACTAACGGAATCATAGTGAACGGCTATACCGCTGCTACCGCGCCCATAGTGTTCCAGAACAACAACGGCGGCTGGAACTCCGGCTCGGCTAAAGAGGTAAACAGTGACTATATTGACGCAGGATTCATTTACGTAAGCTGCGGCTCCCGCAGCCGTAACGCTAAAGATGATGATGGAAACATCACCGGCAAGTCCCCGATGGCAGTTGTTGACCTCAAGGCCGCGGTTCGTTATATTCGCTATAACGAGGATGTTCTGGCCGGCGATACTGATAAAATTGTTTCCGTCGGCACTTCCGGCGGCGGTCAGATGAGCACCATTCTCGGCGCATCCGGCGATATGGATGAGTACTACCCCTACCTCTACGAAACCGGAGCGGTCGGAGTTGAGTACGATGCAAGCACCGGTACTTACACAAGCACAATCAGTGATGCCATCTATGCTACTATGGCATACTGCCCGATAGCCGACATAAACAACGCAGACCTTGCATACGCGTGGATGCGTTATGATTCCAGTGTCGGCGATACCCGCTATGGCTTCTCGGAGTTCAAACTTGCGCTTCAGGAAGACCTTGCGTATGCTTTCTGTGAGTATATCAACAGCCTCAACCTCGTGGACGAGGACGGCAATGCTCTGGGCTTTGATGTTAAAAACGGCGAAATAGTAAGCCCGCGTAAGGGCAGCTACTACGACAAGATTCTGGAGAATATGTCCGATGCTCTGAATGCATTTGCCGAAAATACCGAGTGGCCCTACAGCGTAACCAGCGGCAGAGGCGACAATGCTACCACAACCGAGTATGCAGACATGGATGCGTTCCTTGCAACCTATACCAATACCGACGAGTGGATAACCGTGAACGATGACGGAACCTATTCCATAACTGACATGGCCGGATTCCTGACGGGCACAAACCTGAGCCGCAACAAGGATATACCCGGCTTTGATACTCTTGCTAATAGTGCTGAAAACACCGCATTCGGAACTCCCGATATGGCGGCATCTCACTACAGCGCAACCATAGCGGCTGTTCTTAAAGAGAACTATGAAAAGTATAGCGAGCTTGAAGGTTTTGAAGAGCAGCAGGCCAATGTAGATGAGTACATCGAGCAGGCGCTTGACAACGACTATGTTGACAACCAGACCTACCTGATGAACGCCACTCAGATAATGCTGAATGTTGCCAACGGCACGGAAGAAGCTACCCCCTCCACTTATTGGCGTACCCGCAACGGCACCGCCGACGAGCACACCAGCTTCAGCATAGCCTACAATGTCTGCCTCGCGGCAATGGCAAACGACTATGATGTTGACTACTCCCTCGTGTGGGCAATGGGCCACGGTTCTGAGGAGGGCACCACGACCGGCACATTTGTTGACTGGGTCATGGAAATTACCGATGATGTCCGCGTCGAAACACCTGAACCCCTTACGTTCTGGGGCGAAACTTATGAGTGGGAATATGTGCCGGCCGTCGAGAATGAGGAATACAAAGGCCTTGACCTTACGGCAGTCGCATACTACAAAATCTTTAATATCCCCTACATTGAAAACGCGCCTGTATACACATACAGCAGAAATGAAACTGTTATACAGAAAATCAACATCTTTGTTCCCGCTGCTTACTTTGAAGACGGCGGCTGGAACGGAACTGTAAACGGCTATACGATAGACACCGCCCCCATTATTTATAAGAACTCCAACTCCGGCTGGAACACTGGTTTGCCGCAGAAGGGATTCCAATATGTATGGGCAGATAACGGCAATCTCGCCGTGGAGGACGGCGCTTGCTTGGAGAACGGCTTTGTCTACATAACTGTCGGCTCCCGCGGACGCAATGTAGCGAGCTCCCCCGCCATGATTACCGACCTGAAAGCCGGTGTCCGCTTCCTTAGAGCGAACGATGACCAAATCCCCGGCGATAGCGAAAAGCTTGTCTCTATAGCCGATTCCGGCGGCGGCGCGGCCAGCAGTCTGGTTGGTTCGACCGGCGACATGGCTGAATACTACCCGTATCTCTATGAGATAGGCGCTCTCGGTGTCAATTGGATTGGAACTACGCCTTACGATTCTGCCTCCGACGAGGAAAAGGCGGATACCGCGAACTACGAATCCACAATTTCCGACGCGGTATACGCGGCGATGATGTACTGCCCAATCTTGGACCTCAACAATGCTGACATCGCATATGCATGGATGCATTTTGACGATGGTTTAACGGGAACGGCAAACGGAGGAACCACCTTCACAGAATATCAATTAGAGCTGCAAAACGATTTGGCGGAGTCCTTCATTGATTATGTAAATGGCTTGGAGCTTTTAAGACCCTATAGCAGCGAAGTCCTTGTCCTTGATGACGGCGAAGACGGAACCACCTTGGGCGACGCTCGGGACGGCACATACTATCAGGCAGTGCTCGACGAAATGAGCAAGGCGCTGACGGCCTACATAGCCAATGAGGAGTGGAAGACCCAGAACACTGCCGGATACAGCCTCCCCTTCACATATCCGTATGCGGACTGCAAAGATGCAGAGGATTACCTGATGACCGCCTATGGTGATTACAACGAGGGAACTCCCGACGAGTGGGATTGGCTTGAGATAGACGGCGACGTTTACACCATAACGGATATGGCGGGCTTTATTAACGGCACAAACCTCAGCCGCAACAAGAACATTACGGCTTTTGACGCGCTCAACAGAGGCGGCGAGGGCAACATCGCCGGCAACGACAACGTGTACATAGTTGACGGAGAAACCATAAAAGACGACGGCAACAGCAGTGAGGTCGCCAATGCGGACGCGGTAACTGTTTCCCAATCTCCCGCATACCACATCAGCAAAGCCACGGCCGATGTAATCAAGAACAATATGGCCGACGGCCTCTCGGGCGACACCTACAGCACCTACGAAGAGTGGCTGTATATGCTCTGGAACCACTCGACGAATGAGTCTACAGCCGTAACCTTCAACGAAGACGACAACGGCTGGAAGATGGAGTTCGACGGCGGCGACTTTGAAGCGCTTGTCACGGAGCAGGCTTGGCTCTATAATGTTACAACGATTCTGCAGGATTACATTGATGCCAAAGAAAACGGCACCCTCGACGAAATGGCAACACCCGAAGGCCCCACAGTAGCGCAGCATTGGCGCAGCCGCAACGGCACGGCGGACTATCACACCTCCTTCACTG
>JAJQCF010000031.1:0-84237 GCA_021202845.1 Oscillospiraceae bacterium
CTGGTGACACCGGCGATACTGGTGACACCGGCGATACTGGTGACACCGGCGATACTGGTGACACCGGCGATACCGGCGACACTGGCGACACTGGCGATACCGGCGATACCGAAGAACCCGCCGCTCCGACTGTTACTGTCAGCGCCAGCAGAGGCAATAAGCAGATAACCGTCACCTTCAGCGCGGAGGCTAACGGCTCCGACATAACCGGCTACACCATAGTTCTGAAAACCGGCGACACCGAGGTCGAAACTCAAACCGCAACCGAAGCGGGCAGCATTACATTCACCGGCCTGACGAACGGCACAACCTACACCGTTGAGGTCACCGCCGTGAACGGCGTCGGCTCCACAACCGAGACGACAACCGCCACGCCCAAATCCTCCGGCGGCGGTGGTGGCGGCAGCTCCTCAACGAGCACGACGACCACCACAACCACAACGACAACAACCACCGACACCGACACAACTGACGCCGCGGCCAACGACGCGCCCGCTTTCACCGACGTGGAGAGCGACAGCTACTACGCCGACGCCGTAGCGTGGGCGGTCGAGCAGGGCATCACCACGGGCACGAGCGACACCGAGTTCAGCCCTGAAGCCGCCTGCACCCGCGCACAGGCCGTGACGTTCCTCTGGCGCGCCGCCGGCAGCCCCGAGGTCAGCGGCGAGAATCCGTTCACTGACGTGAGCGAGGACGATTACTACTACACCGCCGTCCTCTGGGCAGTCGAGAACGGTATCACAACAGGCACGAGCGACACAGCTTTCAGCCCTGACGCCACCTGCACCCGCGCGGAGATAGTGACGTTCCTCTACCGTGCTTCCGGCGAAACCGCCGAGGCCGCCGAGACGTTCACCGACGTATCCGCCGACGCATGGTACGCCGAAGCCGTAGCGTGGGCGGTAGCCGAGGGCATCACCACCGGCACAAGCGAAACCACCTTCACTCCCGAAGCCTCCTGCACAAGAGGCCAGATAGTAACCTTCCTCTACCGAGACATGGCATAAACCCAACAAAAAGCGCTGCCTCGGACGGCTCAAACCGCCGAGGCAGCGCAGCATATTCGGCTGCAAGTTTTCATCAGGCTACGCGGCACGAAAATTTTTGTACACTTGCTCTTGACATATACTGCGGCAGGTGGTATACTAATCAAGCTGAATGGTTATTCAGCGCGCGTAATATCGCGGGGTAGAGCAATTGGTAGCTCGTCGGGCTCATAACCCGGAGGTTGCAGGTTCAAGTCCTGTCCCCGCAACCAGTAATAATCCGAGCCGTATCTTCACTATAGAAGACAGGTTCGGATTATTGTTTATTGATAGAAAAACGTGAGGTGCGGAAATGGGGCTTCTGGATTGTGCAAGCGGTGCCTCTCTTTGGCGTGGTTACGACTATTACAGGGAGAAAAAAGTTTTAAGTGTAGAAAAAACCGATGAGGATGTTTTTATGGCGGCTGTTGCAGGGAGAGCTAAGAAGCCTTATACTGTAGAGCTCCACATCAACCACCCTCGCAAGTCAAAGTGCAGCTGTCCTCATGCCAACGGTAAGCGAATTATATGCAAGCATATTGTGGCTGTATATTTTACTGTGCTCCCCAAAGAAGCGGAAAAGTTTTATACTGAAGTAATTGCCGCCCAAGAGGAAGAAGAACAGCGCGAAGAAGAACTTGCCGATAGAGTATACCAATATGTGTGGCACATGAAAAAGGACGAGCTTCAGCAAGCACTGCTTGAATTGCTGTTTGACGGCCCGGAATGGCAATATGACCGTTTCCTCAGAGAAAAGGGATTAGATGAATATTAAACGGCTCTATGTCAATAATTGGTTCAGAGCAAATACAGAGCTTTATATCAGCACAAAAGCCGGAGCTGTTACGCTCCGGCTTTTGCTGCGACTACGTTTTGCTCAGCTCCGTGCGCAGGCGGGAGATTATGCGTTTTTCTAAGCGGGAGATATAGCTTTGGGAAATGCCGAGGCGGTCGGCTACTTCCTTTTGCGTGTACTCGCGCCCGCCGCCAAGGCCGTAGCGCAGCGTGATGATGTCCCGCTCGCGCCCGCCCAGACGTTCCACCGCCTCGCGCAGGAGCTGCTTTTCCGCGTCCTCCTCCAGCGCGCGGGAGACCTCGTCCTCCTCCGTGCCCAGCACGTCGCTGAGCAGCAGCTCGTTGCCGTCCCAGTCGGTGTTCAGCGGCTCGTCGAAGCTGATTTCTGTCCGCCGCGAGCCGGTTTTGCGCAGATACATCAAAATTTCGTTTTCAATGCAGCGGCTGGCGTAGGTTGCGAGCTTGATGTTCTTGTCCGCGCGGAACGTCGAGACCGCCTTGATGAGCCCTATCGTGCCGATTGAACAGAGGTCGTCGAGGCTGACGCCCGTGTTTTCAAAGCGGCGGGAGATGTACACAACAAGGCGCAGGTTGTGCTCTATGAGCGTCCGGCGCGCCGTGTCGTCGCCCTCCGCCAAGGCCGCTACCGCCGCCGTCTCGTCCTCGCGGCAAAGCGGCGGCGGAAGGTTTTCGCTGCCTCCTATGTAGTGTACGCTCTCCGGCAGCGACAGAGCGAGCCGCGCCAGTATTCTCTGAGCCGTGAGCCACAGCTGCAGGCGGAGTTTGCGGAAATGGTTCATTGTTTCCTCCTTCGGAAGTCGGGAAAATTGGCAGAGCTTAATAAACGGCGCTGAACTCGCCGGCGGGGGAGAGCGGGGTAGGGGAGACGGCCACGGCAAGGCGCACCCGCTTGCCGCCAAGCTCGGCGGAGTCCGGCGTGAAGCACAGCAGCAGCCCGCCCGCGACACCCACGGCGGAGTAGGGCAGCAGTCTCAGCCGCCCGCGCAGCTCCGGCAGGGCGCAGAGACGCTCGAACACCGCGGCGGGGTCGCCGCCCAGCAGTTCCCGCGCCTCCGGCGGAAACAGCTCCGCCAGCGCCTTGGCGTCTCCCACCGCCGCCCGCAGGCCGGAAGCGGCGTCGCGCAGCCCGTTTCCGCTGTCCAGCAGCGCCGCGAGCGTGACGCGCCTGCCCGCAAGCTCCAGCTTCAGCGGCTCCACGCACCTTTCCGCACGCTCACCGCTGTGGCGGAACACGAGCGACACCGCGGCGTAGCACACCGCAAACGCCAGCGCCAGCGCGCCCATGCTGACGTTCACAACGCGCCCGCCTGCCAGACCCGACAGCGCGTAGACAGCCCCCGCGAATAGCGCCGCCGCCGCTAAGAACGTCAAAAACCGCCGCCAGAAGCGCTCCGCGCCGAAGGCTGCCAGCACCATGACCGCCGCCGCTGCCGCCTTGACTGCGCCGAGCGCGAAATACTGCGGCCAGAGCGCCGCCGCCACGGAGTACGCCCCGCCCAGCGCCGCGCCGAGCGCCAGCCGCCACCGCCGCAGCGGAGCCGCGCTAACCTTGGCCGCCGCGAGCAGCAGCATATAGTCAATGACCGCGTTCAGCAGGAAAAGACTGTCGGCATAGATAACTTCCATGCGCAGATTATAACCCCGCGCGGAGCGAAAAGTCAGTCGTAAACGGCTGCCGCTGCGTGCGGGGTCTTGGTTTGTGGCGCTATTTTATTTTGCGAGAACTTTTTTCAGCTTTGCGTACCTCGGCAGCGACTGCTCCGTCGGGCGGTCGGGCCGGCCTTGGATAAGCGGCAGGCAGTAGTTGATGAAGCCCTCATTGACGTTGTTGCCCTCGGGGACAATCCACTCGCGCGGCACCTTGCGCTCGTAGTTGGCAACGTCGGCCAGCGGGATGAGCTTGGGCGAGCAGACATAGCCGCCGTCGCGCGAGCACTCAAAGGCGACCATTTTGTCGGTGACGCCCTCCACGGCCTTCTCCACGGCCACGCGGCCTGCCATTTCCGCCTCCTGCAAGTCGGTTGCGGAGGCAAGGTGCGCGCCGCAGCGCTGCAGCAGGCTCAGCTCTATGCCGCGCACCTTGTAGCCGGTGCGGTTTTTGAGCGCCTCGGCCAGCTTGACGGCCAGACCGCCCAGCTGCGCGTGGCCGAAGCCGTCCGTTGCGCTGACGGCGGCCTCGCTGACAAACGAGCCGTCGGCGTAGTGTATGCCCTCGGAGACGGCAATCAGCAGCTTGTTTTTCTTCGCCAGAACCGCGTCGCAGTCGGCAAAGAACTTTTCAAGGTCGAAGTCCGTTTCCGGCAGGTAGACAAGGTCGGGGCCGGAGCCGAAGTAGGTGGCGAGCGAGGCCGCGCCGGCCAGCCAGCCCGCGTGGCGGCCCATAATCTCCACCACCGTAATTTGCGCCGTGTCGTAAACTCCGGCGTCCTTGGCAATCTCCATGCAGCTGGTGGCGATATACTTGGCCGCGCTGCCGAAGCCCGGGCAGTGGTCGGTGCCGAAAAGGTCGTTGTCTATGGTCTTGGGTATGCCCATAACGCGGCACTCCCAGCCCGCCGACTGCATATACTTAGATATCTTGTTGCAGGTGTCCATGGAGTCGTTGCCGCCGTTATAGAAGAAGTAGCGCACGTTGTATTTCTTGAAAATCTCCAGAATGCGCTTGTATTCCGTGTCGTCGGCTTCGGGGTCGGCCATTTTGTGGCGGCAGGAGCCGAGCTCCGAGGACGGAGTGTTCAGCAGCAGCTTCAGCTCCTGCGGGTCCTCCTCGTCCATGACGTACAGCTTGTCGTCCAGTACGCCCATAATGCCGTGCGCCGCGCCGTAGACCTTTGTGATGCAGTCCGCGTCCAGAGCCGCGCGTATAGCGCCGTAAGCGCTGGCGTTGATGACGGCTGTGGGGCCGCCGGACTGCCCGATGATGCAGGCGCCTGTGAGCTTTGTAGCCATAATTTTATTCCTCCAGTAAAATTTTTTTGCGATTTTGATTTTTACATATTGATACTAACACATTTTTGGCGTAAAATAAATGCATATCCTAAAAAAATTTTCGGGAGGAAACAGCCATGTCCTTAGTCACTTCAAAGGAAATGTTTGAAAAGGCCTACTCCGGCGGTTACGCCATAGGCGCTTTTAACGTCAACAACATGGAGATAATCCAAGGCATCACCGAGGCGGCGGTCGAGGAGCGCGCCCCGCTGATACTCCAAGTCTCCAAGGGCGCCCGCAGCTACGCCCGCCACATCTATCTGATGAAGCTCATCGAGGCGGCGGTCATCGACGCGGAGGAGTCCGCGGGCTTCGATTTGCCGATTTGCGTCCACCTCGACCACGGCGACAGCTTTGATTTGTGCAAGAGCTGCATTGACGGCGGCTTCACCTCCGTTATGATTGATATGTCCTCCAAGCCCTTTGAGGAGAACATAGCCGTCACCAAGCAGGTGGTGGAGTATGCCCACGACCACGGCGTTGTCGTCGAGGCCGAGCTCGGCACACTCGCCGGAGTGGAGGACGAGGTAAAGGTCAAGGCCGAGGACTCCTCCTACACCCGCCCCGAGGACGTGCAGGAGTTCGTGGAGCGCACCGGCTGCGACAGCCTTGCCATAGCCATAGGCACGAGTCACGGCGCTTACAAGTTCAAGCCGGGCACAAAGCCCCAGCTGCGCTTTGACATACTGGAAGAAGTCTCGCGTCGTTTGCCCGGGTTCCCCATAGTCCTGCACGGCTCTTCCAGCGTGCCGCAGGAGTTCGTGGACATCATCAACAGCAACGGCGGCAATATGCCCGGCGCAATCGGCGTGCCGGAGGACCAGCTGCGCAAAGCCGCGTCCATGTCGGTGTGCAAGATTAACATCGACTCTGACCTGCGCCTTGCAATGACCGCCAGCATCCGCAAGTATTTCAACGAGCACCCCGCCGACTTCGACCCGCGCCAGTACCTCAAGCCCGCCCGCGCCGCCATTAAGGACATGGTGAAGCACAAGCTGGTTGACGTTCTCGGCTGCAGCGGCAAGGCGTAAGACAAAAACATAATACCGCAAAAAATTTGGGCTGCCCCACTGTTTTCCAGTGAGGCAGCCCGTTATTTTTGCCATTGCCTGTCAGCCGACGTAGGGCAGGGATTCAAAGCAGTCGTACTCCGAAATGCCGCCAATGTAGAGCAAGTAGCTATTGTCGCCCGTGCCGCGCTCAAAGGCTATGCTGCCCTCCGCGCCGGTGTCCACGTCGCGGAAGTACGCCGTGCCGATGTTGTCCGTGCCGGTGATGCGTATTCTGCTGCCTGCGGCGAGCGTGGCGGCAGCGCCGTCTATGGTCACGGGCAAATCGCGTGCAGCCGTCAGGATGAAAAACTCGTAGCTGTTTTCGCGCACGGCAAACACCTCGCCCTGCTGCTCCAACTCGCCGTCCGCCGTTATGGCGTAATCCATGTCGGCGCTGTAGCTGCCCAAAACGTCAAGACTTGCCACCAGCGTTTGGCTCAGGGTGTTGACGGCGCCGTCCGTGACGCACACGTCCGTGAGCTTGCTGCGCTGCACAAGTCCGCCGCCTGTGATTTCATAGAGGAAAGTGACGTAGTCGTCGGACATATAGTCCGCGTCGAACAGCAGGAACGCGCGGGAATCTGACAGGCGCAGAACATAGCCCTCGCCGAATTGCCCGAACTCACCGACCTCTTCCGCCGCGCCGTCCAGACTGACCGTTATCGGGGACATTCCGTACTCCTCGTTTATGTCTATGCTGACACAGAGCGTACCCTCGTCCAGCTGCACCTCGCTGCCTGCGGAAAGCCGCGCGACGCCTGCGCCGTTCAGACCGAGATATTCTTCGTCAATGTACTCGGCGAACTCCGCGCAGGGGCAGGTGGAATAGGCCGTGCCCATTGCGTACGGCCCCAGCGTGTAGGGCGGAAAGACAAATGTGACGCCCTCCGCGTCCAGATACCAAGTCGGCTCCTCGCTGAGCAGGGTTTTCACCTCTTCCTCGTAGTAATCGTAAAGCCCCGTACCGTACTGCGCGTACAAGTCGCCGCAGACATAGGGGACGGCGGCGGACAAAAAGCCGTCGGTGTCGCTTATAATGTCGGACAGCTCAAGTATTTCTCCGCTCTGCGCGTCGAAGGAAACGCCGCTGTAGAAGAAGTTGCCGTGAGCGCCGCCGGAGTAGAGGTAGTCCGTGCAGAGTAGGCTTAAAACCGCTCCGTCTATGCGCTCGGCGTCAATCAGCCGCCACGACCAGTAGTAGTAGCTGTCCGCCGTCATCGGCGTATAGCCGATTTCCTCGGCGGCGTACTCCGACCACTCGCCGCAGCCTGTCCAGTATATATCCTTCTGCTGGCTGTTCCACTCGCTCACGGCGGACACAAGCGCCTCGCAGCCCTCGCCCGTGACGGAGACGTCGTCGTACTCCGCGTGCATGAGCCAGTAGGCCGCGTCGTCGCTGTACCAGTCGCGCTTTTCCGTAGCAATGGTTATCTGCGGAGCCTCCTGCGCGGCTGGCTCCTCCGTGGCCTGCGGCTCCTCCGTGGCGGCTGCGCTCTCGGACGGTGGGCTTGCTGTCTGCTGCGCCGTCTCGGCGGCGGACTGCGTCGCCGCTGACCCGCAGGCGGTAAGCAGCGCCAGCACGATGAGCATAAGCGCAAAGAGTGCGGCTTTCAGTTTCCTTTTCATTTTGCTTTGTTCCTCGTCCTTTTGAATTAAATCAGTCCCTGTCCAGCTGGAACACCGACGCGGCGGCGGTGAGCAGGGTGGAGGCGGCGGAGACGGCGTTTTGCAGAGCGCCGACCGTCACGTCGGCGGGGTCGGCAATGCCGCCGGAGAGCATATCCTCGTAGCGCCCCGTTTCCGCGTTGTAGCCCTTGGCGCCGCCGGAGGCCAGTATGCGCGCGGCGGCCTCCGCGCCGTCCGCACCGGCGTTCGCGGCAATGCAGCGCGCGGGAGAGCACAGCGCGGCGGCGAGAATGGCAGCGCCGGTGCGCTCGTCGCCCTTCAATCCCGCGGCATAGCGCTTCACGGCGGGTATGGCCTTGATGTACGCCGTGCCGCCGCCGGGGACGATGCCGCTCTTGACCGCGGCGGAGGCGGAGTTCAGCGCGCTGTCAATGCGCTGCTTGCGCTCCTTCATCTCCGTCTCCGTGGCTCCGCCAACGCTTATTTCCACAATGCCGGAGGCGAGATGCTCCAGACGGCGGCGGCAGCGAGCCTTGACCTCGTCATACTCGGTGTTTTCAATGCGGCGGTTGAGCTCGTCTATCTTGAGCGCTATCGCGTGAGCGTCGCCGCGCCCGCCGACTATAACGGTGCGGTCCGCGCTGACGGTCACGCTGTCTGCAATGCCGAGCATGGCGGTGGTGGCGCTCTCCAAGTCATAGCCGAGGTAGGAGGTGATGAATTTGCCGCCCGTGACAAGCGCCGTGTCCTCCATAAGGTCGTCCTGCTCGTCGCCCGGCTCCGGCGTCCTCACGGCAACGGATTCCACCACGCCCTGCATACGGTTCATCACCAGCGTTGTCAGCGCCTCGCCCTTCACGTCGCCCGCCATTATCAGCACGGGGCGCTCCTCGGGCTCGTTGATGATGTCCTCCAGCAGCGCGATTATTTCCTGAATGCTTTCAATTTCGCGGTCGGTGACGAGTATATAAGGGTTCTGGTATGTTATTTCCAGCTCGCCCTGCTTGAGATACGTGGGGTGGATAACGCCGCAGGGGAGGTTCATGCCCTCGCTGACGTTCACCTCGGTTTCCAGCTTCGCGCCCTCGGTGACGTTGACAACGCCGCCCGCGCCCGCTTTTTCCAGCGCCTCGCTGACCAGACGGCCGATTTCAGGGTCGCCGGAGGAAACGGAGGCCACCTGACGCACGGCCTCCTGCGCGCTGACGGGCAGGGCGCAGGCGCGAAGCTCTGCGCAGGCGGTCTCGCAGGCTCCGGCAATGCCCTTGCGCAGCAGCAGCGGGTTGGCGCCGGCGGAGATGTTTTTCAGCCCCTCGCGCATAATGCTGCGCGCCAGCACGACGGCGGTCGTCGCGCCGTCGCCGACCGCGGCCTCGGTCTTGGAAGCAGCCTCGCGTATTATGTCCGCGCCCATGTTCTCAAAGTGGTTCGGGAGCACCGTTTCCGGCGCTATGCCCGCCCCGCTGCCGGCAACGGTGACTTTTCTTGTGCCCTGAGCGAGCACGGCGTTGCGTCCGGCAGGCCCCAGTGTAATGCTCACCGCGTCCGCTAACTTGTCCACGCCGGTCATCAGCCCCTTAAGAGCCTCGTCGCCGAGCTTGATGTTTTTAGTCATATCGGGTTCTCCTTTTATGTTATATATTTTTTGTTTTTTATCAGCTGAGAAATTGTCAATGCGTATTATACAATATTTCGACCCAAACGTACAGAAGTTTTTTGTCACGCGGGAGGTTTTCTGCATACACTGTACTGAGCGGCGTCCAAAGCCGTAATTTAATTGCAGGAGGTATAAACTATGCCGGACAGGGTTGTACCCGGACCCGTTGAGAGCTGTCCCGCCGTCGGCGGCAGCGTCAACATACATACACGCAAGATTTACGACAGCTGCAGGGATAAGGACTGCGTGGAGGATTTGCGGGTTTACCCCACGGTCAGCTCGCAGGCGCTCATCGACTCCGCGTTCAGCGTGCGCCCGAACTCGGCCGAACTGCTGTATGCCGACGTGAACGTGGACGCGGTGAGCTTCAACCGCGGCTATTACACCGTTGACGTGACGTACTTCTACAAGGTCACGGGCAATGTTTTCCCCGGCGGCAGCACCGTCACCGGCCTTGCCGTATTCGATAAGCGTGTCATTCTTTTCGGCTCCGAGGGCGCGGTGAAGGTGTTCTCCTCCCGCTCTCTGGCGTCCGTCACGAGCGCGGAAAACCCCGTGGCCTACGTTGAGGCGGTCAACCCCATTGCGCTGAATATGCGCTTTGCGGAGAGCGACTGCTGCACGCCCGCCGAGCCGGAGCAGCGCTCAATCCCGGGCTTTATCATCGAGGCCATAGGCGAGGACCTTGTGCTCAACACGCCGGGCAGAAGGCTGTATGTGACGCTGGGACAGTTTTCCATAATCCGCCTTGAGCGCGATTCCCAGCTCACGCTTACCGCCGCGGACTTCTTCCCCACAAAGGAGTGCGTCGGCTCCAGCGACGACGACCCCTGCACGCTGTTCAGCCGCGTGAGGTTCCCCGTGGACGAATTTTTCCCGCCCGACTGCCTCGCCGCGGAGGAGGACTACAAGGCGCTCGTATAACGCCGAAAACCACAGTGCAAGACCCCGGCTTTCCCCAAAAAACTACAGGGGAAGGCCGGGGTCGAGTGCGCTTTGCGCGGCGGGGGGAGCTTAGGCGTTTTCTTTCAGCTTCGCCAGCTCCTCCGGCGGGGTTACGGTGCCCTCTAACTTAATCATGCTCGTGCCGCCGCAGCCGTCGATTCTGAGAAAATGCTCGCCGGTTACGGAGTTTATAAATTCGTTGCTTGAACCGACTCTGATAAGGCGTACTCGGTTGTCGTTCATTTTATCCGCTCCTTCAGTTTATTCAGCAGCTCGCGGTCTACGTTCAGGCCGCCTTTGCCGCTGCCAAGCTCTATATCGGGCTTAACGCTGCCGTGGAAGTCGCTGCCGCCGGTAACGCACATGCCAAGCTCCGCCGCCGCGGAAGTGAGAAATGCGCTCTTTTCCGCGTCGTAGCCGGAGTAGAAGCACTCAATTCCCGTGCCGCCGCAGGACTTGAAGTCGGCAAAAAGCCGCCGCATTTCCGCCTCGGAGTAGCGGTACTGGTAAGGGTGCGCCAGCACGGCCAAGCCGCCCGCGGCGTTTATGGCGGCTGCCGCCTCGTCCATGTTCATGCGCTTTTGCGGCTCAAAGTACGGCCTGCCGCGGTTTAAGTAGCGCGCAAAGGCGTCGCTGACGGAGTCGGCAAGACCGTGCTCTACCAACACCTCCGCAAAGTGCGGTCTGCCGATTACGGTGTGGGGAAAGCGGCGCTTGAGCTCGTCTATGGACACGGGCAACCCGTCCGCCGCCATGCGCTCGGCAATGATATGGTTGCGCGCCTTGCGGTTTTCGGTGACGGCGCGTATAGTCTCCGCCAGCGAGGCGGAGGCGATGTCGATAAAATATCCCAGCACATGAACCTCGCGCCCTTGGTAATAGCAGCTGAGCTCTATGCCCGGCACGACTTCAACGCCCAGCTCCTTGCCCGCCCGCACCGCCTCGGCGACGCCCTCCACGGTGTCGTGGTCGGTTATGGCTATGGCGGCCAGACCCAAGCTGTGGGCGCGCGCGGTCACAGCGGCGGGCGTCAGCGTGCCGTCGGAGGCGGTGGTGTGGACATGGAGGTCTATGCGCGTCATGCCAAAAAGCCTTTGAGTATGCGCTCCTGCGCCTCCTCCTCGGTCAGCCCCAGCGTTTCCAGCTTCAGCAGCTGGTCGCCGGCAATGCGCCCTATGGCGGCCTCGTGAATCAGCTGCGCGTCAACGCTGTTGGCCTCTATCGCCGGCACGGAGCGTATGTTGGCGTTGTCCATGATTATGGAGTCGCACTGGACATGGCCGAAGCACTCCGCGTTGCCGGTCATGCGCGGGAAAAACACCTGACGCGAGCTGTCCTGCGCCACGGAGCGGGAGATAACGCGCCCCTTTGACCCCGCGCCGTCCAAGACGATTTCCATTTCGGACTCCGCCCACTGCTCGCCGTGGGTCTGCAAACGCTCGGTTACCACGACCTCCGCGCCCGCGCCGCAGACGATTTTTGTCATGCGCTTCGTGGAGTCGATGCCCTTTATCTGCGCGGTGTCCATCTGCAAAAACGCACCCTCGTCCAGATAGGCGATTGTCTCGGGGTTCATAACGCGCCCGCCCTTGCCGCTGCCGGAGGCGTAGTGCTTTTCCACATACTTCACGCGGGAACCGCGGCCGATGTGGAAGGTGTGGACGCCGTCGTGACGGCTCTCCGCGCCGCCGTCGTTGTGTATGCCGCAGCCGGCGATTATCGTCACGTCGCAGTCGGGGCCGATGTAAAAGTCGTTGTAAACCGTTTCGGTGAGGCCGGATTCGGTGATTATCACGGGAATGTGGCACATCTCGTTTTTCGTTCCGGGCTTTATGGTTATGTCAATGCCGGGCTTGTCCTGCTTGGATGTGATTTCTATATTCTCCGTGGACATGCGCGCCGCGCAGCCGGAGTCCTTGCGGATGTTCACAGCGCCCTTGGCCTCGCCGTCAGGCATATCGGCAATGGTCTGCAAAAGCTGCTTATCAAGCTCATTTAACATTCTGCTCGCCCCTTTCACTTATCACCGGACACGGAGAGACGGCCACGCCCAGCAGCGTGGGCAGCATCTCCTGCGCCGAGCCGCGGCGGGCGATAACGCCGCCGTCTATGACCGCAATCTCGTCCGCCAGACTGATTATGCGCTCTTGGTGGGAAATTATTATCATCGTCGTCTCGCGCTTGCCGTGCAGCTCCTCGAACGTCTCCGTCAGGCGCGCAAAGCTCCAGAGGTCTATGCCCGCCTCCGGCTCGTCGAAAATCATCAGTCCGCTCTGCCGCGCCAAAATGGTGGCGATTTCAATGCGCTTGACCTCGCCGCCGGAGAGCGAGGCGTCCACCTCGCGGTCGATGTAGTCGCGCGCGCACAGTCCCACCTGCGTCAGATAGGAGCAGGCCTCGGCGCGGGGCAGCAGCTTTTTGCCCGAGGCTATGGACAGCAAATCCCGCACACGTATGCCCTTGAAGCGCGGCGGCTGCTGGAAGCCGTAGCTAATGCCGAGGCGGGCGCGCTCGGTGATGCCGAGGCCGGTGATGTCCGTGCCGTTCCAAATGAGCTGTCCGCCCGTGGGCGTGACAAGCCCCATAATTATTTTCGCCAGCGTGGTCTTGCCCCCGCCGTTCGGCCCTGTCAGCACTAAAAGGCTCCCGTCCGCAACGGTGAGGTCAATGCCGCGCAGTATATCGCTCTCCGTGCCCTCGGCGGACACGGAATAGGTGATGTTTTTAAGCTCGAGCATATTTTTCCTCTTTTCAAGCGTTTAGTTAATTAAAAATTTATTCTCCGTAGCTATTATACCCGACGCGCAGGAAAATGCAAGAGCTTGGCGCGGATTGTTAACAATTTAATCAACGGTTTCAATTCTGCCCGTAACGGCGTTTATATACAGCTCCACGGTGTCGGCGGCGACGTGCCACACGGGGTCCAGCGTGCTCTCGCCGGAGACAGACACGGACATGATGTAGCCCGCGCTGAGCGAGGTTATCTCGCTGCAAACATAGCCCTCCGTCTCCACAAGCTCAAGGAAGCGTATGAGCGCGTTGTAGCTGCTCATAACGCCGTCTGTAGAGGAGCTTGTGACGGTGTCGAATACCCTTGTGCCGGAGGCCACGGCCTCCTCGCCGCCGTAGAACGTGAACGTCGTGACAGCGTTGTAGACCGGCAATCCGTCCCAGCAGGCGGTGACGGTGACAGTGCTGCCGCTGACGAGCGTTAGGCTGTCGTCCAGCTCCATGCCCAGCCTGTTCATAACCTTTTTGGCCGACTTCGCCGTGTCCGAGCCGCTGATGCCGCCGGTGACAACGACGTCGTATTCGCCCGTGCCGCGGAACTGGGCCTGTCCGTTTTTGCCGGAGTAGAACCAGATGTTGCCTCCGAGCGGCTCGGCGCTTGAGCTGCCCAGCAGGCGCTCCACCAGCTCGTATTCCGTGTCCTGACTGCGCGTCACGGTGACAACCGCGGGAGTTTCCGCCGTCAGCTCCACGTCCTCGGAGATAGTTATGCCGTTGCGCCGAAAAACGGAGACAATGGCGCTCTCCGCCGTCTCGCGGCTCTCGCGCTCTTCCACCCTGTCGGCCAGCACCAGCACGAGCAAAAAGGCGTTCAGCAGCGCTAAAATTGCCAGTATTATGTTTTTTACCTGCGCTGTGCTCATGCTATGCCACCGCCCATCCGCAGGTTACGGAAACGCCGTTGTCGCCGTAGACAAGCCGCATTTCTCCACCGCCGGAGACGGAGGCCGCGACCGCCGCGCGCTCCATGGGCAGCAGCTCCACGCTCTCGCCCGTCAGAGAGTAGCTGCGCAGCAGCAGCGATGCGCGCGTTATAACGCCGGAGGAGACGACGACCGTGGCGGCGCAGTCGTAGTCCGCCAGCGCCACGGTGCAGCGGTCGATGACGTAGTCAAACCGTACGGTGTACTCGTCGGCCTCCTCGTCGTATTCAAAGCCCGCCAGCACAACATTGGCGTCGCCGCTTGTCTCGCCCAGCGTGAGGTACACAAGCTCCATGGCGCTCGTCATGGCTTCATAGGCCGTCGCGCCGCTCCCGCCGCCGCTGCTGCACCTGTAGGTCACAGCGCCGTCGGGGCTGATGCGCAGGGTTTTTTCGCCGTCAACATACACGCTCACGCCGTCGGGCTCGGTGTAGGGGCTCGCGGCGTTGCCGCTCATGCCGAGCGCGGTGAAGAGACGGGCGGCGCTGTAGCCGCTCATGGGGTTTTCCGCTGCCACGGCCTGCGCCTCGGACTTGCTCGGCAGCATTAGCGTGTAAGGAGCCAGCGCGTCCTGCCCGCACTCGTAGGCGAACTGCGCGCCGTTGGGCTCAAACGCCGAGAGCGCGGTGGTGAGCGCCTGCACGCTGACCGCCGTGGAGCAGCGGCGAAACGCGCCGTCCGTGTCCGTGAAGTACAGCTCAACGCCGCCCTCCGAGGCTATGAGCGCCACGCGCCGCGCCTCGTGCTCGCCCGCGTCGCTCTCGGCGTCCGTGCCGAGCCACTGGGCGAGGAAGTCCAGACGGCGAGGGTAGCAGTAGTCAAAAACCGCGCCCTGTTCCTCCAGCGCGGCGCGCCAATCGCTCTCGGTTATGTCCTCTCCGGCCTCCGCGGAGCCCAGCGCCTCGCCCAAGAGCGCAGCGAAGCGGCTGAAGGCGCTCGTGACTGCCGTGTCGTCCCACGCGGCGGCGTAGCGCTCGCCCTCGCCGAAGCTGATTATCACGGCGGCGGGTATCGCGGACTCGCGCGTCATATCGTCGCCGTAGTCCGCGGCGGCGGTCACCTCGCTCTCAAAGCTCTGGCGGGTAATCAGCTTGTCGTAGTACCCGACCTTGGCCAGCAGCAGCGCCGCCGTGCAGACCAGAACCGCAATCAGCGCGGACTTCACAATCTCCGCCGAGCGGCGGCCGGAGCAGAAAAAGTCAGTTATCCTGCCCATTGACCGGCCCCTCCACCGGCAGCGTCACGGTCATGGTCGTGCCGTGCCCGCTGCGGCTTTTCACGTCTATGCGCCCGTTGTGGCGCTCCACTATCTCGTGCGCTATGCTCAGTCCCAGACCCGTGCCGCCTGACTCGCGCGAGCGCGCCTTGTCCACGCGGTAAAAGCGCTCAAAAATATGCGGCACGTCCTCCTCGGGGATGCCGATGCCGTTGTCGCGCACCGTGAACCAGACCTCGTTGTTCTCGCAGCCCGCGGTCAGGCGTATGCGTCCGCCGCTGCGGGTGTATTTTATGGCGTTGGAAATCATGTTTATCATGACCTGCTCGATGCGCTGGCGGTCGCCGCATATTTTCGGCACCGGTGTTTTGAAGCTGAGCGTGAACTCGTGGCCGTGGCGCTGCGCCTCGATGAGCTGGGCGGCGTAAACGTCCTGCACGGACTTTTCAAACGAGAACTCCTGAAAGTCAAAGTCTATGCTGCCCGCGTCGAAGCGCGAGAGCGTCAGCAAATCCTGCACTATTTTTGTCATGCGGTCGGACTCGCGCACAATGACCTCCAAAAAATGCTGCTCCGTCTCGGGGTCCATAGCGCCCTCGGCGTCCTCCAGCGTTTCGGCGTAGCTCTTTATGCTGGTGACGGGCGTTCTCAGCTCGTGGGAGACGTTGGCGACGAACTCGCGGCGCATATTCTCCGAGCGGCGCATTTCGTCAATGCTGCGTTCAAGCTGGTCGGCCATGTCGTTGAACGTGCGCGAGAGCGTGCCGATTTCGTCCCGCGCCGGATTATCCGGAATCTTGGAAAAGTCGCCAGAGGCAACCTTTTCCGCCGCCGTCGTCAGGCTGCGTATGGGGGTTATCAGCGTGCGCGCGAGCAGCAGCGTCAGCAGCACGGATATGGCAAGGCCGACGGCCAGCGACTCCATGATTATGCGGAAAAGCGCGTCCGACTGCTCGCGCACCGTCTCCTTGCTGTCTATGATATATATAATGAAGCTGCCGCTCTCGCCCGAAACGGGCAGGGCGACGTCCATGTAGTCCGCCTGACTGTTGCTCTCGAAGCCCTCGCTGCCGGCAAGCGCCGTCAGCAGGTTGGGGGTGAGGCTGACGTAGCTCGTCTCGTCGGTGCCCGAGCGGGAGAGCACGGCGGCGGTCTCGCCGTCCAGCACGTAATAGTTGCGCGTGCCGGAGTCGATTCCCAGCTGGCCGGAGTAGGCGCGCAGAATGTCGGCAATCTGCTGCCCCGCGTCCTCGGAACTTGCGGCATTGGCTATGTCCTCCGCCAATTCGGCGTCGGAGAAAACGTCGCTCATGCGGTCATAGAACTGGCTCAAAAAGAAGCTCTGCACGCCGCGGAGCAGAAAAGCCCCCGTAACGGCCATGAGCGCGATTATCAGCGCGAGAATTATTATTATCAGTTTTGTGTAAATACTGCGGTTTATAGGCTCCGCCTCCTGCCTTTTTGCACTCTTTTTGCGGCCTCAGCCGCCGAAGTAATAGCCCACGCCGCGCTTTGTCATCACGTATGTCGGCTCCGCGGGGTTCGGCTCTAACTTTTCGCGCAGTCGGCGCACGGCCACGTCCACCGCGCGCAAGTCGCCGAAGTAATCGTACTTCCAAACGCCCGTCATAAGCTCTTGGCGGGACACGACCTTGCCGGAGCTCTCGGCCAAGAACTTCAGCAGCTCAAACTCGCGCTGCGTCAGCTCTATTTCTTTATCCTTCAAAAATACGCTGTGGCGGTCAAGGTCGATTATAAGTCCGCCGGAGCCGCGTATCACATTGCCGCTCTCCGCGGGCGCGGCCTGCACGGCCACGCGGCGCATATTGGCCTTGACGCGCGCCATAAGCTCGCGCATGGAAAAGGGCTTGGTGATGTAGTCATCCGCGCCGTTTTCGAGGCCGAACACCTTGTCCGTCTCCTCCTCGCGCGCGGTGAGCATGATAATGGGCACGTTGTTGCCCTCCCCGCGCAGCGTGCGGCAGACGGAAAAGCCGTCCATTTCCGGCAGCATCACGTCCAGCAGTATGAGGTCGGGGTTTTCCTCCCGCGCCATTTTCAGTCCCTGCGCGCCGTCATAGGCGCAGATTGCCGCCAGACCGTTTTTCTCTAAATTGAACTTGAGTATGTCCACTATGGATTTTTCGTCGTCTACAATGAGCACCCTTCTGTCCATTTTAATTATGTTCCTCCTGTTCTATATATCTTTTGGCCTTGAGCACCGCTATAATGCTCTTAGCGTCAATCAGCTCTCCCGACATCGCCATGTCCACAAGAGTGTCCAGAGGATATTTTTCCACCGCCAAAAGCTCGCCCTCGTCGGGGTGCGCCGCGCCGGAGTGCAGCCCGCGCGCCATGTATGCGTGCAGAATTTCGCGGCAGTAGCCCGGGGAGGGGTAGAAGCGGCCCAAGTAGACCCACTCGTCCGCCGTCAGCCCCGTTTCCTCGCTCAGCTCGCGCACGGCGCAGTCCAGCGGCTCCTCGCCCGCCTCCAGCTTGCCCGCCGGAGTTTCCAGCACCGTTTCGCCGTAGGGGTAGCGGAACTGCCTGACGCAGCAGACGCTGCCGTCGGTGTCCACGGGTATGACCGTCACGCCGCCGGAGTGTTCCACGACCTCGCGGCGAGAGTGCTGCCCGTCGGCAAGCTCAACCTCGTCCGAGTGTACGTATATTATCGCGCCGCGGTATATGTCCGTGGTGGAAACGGTCTTTTCGTAAAGCTCCATAAAATATGCATACCTCCGTAATATATGTCAGCCGCCGCTTACGGCGGCGCTGTTATCAGCAATACAAAGGTATTATACCATGACTTTGCCGAGTTTTCCATATATTTTGCGTGGAGATAAGGCGGTTTTGGGAGTATAATTTGTTTACATTTTAATTACAAGCCGTTCGGAGGGAGCTTTGTATGGACATGAAACCTATTGTTACAGATGCGCTCGTTGCGCTGTATCTCAGCGGGGAGGAGCCGATAGACCCTGACAGTGCGCGCGCGTTGGTGCGCGAGGCGCGGCGCTCCGGCGGGCTGGACGGCTGGGACAGCATGAGCCTCAGCATTTTTTCCGGCCGCGGAGGTCTGCTGGTGCTGGCGGCGCCGGAGAACAGCGTACATATCACTCTTGCGGACTACGCTCTGCCGTTTTTGGAAGAATATTTTTAAAAAACGCTTTTTTTCCGGCGAAAGTGTGCTATAATTCACCTTAGAGAGGTGATAATCCATGCCGAAAGCCACAGGCATAAAGCAGGCCGCGTCAAACCGCAAGGCCTTTCACGACTACTTTGTGCTCGACCGCTACGAGGCCGGCATTGAACTGAGCGGCACGGAGGTCAAGTCCATTCGCGCGGGAGCGCTGAATCTCAAGGACTCCTACTGCATAGTCAAAAACGGTGAGATATTTGTCAAGGGTATGCACATCAGCCCCTACGAAAAGGGCAACATATTCAACCGCGACCCCGACCGCGACAGGCGGCTGCTGATGCACAAGCGCGAGATAATGAAGCTGGGCGCGCGCGTGGCGCAGGAGGGCGTCGCGCTGGTGCCGCTTTCCGTGTACTTCAAGGACAGCCGCGTCAAGCTGGAAATCGGACTGTGCAAGGGCAAAAAGCTCTACGACAAGCGCGAGACGGACGCCAAACGCCAAGCCGAGCGCGACATCGAGCGCGCCATGAAGAGCCACTGAGAGCGGCAAAAAGCCCGAATTTTGCGCTATTGAGCGAAAATCAACTGCGGTTTTCGCTCTTTTGCATATTTACAAGCGCATGAAAATTGTATATAATGTCTGGGCAATACGTGAAAAGGAATCTGTGTTTTATGATTGAATTTGATGAGTACAAAACAAAGCTGAATAATCTCCGCCCCACGCTGGACGAGCTGGGCAAGGCGCTCAAATTAGACGACGCGCGTACGGAAATTGCCGCGCTGCAGGCCGAGTCCGAAAAAGAGGGCTTTTGGAACGACGTCAAGGCGGCGCAGAAAAACCAGCAGCGCATAAAGCAGCTGCAAAACCGCTTGGACTCGTTCAAGAAGTTAGAGGGCACATGGGACGACCTCTACACCATTTGCGTAATGGCGATTGAGGAAAACGACGACAGTATGCTCCCCGAGCTGGACGAGGGATTTGCCGAGTTTGAAACGAAGTTGGAGCAGACGCGCCTGCAAACGCTGCTCAGCGGCGAGTACGACGCGAACAACGCGATTTTGACCCTGCACCCCGGCGCTGGCGGCACGGAGGCTCAGGACTGGGCGAGTATGCTCTACCGCATGTACACCCGCTGGGCGGAGCGCCACGGCTACAAGTACACGCTCTTGGACTGGCTGGACGGCGACGAGGCGGGAATTAAATCCGCCGCCATAAAAATAGAGGGCGAGAACGCCTACGGCTACCTGAAAAGCGAGCACGGCGTCCACCGTCTTGTGCGCATATCCCCCTTTGACGCCTCCGGCCGCCGCCAGACGAGCTTCGCCGCGGTGGAGGTGACGCCGGAGATAACCGACGCCTCCGAAATCGAGCTGCGCGACGAGGACATAAAAATGGACGTGTTCCGCTCCTCCGGCGCGGGCGGGCAAAAGGTCAACAAAACGTCCTCCGCCGTCCGCCTGACCCACCTGCCGACCGGCATCGTGGTGTCCAGTCAGGTCGAGCGCAGCCACTTCCAGAACCTTGAGAACTGCAAGGATATGCTGCGCGCGAAGCTGGCGGAGATAAAAGAGCGCGAGCACATGGAAAAGCTCTCCGACATCAAGGGCGTGCAGATGAAAATTGACTTCGGCAGCGCCATACGCTCCTATGTTTTCATGCCCTACACGCTGGCTAAGGACACGCGCACCGGCTATGAAAACGGCAACATCAACGCCGTTATGGACGGCGATATCGACGGCTTCATCAACGCATATTTGGCGATGAGCGCCGCAAAATAACACTCACCTCCGCCGCGCGGGTCATAACTTTTGCCCGCCGCGCGGAAGATAAAGAGAGACAAGATGAAAACAAAAAATATTGCCCTTGCGCTCACACTGGCCGTGCTGGTGGCGCTCTGCGCCGCGGTGACGGCGGCGCGCGCGGGACAGACTCCCTTGGAGAGCGAGCCGGAGATAACCGTTACCGAGCCGCCTGCCGCCACCGCCGCCCCGACCGAGACCCCTGCGCCCGCGGCCGAGACGCCGACGCCGACGCAAGAGCCCGCCGCGCCGGAGACGTTCACCATAACAATGGTCGGCGACTGCACGTTCGACACCGTGGCCGCCTACCGCGGAACGGAGTACGGCTACGACGCCGTTATCGGCGGCGACTGGAGCTATCCCTTTGCCGAGACGATAGAGTATTTCGCGGACGACGACTTTTCCATGGCCAACTTGGAGGTTGTGCTCTCCGACTCGGACGCGGCGGCGACGGCCAAAACATTCACGTTCCGCGCCTCGTCGGACTACGCGAACATACTCTCGTGCGGGAGCATTGAGTTCGCCACCATTGCCAACAACCACATCCTTGATTACGGTCAGACCGGCTACGACGACACAAAGGCCGCGCTGGACGCCGTGGGCGTGGCCTACGCGGGGCGCGACGAGTACGCCGTTTACGAGACGGAAAGCGGACTGAGCATTGGCGTCTACGCCGTGAGCTTCGGCACTACGGCGCAGATACAGGCCGGAATCGCGGCGCTGCAGGAGCTGGACTGCGACTTCATAATCGCCGCGCTGCACTGGGGAGACGAGGGCAGCTACAGCCCCAACTCCACGCAGATTTCGCAGGGCCGCGCCGCCATAGACGCGGGAGCGGACATAGTCTACGGCAGCCACCCGCACACGCTCCAGCCCGTTGAAGAATACAACGGCGGCTACATCTACTACAGTCTCGGCAACTGGTCGTTCGGAGGCAACACCGACCCGCGCGACAAGGACACCGTAATTCTCCGCCTCACGCTGGAGCGCAATGAAAACGGCGAGGTCAGCATCACGCAGCGCGAGCACATTCCCTGCGCCTGCTCCGGCACGGAGTCCGGCAACAACTATCAGCCCGTGCCCTATGAGGAGGGCAGCGAGGGCTATTTAAGAGTTCTCAGCAAGTTGGACGGCACCTACTCCGGCGGGAACCTCTCAATAGACTACTCATACTCGGCAAACGAATAATCTGTTTGAAGCCAAAGCAGCGGCTCCCGCGAGGAGCCGCTGCTTTTTTTATAAGAATAAATAAAACACTCCCCGCGCCGAAAGCGCGGGGAGCGGGACAGATATGAGTTTTAATAGGTCATTATTCCTCGATAGCGGTGTAGTCCTCGGGAACTTCGATGCCGAGGAACTCGCAGTTGGAGACGTTGTACTCCTTGGTGACCTCGGGGGCGTACTCAATAGCCATGGTGCTGACGTCGGCGCCGTTGACAAGAATCTCGTAAGCCATTTCACCGGTGATGTATCCGATGTCGTAGTAGCTGATGGACAGCGTAGCAACGCCGCAGCCGGAGCAAATGCCTTCTTCACCGGCGACAACGGGAACGCCGGCGGCCAGAACCACGTTGGCAATAGCCTCGGTGTTGTTGGCGGCGGTGTTGTCGGTGGGAACGTAGATGACATCGCAGCTGTCGCAGGCGGCCTGAGTTACGGAGGTGAGGTCGTTGGTGTCGGTGAAAGAGTACCACTCAACCTCATAGCCGTAGTCCTGCAGATAGCCCTCGATGACGGTGCACTGGTAAACGCTGTTCGGCTCGGCGGAGCAGTAGAGCAGGCCTACGGTCTCGGCGTCGGGGAACAGCTCGTTAATCATGTCGGCCTGCTGGTCAAGGGGAGCGAGGTCGGAGGTGCCGGAGACGTTGCCGCCGACGGTGCCGGTCCAGTCGTCTATGTCCAGAGCGGAGGCGTAGTCGGTGATGGAGGTGCCGAGCACGGGGATAGTGCTGGTGGCGGAAACGGCGGCCTGCAGAGCGGCGGTGGCGTTGGCCATGATGAGGTCAACACCGGCGGCAACGAAGCCGTCGACAATGGTGGTGCAGTTTGTGCTCTCGCCGGAAGCGTTGAGGTAGTCGAACGTGACGTTCTCCTCGCCCAGCAGCTCGGTCAGGGCGTCCATAAAGCCTTGGCTGGCGGCGTCCAGAGCGTCGTGCTGAACGAGCTGAACAATGCCTATGCTGTAGGTCTCGGCGGCCTCGTCGGCGGGAGCCTCGTCCTCGGCATCGGCATCGTCGGCGGCAGTGTCCGCGGCGGTGTCGGCAGCGGTGTCAGCCGCTGTGTCGGTTGCAGTGCTGGCGGTGGTGCTTGAAGAGCCGCAGCCCGCGAAGAGGCAGCAGACAAGCGCAAGCGCCATGATGAGTGCAAGAATCTTTTTCATCGTGTGTTTTTTCCTCCTGAAATGTTTTTATTGCAGCGCGGAGCCGCCCGCGCCGGTTTCTTTAACAGTTTAAATAGAATATTTAAACTCAGCGAAAGCATTATATCACCGTCAACGCCGCAAAACAAGTGTTATTTCGCACAATGGTTGCAAATGTTCGCAAAAGTCGGATTGTTGAATTTGCCGTTTTAATGTAAAAAGGGACAGCTTGCACTTGACATTTGCGTCGAAAAATAGTAACTTTTAAGGCAATAAAGATGTAATGACATGTCTTTATTGCTATTCTATTTTAAAAGGAGCATGACTTACATGAAAAAGTTTCTTGCACTAATCATGGCTGTCGCTATGGTCTGCTGCCTGTTCACAGGCTGCGGTTCCTCCAGCAGCAGCACCACCACCAGCACTGCTGACAGCTCTTCCTCTGCCAGCGACAGCGCCGCCGCTGACGACAGCGCTTCCACTGAAGACACCGCATCAGAACTCTCCGACGAGGGCAGCGGCGAAATCGTAATCGCTCTTATCGCCAACACCACCGGCGACTACGCCATGTACGGCGTGCCCGTGCGCAACGGCGCTATGCTTTATATTGACCAGCTCAACGAGGCCGGCGGCATCAACGGCAAGCAGATAACCGTTCTTGAGTACGACGACAAGGGCGACGGTCTGGAAGCCGTCAACTCTTTCAACCTCGCTATGGAGCAGGGTATCTCCGCCGTTATCGGCTCCGTTCTGACCAGCCCGACCATTACTCTGGCCGACGCGACCTACGAGGCCAACGTGCCCCAGATAACCGCTTCCGCTACCGCTGCCGGCGTTACCCGTCTTGACCCCGACGATGACGCTTCCGGCATCCGCACCAACGTGTTCCGTTCCTGCTTCATCGACCCGTTCCAGGGCTCCAAGATGGCTGACTACGCCGTCAACAAGCTGGGCGCCTCCACAGCCGCTATCCTCTATGAGAGCGGCAGCGACTACTCCGAGGGTCTGATGGACGCCTTTATCGAGACTGCCGAAGAGCTCGGCCTTGAGATAGTTGCCACCGAAGCGTTTGCCACCGGCGACAAGGACTACAGCGCTCAGATGACCAACATCGCCGCTGCCAACCCTGACGTCGTGTTCATGCCCATTTACTACGGCGAGGCCGGACTTGCCGTCACTCAGGGCCGTCAGGCCGGTCTGACCGCCACTATCATGGGCGCTGACGGCTGGGGCAGCATCTCCGAGTACGCCTCCGCCGAGGACCTCGAGGGCAGCGTATACTGCTCCGGCTATGCTCCCGGAACCGAGTCTGTCGCCCAGTTCGAGGCTGACTATGAGGCCGCTTACGGCGAAGCCGTGCCCAACATGTTCGCTCCTCTCGCTTATGACGCGGCTATGCTGCTGTGCAACGCTATAGCCGAGGCTGAGGCTCAGGGTCTCACCGCCGGCAGCGATGCTTACCGTCAGGCCATTATCGACGCTCTGGCCGCCACCGACGGCACCGAGGGCATCACCGGCACCTACACCTTCGACGAATACAACGACCCCATCAAGTCCGCCGCTATCCTCCGTGTTGAGGACGGCTCCGAGAACTTCGTAGAGCTCTATTAAGGAAGGACTTTTCAGGTCCCCTGAACACATATCTTTAGGCAGTGCGGGGGAGGCCAATGCCTCTCTCGCACAGTTTTTATAACGAAGCACACTGCAAAAAGAGAACCAATTAGTGAGGAGTGACAGTATGAACTTCATCAGCCAGATAATAAACGGGCTGCAGCTCGGCTCGATTTATGCGCTTGTGGCGCTGGGCTACAGCATGGTGTACGGTATAATACTTCTCCTGAACTTTGCCCACGGCGACATTATAATGGTTGGCGCTTATGTTGTTTACTACTGCATTGCCTCCTACTCTCTGCCGCCGATTGTGGCTATAGTTCTGGCTATTGTAACCGCTACGCTGCTGGGCGTTATAATTGAAAAGGTGGCCTACACGCCGCTGAGAAGCGCCCCGCGACTGAGCCTGCTCATAACCGCAATCGGAATGTCGTTCCTGTTGGAAAACGGCGCGCAGCTTGTTTTCGGCTCGGACACAAAAACTATGGCGCAGGCTCCGCTAATCTCCGGCTCGCTCAGCCTCGGCGATGTCAGCATAACCAAGGCCGCCGCGATAACCATTGTCGTCAGCATCATATCCATGATTCTGCTCACGGTGCTTGTGAGAAAAACCAAAATGGGCAAGGCCATGCGCGCCGTCAGCGAGGATATGGGCGCGGCGCAGCTCATGGGCATAAGCATAAACCGCACCATTTCTTTTACCTTCGCGGTAGGCTCCGCTCTCGCGGGCATTGGAGCGGTGCTGCACATAGCCTCCTACTTTCAGGCCAGCCCCACAATGGGCTCCATGCTGGGTCTTAAAGCCTTCGTCGCCGCCGTGCTTGGCGGAATCGGCTCCATACCCGGCGCCATGGTCGGAGGATTCCTTATAGGCATGGTGGAGACGTTGGTTATCGCCGCGGGTCTTTCCACATGGAAGGACGGCGTGGTGTTTGCCATTTTGATTATTGTCCTCATTGTCAAGCCCACCGGCATCATGGGCGAGTCCATGACAGAAAAGGTCTGAGGTGACGGATATGAAAAACACACTTTCCTCCTCAGCTCGCATACCGATGCCGGCGCGCTACGGCATTAACTTGGCTCTGACCGTCCTGCTCTGGGGCGCGCTGGTGCTGATGATGGCGGGCGGCGTTATAAGCAACTATTGGCAGGGCATTATGGTGACGGTCGGCATAAACGTAATTCTTGCCGTCTCCCTGAACATTGCCACCGGCTATCTGGGACAGCTGCCGCTGGGTCACGCGGGCTTTATGGCCGTCGGCGCTTACGCGGGCGGACTGTTCATGAAGGCCACTCCGCTGGCCTCGCTCATCAGCTCCGGCGACACCGCCGCGACTGTGCCGTGGATTATTTTGGCGCTGCTCATCTCCGGCCTTGTGGCCGCGGTATTCGGCCTCATAATCGGCATTCCGGCTCTGCGTCTCAAGGGCGACTATCTGGCCATTCTGACGCTGGGCTTCGGCGAAATAATCCGCGTTGTCATCACGAATATCGACTCTGTGCTGGGCTTCAAGTTCACCTACGGCGCGGCCGGTCTGAAGCAGATACCCAAAATCTCTAACTTCACGCTCGTTTTCCTCTGCGTGGCGCTGACCTGCCTTATAATCCACATGGTTATGAAGTCCCGCCACGGCCGCGCGATACTCTCCATTCGTGAAAACGAGATTGCCGCCGAGAGCTGCGGCATAAACATAACCTACTACAAGGTTATGGCCTTTGCCCTGAGCGCATTTTTCGCGGGCATAGCCGGCTGCCTCTACGCGGGCTACCTCGGCAGCCTGTTCCCCTCCACCTTCAAGTTTATGAAGTCCATAGAAATACTCGTCATGGTGGTGCTGGGCGGTATGGGCTCCATGCTGGGCAGCGTGCTGGCGGCCACGGTGCTGACAGTTGTCAGCGAGCTGCTGCGCTCCCTCGGCGATTTGCGCATGGTGTTCTACTCGCTCATACTGGTTGTGATGATGATTTTCCGCCCCAAGGGACTGCTGGGAACCTACGACTTCTCGGTGTCCAGAATCCTTGAAAAGTGTATCAATATGTTCAAGTCAAAGTCCTCGACGGGTCAAGAGGCGAATGCGGAAAGCGAAGGAGGGGAGAGCAAATGAGCAGCGACAAGCGTAAAATTCCCATTCCCAAGATGGTTCCCGTGCCGAATCCGAACATTATCCCCGAGCGCGACGTTGACAAGTCGCCCGTGCTCGAGGCGCGTAACCTCGGCATAGACTTCGGCGGACTTACCGCCGTCAACAATTTCAACATGGCAATCGGTCGCACGGAGATTGCGGGTCTAATCGGCCCCAACGGCGCGGGCAAGACCACGGTTTTCAACCTGCTGACAAAGGTATACCAGCCCACCCGCGGCACCATACTGCTGGACGGCAAGGACACCGCGGGAATGTCCACCATACAGGTCAACCGCGCAGGCATCGCCAGAACATTCCAGAACATTCGCCTGTTCAAGGAGCTGACCGTGCTGGACAACGTGCTTATCGGCCTGCACAATGAGATGAGCTACAACCTGCCGCAGGCCGTGCTGCGCCTGCCGTCCTACTGGAAGGGCGAGCGCGTGGCTAAAGAGCGCGCGGCGGAGCTGCTGAGCATATTCGGTATGCAGGATTTGACCGAGGCCAAGGCCGGCTCGCTGCCTTACGGTGCGCAGCGCCGCTTGGAGATTGTTCGCGCGCTGGCGACGAACCCCAGCCTGCTGCTGCTCGACGAGCCCGCCGCCGGCATGAACCCCAGCGAGACCTCGGAGCTTATGGAAAACATCGTCCGCATACGCGACACGTTCCACATAGCTATCATGCTCATAGAGCACGACATGAACCTTGTCATGGGCATATGCGAGGGCATTTGCGTGCTCAACTTCGGCCAGATAATTGCCAAGGGCACGGCGGACGAAATTCAGTCCAACCCCGCCGTCATCGAGGCCTATCTGGGCAAGCAGAAGGAGGCGTAAGGCAGTGTCTGAAGTAATTCTCTCCGTTGAGGATATCAACGTATACTACGGCGCCATACACGCCATAAAGGGCGTATCGTTTGAGGTGCGCGAGGGCGAGATTGTCACGCTTATCGGCGCGAACGGCGCGGGCAAGAGCACCGTGCTGAACACCGTCAGCGGTATGCTCCGCAGCAAGACCGGCGACATAAAGTTCTGCGGCAAGTCCATTGCCCACCGCGCGCCGCACCTCATCGTCAGCGACGGCATAGCCCAGTGCCCTGAAGGACGCCGCGTTTTTGCCAAGATGACCGTTGAGGAAAACCTTGAAATGGGCGGTTATGTGCGCCAAAACACAGAGCTGAGCGACTCGGTTGCCCACGTGTTCGACCTTTTCCCGCGCCTGCTGGAGCGCCGCAAGCAGCTTGCCGGCACGCTCTCGGGCGGTGAGCAGCAGATGCTGGCCATAGGCCGCGCGCTCATGTCCAAGCCCCGCCTGATGATGCTCGACGAGCCGTCTATGGGTCTGGCGCCGATTTTGGTGGAGCAGATTTTTGACATCATCAAGGAGCTGCACGCCGCGGGCACGACGATACTGCTGGTTGAGCAGAACGCGCAGGCCGCGCTGAGCATAGCCGACCGCGCCTACGTTCTCGAAACCGGCAACGTAACCCTCTCCGGCACAGGAGCCGAGCTCATGGCCAGCGACAGCGTCCGCAAGGCATATCTCGGCGGCTAAAACGAAATAATATAATTCAAGCGGAGGTTCCCCAAAACGCGGGAGCCTCCGTTTTTTGTCAGAGTGGCAGGACGTTTTGCGCGCGTATGAGTACATCAGGGAGGTGGAACAATGACAAAGGAGGAATTTGCCGCGCAGCTGCGGCATAGGCTTGAGCATATGCCCGAGGCCGAGACGGACAAGTCGGTTGAATTTTATCTGGAGCTTATTGACGACCGCATGGAGGAGGGCGCGGACGAGGCGGAGGCGGTGGCCGCTCTCGGCAGTTTGGACGAGATAACGGCGAACATTGTCGCCGAGCTGCCGCCGGCCGCTGTGGGAGCTGATTAAGCTCCTTGCGCGTCTGCTGCGGCGGCTCGGGCGCTGGCTCAAGAGCAAATTTATCGGCAGAGGGGGAGAGGGGACGTGAAAAAACTTCTCACTATCGGAATTATTATGCTTGCCGCGGGCTGCTGCCTCATGTTCGGCGGCTGGCGCGGCATGGAGAGCGCGGCGGAGAGCGGCGCGGAGGAGACATCGTCCGCTATAAGCGGCATAGGGCGCTATGGTGTGCTGACCCGCCGCGAATATACTTTTTCCGCCGACGGCGCGGCAAGCGTCGTCATCTGTGAAGCGCGCGGAGACGTGGAGATAGGCGCGTCGCCCGACGGAGATATTCACGTCGTCACGCACGAGAGCGACAGCCGCAGCTATGAAATGGCCTACAACGGCTCCGCGTTCGAGATTACCGCCGCGGCTACGGAGGACTTTAGCATCAGCTTTGACTTCTACGTCGCCGACGACCTCAAGTTAGAGGTGCTGCTGCCGAACGGCCTCGACGTGAGCGCCGAGACTGACGTGGGCGACATCAAGGCCGAGGGCTTGTCACCGCGCTCGCTGACCGCCGCGGCAGACTACGGAGATATTAAGGCGGAAGGCGTTTCGGCGAATACTGTTCGGCTGGATACCGAAGCGGGCGACATTGAAGCGGAAAAAATAGACGCGGAGAGCGTCTACATAACATCTAATACGGGCGACATCAAGCTGAAAAAGTGCTCCGCGCGGACTGTTTATCTCACGGCAGAGCTTGGCGACAGCAGCCTGCCATCCGAGAGCCGCGGCGGACACATTTCTCTGGACGTTTACACCGCCTGCGGAGATATTGAAATAGAGTTTGAGAGGTAGCGTGGTGATAATACACCAAAGCCGCGGCCGCCTCGCGCAGAAAAACTGCCTTTTGCATATTTCTTTTTGCCGCGCGGTGTGCTACAATCAATTTTGTCGGGAGCGCTTCGGCGCTTTTCCGGCCGATAATTAAAAACAGTGACAGAGTAGGGACGGCGCGTCAAGTGCCGGCGGATGGGAAGTTGCCGCCGGACGAAAGCACAGGCAATGCGCTGCGGTGCCGCTCCCGCATCCGCTGCCACGGGAAAGAGATATTGTTAATCTCCTTTCGCGGCGACTGTCACGAAAGGAGATTTTTGCTTATGCAGGAAAAACATCGAATTTCCACTCACCGTCTCTGCATGGACGCAATGCTCGCGGCGCTCTGCGCGGTGCTGGGCTATGTGTCGCTGGACTTGGGCAACATGAAAATTACGTTCGAGTCGCTGCCCATACTGCTGGGGGCGCTGATGTTCGGGCCGCTGGACGGGTTAGCGGCGGGAGCTATGGGTACGCTTATCTACCAGCTGCTGCGCTACGGCGTCAGCGTGACGACGCTGCTGTGGATACTGCCCTACGCTTTGGCGGGGCTGGCGGCGGGCTGGTACGCCAAGCGCCGCGGCTTTGCTCTGCGCGGCACGGAGACGTTGGTGCTCGTAATGGCCTGCGAGCTGCTGATAACGCTGCTGAATACGGGCGTGATGTATGTGGACAGCAAAATTTACGGCTACTACTCCTTTGTCTACATCTTCGGATCGCTTGCCATGCGCCTTGTGCTGTGCCTCGCCAAAGGCGCCGCGTTCGGCGCGGTGCTGCCGCGTCTGGTGCGGTCGCTGCAAGCGCTGCGGAGAAGAGCAGCGGTGTAAAGCAATCGGAATATCAGCGCGGCTTGCCGACATCTTTTGATGAAAGCAGCCGCGCAGTTTTGCTGTAAGCGCAAAGGTGCTTGTGACCAATTTCCCGCCTCCGGCATAACATGAACCAGTCCCTAAGAAAACGGAGGAATGAAATTGAAATGTAAAACCACCGACTGCGGCTACAAGCAGGGAGCGCTGCCCTCCTGCTCGCCGCTGGCGCTTACTCGAATGCCTATGCAGAGCTGCGCCAAGCCCCAATATGAGCGCGGCAAGGCTTTGGCAAGAGGGACGCTGTTCCCCGGCCTCGACTTGCCGTTTATGGATATTGTCAACACCCGCGATGTTGCCAACACACCGCTCGGCGAGATTCAGGCCATAGACTTCTGCATCAAAGAGCTTCAGCTCTATTTGGACTCGCACTCCGGCGACACGGAGGCGTTTGAAATGCTCAAAACCCTGACGGAAATGAGCGTCAAGGCCAAGGAGCGCTATGCCGAGCAGTATGGCCCCCTGACCGTTGACCAGCTCGCGGGTGCGTCAAGCTACACTTGGACAAAAGGCCCGTGGCCTTGGGATTACACCGGCGAGGAGGCGAGCAACTGATGTTCACGTATGAAAAGAAGCTGCAATACCCGATAAACATCAAGAACCCCAACCCTCGCTTGGCAAAGTTCATCATCAGCCAGTACGGCGGCCCCGACGGCGAGCTGGGAGCCTCCATGCGCTACCTCAGCCAGCGCTACGCCATGCCTTGGGATGAACTGAAGGCCATGCTCACGGACATCGGCACCGAGGAGCTGGGGCACTTGGAAATGGTGGCCACGATAATACGCCAGCTCACGCGCAAAATGACCTCCGCCGAGGTCGAGGAAGCGGGACTGGAGACTTATTTCGTGGACCACACCGGCGGAGTGTACCCCCAATTCGCCAGCGGCACCCCGTGGACTGCCAGCACCATAGGCGTACTGGGCGACGTGATAGCGGATTTGTCGGAAGATTTGGCTGCCGAACAGAAAGCACGCCTCACCTACGACAACATTCTGCGTCTTTCCGACGACCCCGATGTGAACAACGCCATACGCTTCCTGCGGGAGCGCGAGGTTGTACACTATCAGCGCTTCGGCGAGGCTCTGGAGCTGGCGGCCGAGCGCATGAACAGCAAAAACGTATACACCACGAACCCCGCGTTCGATATGTGATGTGAACTGAACGACAAAAAGACGTGCCGCAGGAACTCCCGCGGCACGTCTGAATTTAACAATATGCTTTGACTTATTTGTGGTCTACGCCGTACATATGCTCTATTAGGCAGAGGAGCTTGTCGGAGTAGCCCATTTCGTTGTCGTACCAGCTGACTACCTTGACAAAGGTGTCGGTCAGCGCGATGCCGGCCTTGGCGTCGAAAATGGAGGTGCGGGTGTCGCCGATGAAGTCGGAGGAGACAACGGCGTCCTCGGTGTAGCCGAGCACACCCTTGAGCGCGCCCTCGGAGGCGGCCTTCATAGCGGCGCAGATATCGGCGTAGGCGGCGGGCTTTTCGAGGTTGACGGTCAGGTCAACGACGGAGGAGTCCAGAGTGGGAACGCGCATACTCATGCCGGTCAGCTTGCCGTTCAGCTCGGGAATGACCTTGCCCACGGCCTTGGCGGCGCCGGTGGAGGATGGGATAATGTTGCCCGCTGCCGCGCGGCCGCCGCGCCAGTCCTTCTTGGAGGGGCCGTCAACGGTCTTTTGCGTAGCGGTGGTGGAGTGTACGGTTGTCATCAGGCCCTCTTTGATGCCGAAGGCGTCGTTGAGCACCTTGGCAATGGGAGCGAGGCAGTTGGTGGTGCAGGAAGCGTTGGAGACAAAGCTCATGTCGCTTGTGTACTTGTCAAGATTGACGCCGACAACGAACATGGGAGTGTCGTCCTTGCTGGGGGCGGACATAACGACCTTCTTGGCGCCCGCGTCAAGGTGCGCTTGGCTCTTCTCCTTAGTCAGGAAAAGTCCCGTAGCCTCGATGACGTACTCTGCGCCCAGAGCGCCCCAAGGAATATCGGCAGGATTCTTCTCCGCATAGACGGGTATCTCCGCGCCGTTGACGATTATGCTCTTGTCCGTCGAGCCGACCTCGCCGTCGAAGCGCCCGTGAACGCTGTCGTACTTGAGCATATAGGCCAGATAGTCGGGGTCGCACAAATCGTTGATGCCGACAATCTCGATGTCGGGGTGAGCGGCTGCACAGCGCATAACCATGCGACCGATGCGGCCAAAGCCGTTAATTCCTACCTTGATTTTTGCCATGTGACATTACCTCCTGAAATGTTTGAACCGTGGGGCTTGCCGCGCCCAAGTTCCGAAAACAAAATTTTTGAGCCGTGCAGCGACGGACTCACACCGGCGGTCACCCGCCGCCTCGCATAAGGAGGGTAGGCTAAATGCTTACTGCGATTTTATTTTACTACAAATGTTTCCGCTTTTCAAGAATCATTTAATATTTTTCGCGGGGAGTGCAAGAAATTGATTTGACGGAGGCGCAGAAATCGCTTGTCCGCCGCTTGCGCTATTTGCGCCGATAATGTATAATTACTTATAATACTTATAAGACAAGCCAAGGAGGGAAAATGCATGAGCCTTGCGGATGAGATTTTTATTCGGAACTGCCGTGATATTTTGGATAACGGCGTCTGGGACACGGACAGGGAAGTGCGGCCGCGGTGGGAGGACGGCGCGAGCGCGCACACTGTCAAGAAATTCGGCATAGTCAACAGGTACGACCTCTCGCGGGAGTTTCCCATTCTCACGCTGCGGCGCACCTATTGGAAAACCGCGCTGGACGAGCTGCTGTGGATTTGGCAGAAAAAGAGCAGCAATATCCGCGACCTGCGCGGCCATATCTGGGACGAATGGGCGGATGAGAACGGCTCCATAGGCAAGGCCTACGGCTACCAGCTGGGCGTCAAAAGCCGCTACCCAGAGGGCGACATGGATCAGGTTGACCGTGTGCTCTGGCAGCTGAAAAACGACCCCGCCTCGCGCCGCATTATGACTAATATGTATAATTTTGCCGACCTCAGCGAAATGGCGCTTTACCCCTGCGCGTACTCCATGACCTTCAACGTCAGCGGCAACACGCTGAACGCCATACTCAACCAGCGCAGTCAGGATATGCTGACAGCCAATAACTGGAACGTAGTGCAGTACGCGCTGCTTGTACATATGTTAGCGCAGGTGAGCGGGCTGCAGGCAGGGGAGCTTGTACACGTTATAGCCGATGCGCACATCTACGACCGCCACATTCCCGCCGTGGAGAAGATAATCCAAAACGAGCCGCGTCAGGCGCCGAAGCTGATTATTGACACAAGCGTAACCGACTTCTACGCCTTCACCCGCGACAGCTTCGGTCTTGAGGGCTACGAGTACAGCGAGTTCAGCGAAAAAATACCTGTTGCAATATAATTTAAGGCAAATAGCAGGTACGCGGCTGCTGCTTTGGAACGATTATATTTGCGCCTTTAGACTTTCTTTGCCTGTTATCCGATAGGCATAGATTTTTCCATGCCGGAAACGCTCCAATTTTTCTTCCTCTGCCCAGCCTCGAAGCAAGCGGTTCGCCGTAGCGGGGGTGGGGGGGGAAAATGTTCAATAACTTGCAGGCTGTGGAGTTTTGGATGAAATCGTGCTCGTGCAGATAGGTGCGAACGGTCAGCCAGCGGCGGTATTCCTTAGAGGAAGGTTCATCAATCATTTCTTCGCTCAAGCTGATGATTTCGATGATTGATGAACGAATGGCGGAAAGCATGAAAGTGATGAACGGTGTAGATTCCGCAATGGCATTAGAGAAAATGCAATACAGCAATCGTTCTGGCAACGAAAACCATTATTTTAAGACACATTTCACACTAAGCAAAAGAGGTTGTATTTATGCTGCACCACGGCCTTTATGAACAAGTCATCAACCACGCTTTATCTGACGAGCTGGCCGCCATTCCGGAAGCTCGCAAGGAGGTTGCGCCCATTGACAAAGCGGAGGCCTCGAAAGTGCTGGCGCAGTATCTGGCGGAAGTCGTTCAAAAAGGTCTGGATAACGTGCTCGATAACGGCGGCGGCATCTCTGCCCAAGTCGGGCTTGCCAATCAGATAATAGATTTGATTCAAAATTCTACGCAAGAAGCCGACTTTGCTGTGCTGGGAGTTGACGCGCGGGCGGAGCAGCTTCTTGCGCTTTTAAAAGAATCCGATTCAAGGCTTGCCGTGGGGAAAACCGCTGCTGATATTGCTCGGCCTGAAACGTCTATTGCACGAAGCTCGCTTTTTACCGGCGCTGTTCACGAGCCGCAGATGTACACGGAGCTGAAAAAGGAAATCGTCTCCGCCGACCGTATTGATATGCTGGTATCTTTTGTCAAATGGAGCGGGCTGCGCCTGCTGATTGACGAGCTGCGGGAGTTTACACAAAACGGCGGTGAGCTGCGCATTATCACCACCTCTTATATGGGCGCGACTGACATAAAGGCCGTTGAGGAGCTGCGCCGGCTGCCGAACACAAAGATAAAAGTCAGCTATGACACCGAGCGAACGCGGCTTCACGCAAAGACATACGTGTTTTATCGAGACACCGGCTTTACAACAGCGTATGTTGGTTCCTCCAACTTGTCCAATGCTGCCATTTCCAGCGGCTTGGAATGGAACGTGAAGGTCACAAAAAAGGACTTGCCGGAGACTATTGATAAAATCGCCGCTACCTTTGAGAGCTACTGGAATTCCAACGAGTTTGAGTATTATTCCGAAGACCAGAAGGAGCGGCTTGCTCGTGCGCTGCAAGCGGAAAAGTATTTCGACAACAATAACGACGAAGTCTACGCAATGGATATCCGGCCCTATTCATATCAGCAGGAGATACTGGACAAGTTAGAGGCCGAGCGCGCTGTCAGGGGCTTCACCCGCAATCTTGTGGTGGCTGCCACGGGTACGGGCAAAACGGTCATATCCGCGCTCGACTATAAACGCTTCTGCAAGCAAAATTCCGCCAAGCCCTGCCGATTGCTGTTTGTTGCCCATAGGGAGGAAATTTTGCGGCAAACCCTGTACACCTTCCGTGCTGTGCTGAAGGATGCCAACTTTGGAGAGATGTTTGTGGGCAGCTGCAGGCCGGACAGCATTGACCACCTGTTTATCTCTATTCAGACATTTAATGCGCAGAGCTTTACCGGCAAAACTGCGCCGGATTTTTATGATTATATCATCGTGGATGAATTCCACCATGCCGCTGCGCCTACTTACCAAAGACTGCTGAACTATTACCGGCCGCAGATTTTGCTGGGACTGACAGCTACGCCGGAGCGCATGGACGGCAAGAGCATACTGCCATATTTCGGTAACCGTATTGCTGCCGAAATTCGTCTGCCGGAGGCCATTGACCGCAAGCTGCTGTGTCCGTTCCAGTATTTTGGCGTCACCGACAGCGTGGACTTGGACAGCCTGCGCTGGAGCGCTGGCGGATATGATAAGCAGGAGCTGTCCGATTTATACACCATGAGCGGCATAGTCGCGGAACGCCGCGCAGAGCTGGTGGTGCGCTCACTGCTGAAATACGTCACGGATATTGATGAGGTAAAGGGGCTTGGCTTCTGCGTTTCCGTTGAGCACGCTGCGTTTATGGCTGGATTTTTCAACAAGCACAATATTGCGTCTATGTCATTGACCGGCAAATCTCCCGATGAGGAAAGAAAATCTGCAAAAGAGCAGCTCGTGCAGGGCAGGGTGCGGTTCATTTTTGTCGTAGATATTTACAACGAAGGCGTAGATATTCCCGAGGTGAATACGGTTCTGTTCCTCCGCCCCACAGAGTCCCTGACCGTTTTCCTGCAGCAGCTTGGCCGCGGCCTGCGGCTGGCGGAGGATAAGGAATGTCTGACCGTGCTGGATTTTATCGGTCAGGCCAACAAGAAGTATAACTTTGAAAATAAGTTTGCCGCGCTGCTTTCCAACACTGCCCGCAGCGTCACCAGAGAAATTAAGGACGGCTTTGTATCTGCGCCAAAGGGCTGCTATATACAGTTGGAGAAAATTGCGGCCAAATATGTGCTGGACAACATCAGAGCTTCCTACGGCAGCACGGCGGGACTGGTGTCACGCATTGCCGGCTTCACCGCGGACAGCGGTCTGGAGTGTACGTTGGGCAATTTTTTGGACTATTACCGACTGGACCCGAGAGCAATATATAAGTTCAGCACCTTCTCGCGCCTGTGCGCGCGGGCAGATGTGACAGACGATTTCCAAGAGCCGGCGGAGGAAGCTCTCACCAAAGCCTTTGCGCGGCTTGCGGTCATAGATTCACGGCGCTGGATTACTTTTTTGCTGGACATTTTGCTCCGACTGGACGATGTTGACTTTGCCGCTCTTTCAGATATAGAAAAGCGAATGCTGCAAATGCTCTATATCACCATTTGGGGCAAAGCGGCGGAGGACTGGAGCAGCGACGAGGTGTTGGACAATCTGTATGCCTTGTCCGACAGCCCGATATTGCTGTCGGAGCTGATTGCGCTGCTGCAATATCAGTATAGCCGCATTGACTTCATAGACCGGCCTGTGGACGTCGGATTTGACTGTCCGCTGGATTTGCACTGTACCTACACCCGCGACCAGCTGTTGGCGGCAATGGATTTTATGAAACCGGCGACTGTCCGCGAAGGCGTCAAATGGCTGCCGGAGCAACAGGCAGATGTGTTCTTTGTGACGCTGAACAAGGCGGACAAGGACTATTCGCCCACAACCATGTACAATGACTATTCCATCAATGAGCGTCTGTTCCATTGGCAGAGCCAGAGCACAACGGCGGAGAATTCCCCGACCGGTCAGCGGTATATTCATCACGCGGAGCGCGGAAGCAGGGTGCTGCTTTTCGTTCGGGAGTCTAAGACCGACCCCTTGACCGGCGGCGCCGGAGCCTACACCTATTTGGGCACCGCCGTTTATGTGAAGCACGAAGGCTCTAAGCCTATGAACATCACTTGGAGGCTGGACGAGCCGATACCGGCGAAGTTCTTGAAGAAAACGAATAAATTGGCGGTGGGATAATGGACAATAATATCACAGAGGTTGTTGCGGCTCTGATATGGAATGAGGACAAATTTATGATTTGCCAGCGCCCTGCACATAAAGCGCGTGGCTTGCTGTGGGAATTCGTCGGCGGAAAGGTGGAGCTCGGAGAGACGAAGGAACAGGCGCTTATACGGGAGTGTCGGGAAGAGCTGGCAATCACTGTTTCTGTCGGCGCTGTTTTCATGGACGTTCTCCACGAGTACCCTGATTTGACGGTACACCTGACATTGTTTAATTCCTCAATCGCGGAGGGCGTGCCGCAGAGAATTGAGCATAATGATATCCGCTGGATTACCGCAGACGAAATAGGCAATTATGAATTCTGTCCGGCGGATAAAGAAATTCTCAGGCGAATTGTTTCTAATTCATGTAAGCCATAAACAAGACGGGAACGCTTCAAAAATATAATTGCTCGTTTTTTACCGATAATTTATCATCTATGTGTTGCAATTCCCGCAAATATTGTTTACAATAGAGGTCGAGCAATTTTATTCGGAGGCATTTCCTATGCTGGACAGCTACGGGAGAAAAATTGAATACCTGCGCATTTCCATAACCGACCGCTGCAACTACCGCTGTGTCTACTGTATGCCGCCCGAGGGCGTGGAGAAAATGGAGCACTGCGATATGCTCACTCTGGAGGAGATTGAGGAGATTGCGCGCGCTTTCGTGCGTCTGGGCGTGAAAAAGCTGCGCCTCACCGGCGGGGAGCCGCTGGCGCGCAAGGGGCTGGTTGACCTCTGCCGCCGCCTCGGCGCTATCGAGGGCGTGGAGGACATCTCGCTGACGACGAACGCCTCGCTGCTCGCGCCCGTGGCGGCCCAGCTGCGTGAGGCCGGAGTGCGGCGCGTGAACGTCAGTCTGGACACGCTGGACGCGGAGAAATTCAAAAAAATAACCCGCGTAGGCCGCCTCTCGGACGCCATTGAAGGCATACGCGCCGCGCTGGCGGTGGGAATGTCGCCCGTCAAGCTGAACACCGTGCTCATCGGCGGCTTCAACGACGACGAGATTCCCGCGCTCGTCGGCCTGACGCGGCTCTATCCCGTTGATGTGCGCTTCATCGAGCTGATGCCAATCGGCCACACGACCGAGTTCGGCGCGGAGGCTTATCTGCCCTGCTCCGTGGTGCTCGAGCGCGTGCCGGAGCTGACGCCCGCGGGCACGGACGGGGGAGTGGCCAAGCTCTACACCCTGCCGGACGCGCTGGGCCGCGTGGGGCTCATCAGCCCGCTCAGCAGTCACTTCTGCGCCGAGTGCAACCGTATGCGCCTGACCTCGGACGGCAAGCTGAAGCCCTGCCTGCACTCGCGGCAGGAGATTCCCGTGCGCGGTCTGCACGGCGAGGAGTTAGAGGCGGCGATTAAAAATGCGATATTATGTAAACCGCAAATGCACGTTGAGCTCTCCGCGGAGCACCGCAGCGAGAGCGCGAGAAATATGAACCAAATAGGAGGCTGAAAAAGGTGGAGGATTTTTCCCATTTTAACGAATCAGGCCGCGCGCGCATGGTTGACGTGGGCGGCAAGGCGGTCACGGAGCGCACCGCTATAGCCAGCGGACGCGTGCTGGTGAACGCCGAGACGTTCCGTCTCATCAAAACCGGCGGCATGAAGAAGGGCGACGTGCTGGGCACGGCGCAGATTGGCGGCATCATGGGCGGCAAGCGCACGAGCGACATTATCCCCATGTGCCACCCGATATTTATTACCGGCATTGACATTGATTTCAACCTCAACGAGGAGGATTTAGCGGTAGAGATTACCGCGACGGCCAAGTGCTCCGGCGTGACGGGCGTGGAAATGGAAGCGCTGACGGCGGTGAGCGTGGCGGCGCTGACGGTGTACGATATGTGCAAGGCCGTGCAGAAGGATATGGTGATATCCGACATTAAGCTGCTGAAGAAAACCGGCGGAAAGTCCGGCACGTTTATCAGGGAGGAATGAAAATTATGAAGCTGACCGCAGCCGTAATAACCATGAGCGACAAGGGCTCGCGCGGCGAGCGCGCCGACGCCTCCGGCCCCGCGATGTGCGCCATGCTGGCCGCCGAGGGCTGGGAGGTGGTTCACACCGCCGTCATTCCCGACGACATGGAAACCATAAAGACGGAGCTTATTAAGTGTGCGGACGAGCTGGGCGTCTGCCTTGTGGCCACGACCGGCGGCACGGGCTTTTCCGTGCGCGACGTGACCCCCGAGGCGACCAAGGCTGTCATTGAGCGCGAGTGCCCGGGCATACCCGAGGCCATGCGCGCGGAGAGTATGCGCATAACGCCGCGCGGCTGTCTCTCGCGCGAGGCGGCGGGCATACGCGGCGGCACGCTCATTGTCAACTGCCCGGGCAGCGAAAAGGCGGCGCGCGAGTGCCTCGGAGCCGTCCTGCCCGCGCTGAAGCACGGCGTGGAAATACTGCGCGGCGAGGCCGGAGAGTGCGCCGCGCCGGTGAATAAATAACAAGCCAAAACTAAAATTATTGACAGGAGAAATAACAGACTATGGCAAGCATTAAGGCAGTATGCATTTCAACGGCAAAGGGCACCCAGAAGTGGGAGGTGCCAGAAATTGAGCTCAAGCCCGACCACGGCATCGTCGGCGACGCCCACGCGGGCAAGTGGATTCGTCAGGTCAGCCTGCTGGGTGCGGAGAGCGTGGCGAAGCTACAGGAGAAGATTACAACATTCACCATTAAGCCGGGCGCGTTTGCGGAAAATATTCTCACCGAGGGCATCACGCTCTACGAGCTGCCCGTGGGCACCAAGCTCAAGCTGGGCGAGAGCGTAATAGGCCGCGTGACGCAGATAGGCAAAACCTGCCACAACGACTGCGCGATAAGAAAGGCCGCGGGCGACTGTGTCATGCCGCGCGAGGGCATTTTCATTGAGATTTTAGAGGGCGGCAAGCTCAAGGCCGGCGACAGCTTAGAGGTGCTGGAGTGAGCTGAAAGGCTTTCCCGCGAGGAACTGAATGATATATGATACGAAACGGCGGAGCAGCTGCAAGCTGTCCGCCGTTACGCTGTATTTGCTTTTACTTCCCCGTGCTCCCGAACCCGCCTGCGCCGCGTTCGGTTTCGGGGAGGGCGGAGGCCTCGGTGAAGCGCACAGAGGGGCAGGGGAGGATTACGAGCTGGGCAATGCGCTGGCCGTTTTCTATAGTCTGCGGCACGGAGCTGTCGTTATGCAGCGCCACGGTGTACTCGCCGCGGTAGTCGCTGTCGCAGACGCCGACGCAGTTGGCGGGGCGCAGGCCGTTCTTGGAGGCCAGCCCGCTGCGGGCGAACACCGCGCCGAACCAGCCGACGGGCACTGCCATCGCCAGCCCCGTGGGAATCATGGCCGTCTCGTGCGGGGCGATGACGATGTCCGCCTCAAGGCAGGCGCAGAGGTCATACCCCGCCGCGTACTCCGACCCCGCCGTCGGCAGCTTCGCCCCCGGACGGAGCTTTTTCACCTGTATGTCCACAAAAAATACCTCGTTTCAAGTTGATAGGCCACAAGCCTCTAAAAGCATACCGCAGACGGCGCGCTTTTGCAAGAGGTTTCTTAACGCCCGAGCGCGCCCCGCATGGCCTTGCCGCACGGGAGCGCGCTCTTTTGGATTTATTCTATATCGGTTTTATATCTTTATATTTTTATATAAAGAAGAACATTATCGCCGTGCCTATGATTACCCACACGATTGAGAGGGGGATACCCACCTTGGCGAGGTCGCGCATACTGTAGTAGCCGGAGGAGTATGTGAGAGCGAACACGCTGTCGAGGGGGAGTATGAAGGCGCAGTTGACGGCGTAGCCCAGAGGCAGTATCAGCACCCAGACGGGGACGCCCATTAACGGGGCGAAAACGGCGACTATGGGCACGAACACGGACACCATGGAGGGGTTCACGGGGATGAGCACGTGCATGAACACGGTGAACGCCACGACCATGAGAATCATTATTATCGGGCTGGTGGTGGTGAAGGGGGCGAGCACGGTGGTGGCAATCCACTCCGCCGCGCCGGTCTGGAATATGGCCATTGCCAAGCCGGTGGAGCCGCAGATGAGCATCAGTATGTTCCAGTTAATGGCCTTGTTGAAGCTCTTGCCGTTGAGTATTTCCAGCTTGGGCAGGAAGAACAGGCAGGTGGCGAGCATACCGCTTATGGGCATTGCGATGTCGGTGAGGAACCAAGAGGCGATGAGGGCGGCGAAAATGATGATGAAGCCCCACTCCTTGACGGTCAGCTTGCCGAGGTTGCTCATGTCCGTGAGAGCCTCGGTGTCCAGCGCGTCCACCTCAGGCTTGAAGATTGCCACAATCACCAAGTAGGCCAAGGGCGTGAGGATTATGGCAAGGGGTATGCCTATCATAGCCCACTGGCCGAAGGTAATGGTGTCGCCGCTGATTTGCTGCACGAGCGAGATGACCTGATAGTTCGGCAGCGAGCCCGCGGGAGTGCCGACGCCGCCAATGGAGACGGCTACGGGTACGCCTATGAGGCAGGACTTGGCAAAGTTGCTCTTGCCCGGCTCCATGTTGTTCGCCTTGAATATTTTGATGAGCAGGGGAACCATGAGCGCCGAAAGAGCGAGGTTGGCTATTACGAACGAGATGAGCGAGGTAGCGCACATCAGCAGGAACAGCAGCTTTTTCGGGCTTTTGCCGGAGATTTTCAGCAGTCCGGCGACTATTCTGTTGCCGAGGCCGGTTTCCAGCATGGCCTGACCGATAAGGAAGCAGGCGACGCTGAAGAAGAACGTGGTTGGCAGGAAGTTGGAGGCCATTGCGGTGGGGTTGACCGTGCCGACTATGGGCTGGAGCACTGTGAAGAGCAGCGCCGTGACGCCGATTGGCATAACGTCAAGTATCCAGAATATCAGCGCGCAGACCATGAGGGCGATGGCTTTCAGTCCCTCCCGCGTCAGCCCCTCCTGCGTGGGCAGGGACGAGATTACAAAGTAGACCACTATTGTAATCAGAATGAGAATGAGGTTTCTGGTGGATAAGCGATTCTTTTCGGGATTTGCTAACGAAGACATAACTTACCTCTCCTTCTTTTCCTATTTATAGCGCGGCCTGCGAACCTGACTTATAATTTTTTTAAATACAAGTCGCGGCCGAGCTATTTGATAGGGTGATTATAACTTGTCAAAGCAATTTATGCAATAGTTTTATTTGATTTCAATAAACTTTGTGAAAAATAGATAAAATTATTAAATCCGTTTTTGTTTGAAAAGACGATTTTATATTTTCATCTTGTACTATGATGATATTTGTGTTACGATGAATCAAACTATATGAGAAATACTAAAAAGCATTTTCATCTGATAGTGGGAGGTATACAGCTTTGAAAACTGCTGCTGTAATCGGCTTCGGCTGTGCGGGCTTCTGCGCGGCCAAGGCCATACGGGAGGCGGAGCCGGAGCGGGTCATCGACATCTACTCTGACACCGACGAGGCTCCCTATAACCCAATGCTGACGACGTATTACGTCTCGGGCAAGATTAGCGAGAGCGCCATGTTCCCCTTCGGCGACTTGGAGCAGGTGCGCTCGGCGCTCGGCGCGAACATATTCTGCTCCAGCCCCGTGGAGGCGCTGAAAGCGCGCGAGCGGAAAATAGTCCTGCGGGACGGCACGGAGCGGCAGTATGACGACATAATCATCGCCACGGGCGCCAGCGCCGTCATTCCGCCGATAAAGAACCTGCCCGCGCGCGGCATCTACAAAATGCGTACGGCGCAGGACGCGAGGGCGCTGACCGAGGTGCTGGCGGGACAGGTCGGCAGCGCGCTCGTTGTCGGGGCGCAAATGGTGGGCATAAAGGTCGTGGAGCTGCTGCACCGCCGCGGCGTCAAGACATATCTGGCGGACATGGAGAGCCGAATGTTCCCCGCCTCGGCCTACGACACCACCGCCGCCATTATCGCCGAGCGCCTGCTGAGCGCGGGCATAGAGCTGCGCCTCGGCGCGGCCGTGCAGTCGGTTGTTGAGCAGCAGAGCGGGGGACTGCTCTCCACGCTCTCGGACGGAAGCACGGTGGCCAGCGACATCGTCGTTTTCTGCTCGGGAATCCGCGCCAACCTCGGCTTTGTGGACAGAAGCGAGCTGGACGTGGGCCGCGGAATACGCACGGACCTGCATATGCGTACGAGCGCGGAGCATGTCTACGCCGCCGGCGACTGCTGCGAGACGACGAACATACTCACCGGCGAGCCGATAAACCTCGGCCTCTGGGCGAACGCCGCGCAGCAGGGGCGCACAGCGGGGCGCAACGCCGCGGGTCTGGACGAGGAATATCAGGGGAACCTTATCCAAAATATCACCCACTACATGGACACCGATTTTATAAGCGTCGGCGACGTGAAGGCCGCGGGCGAGCGCGCGGCGTGGAGCAGCGACAGCGGCTGGCGTATAGAGGTGACTGTCGCGGACGGCAAAATGGTCGCGCTGAATATTTTGGATAACGCCAATATCGCGGGACCTGTGAAGAATATCATTCTGCATCAGGCCGCGCACCCGAGCGAAAAAATGACGGACTGCGCCAAAATGCTGCTCACGGCGAGCGGTATGCCCAAGGATTTCATTGCCATGCTGGGAGGTGAGGGCATTGACTGAACTGGAACGCAAAATTAAAGCCAAGATACCCGGCGAGGACACGGGCATAAGCATAAAAAAGACGATGTGCGACATCTGCACGCCGCTGTGCCACTGCGGCATCGATGCCTATGTCAAGGACGGAGAGGTAATAAAAATAGAGGGCACGGCGGGACACCCGATGAACGGCGGCGTGCTCTGCACCAAGGGTGCGAACAACCGCGCGTACATCTACCGCGAGGACAGAATAAAAACTCCCCTGCGCCGCACCGGCGAGCGGGGAGGGGAGAGCTTCGAGCCGATAACATGGGACGAGGCCTACAGCGAGATTGCCGCCAAGCTGCTCGGCACAAAGCGGACCTATGGCGCGAACAGCGTGGTGTTTTACTCCGGCTACGACAAGTGGTACCGCTTCATGCTCCAGCGTCTGGCCTTTGACTTCGGCACCATAAACTACGGAGCCGAGTCCAGCACCTGCTTCACCGCCAACCGCATGGCGTGGATGACGATGACCGGCAAGTTCGCCCGCCCAGATATGCCCAACGCGCAGCTCTATCTGGCGTGGAGCAGCGCCACGCACTACTCGCGCTTCAATGTCGCCAACAATATAGACAACTTCAAGCGCCGCGGGGGCAAGGTCATCATTGTTGACCCGCGCATAACGCCCGCCGTGCAGCGCTGCGCGGATTTGCACCTGCGCGTCAAGCCCGGGACGGACGGCCTGCTGGCCAACTGCATTGCCGGACTTATCATCAAAAAGGGTCTGCACGACGCGGAGTATATAGAAAAGTACGTCCACGGCTTTGAGGAGTACGCGCAGTACGTCTGCTCGCTGGACATTGCCGAGGTCTCGCGTGTGACCACCGTGCCGCAGGAGCTGATAGAGCGCGCGGCGGAGATGATAGGCACCACAAAGCCCATGTCGGTGGAGAACAGCCCCGGCTCGCTCATTCACCAGACGAACGGCTACCAGACCGCGCGCGCCGTGTTCGCGCTCTCCGTCATCACGGGCAACTACAATAATGTCGGCGGCAACCTGCCGCTGGACTTCACGTTCTGCGAGCAGGGCGCGGGCTTCAAGACGAGCGACGAGCAGTTCGCCGTGGAGACAATGCCCAGCGGCTACGAAAACCGCGTCGGCGCCGCGCGTTTCCCCGTCTGGGGCAAGCTGATAACGCAGATTCAATGCACCGACCTCGCGCGGCAGATTTTAGAGGGCGAGCCTTACCCGCTGAAGTGCCTTGTGGCGCACGGCATGAATTACCGTATGTTCCCCGACAGCGGCTATATGCGCCGCGCCATAGAAAAACTGGACTTCTTTGTTGATATTGACCTGTTTATGACCGACACGGCGCGGCTGGCCGACATTGTGCTGCCCGCCTGCTCGTCGTTCGAGCGCGAGGAGTTCAAGGTCTACCCGGGCGGCTTCGCGCGCTACTATATGCCGGCCATAGAGCCGCTGGGCGAGGCGAGGAACGACGCGCGCATAATTCAGGAGCTGTGCGCCCGTCTGGGCATTGAGGACGAGTACCTGCTGAGCGGCTACAGAAAGTGCATAGAGCACGTCATCGAGGGCTGCGGCGTGACGGTGGACGAGCTTATAGCCGCCGACGCGCCGGTGAAGGTGCCGAACATGATGAAGTTCACGCCGCGCGGCTACATCGACCACGGCTGTGCCACGCCCAGCGGCAAGCTGGAGCTGTACTCCGAGCTGATTGCCTCCTGCGGCGCGGGACTGGAGCCGCTGCCCAAGTATTACCCGCCGAGCGCAAGGCCGAGCGAGGAGTTCCCGTTTATACTGCTCACCGGCGTGCGCGTGGCGAACGTGATACACACGAGGCTGCACGGTGTCAGCTGGGCGCGCGCTCTGCGCCCGTACCCCGCGGCGGACATCAGCCCTGAGGACGCCGAGCGCCTCGGCATCTCCGCGGGAGATAAAATCTGCCTGTATAACGAGCACGGGGAGATAGAGGTGCGCGCGAACCCCACCGCCGCCGTGGCCGCGGGTCAGGTGTTCATGTTCCACGACTACTCGGAGGCGGACGTCTCCCGGCTGCTGGACCGCAACGCGCTCGACGCCTACTCCGGCTTCCCGGGCTATAAATCCGCCGTCTGCGGCATACGCAAGGTTGAGGAGGGCGAGAGCGTATGAAGATGAAGTTTAATCTTGATGTGGAAAAGTGCGTTGCCTGCGGGGCCTGCGCTGTCGCCTGCATGGACCAGAACGACATCGACCCCGCCAAGGGTCAGACGCCGTACCGCCGCGTGGGCGTGCTGGAGCCGGAGCGCGGCAGCGGCGCGCTGCGCTACCTCTCCATAGCCTGTATGCACTGCGACGACGCGCCGTGTATTCCCGCCTGTCCAGTCTGCTGCATCAGCAAGGACGAGCGCGGCATGACCGTCTACGACAACACGCTCTGCATAGGCTGCCGCAGCTGCGCAATGGCCTGCCCCTACGGCGCGCCGGAGTACTCCGAAAACGGCAGAATGAACAAATGCCACGGCTGCACCGTGCGCCAGCAATACGGCTACGCCCCCGCCTGCGTCCAAGTCTGCCCCACCAAAGCCCTGACCCTGACGCCGGACGAGGAGTGACATAATCCTCGCTTACCCACATAATGCCGCACATCACCCGCACTTGAACCGCAGGATGAAGCTTGTTCCGGCTTCCTTGGAGCTTTCGGCGCGGAGGGTGCCGTTCATTTTTTCGGTCATGCTTTTGGCGATTGTCAGCCCCAAGCCGTGGCTTTCGCCGGGGCTTCTGGCTTTGTCGGCGCGGTAGAAGCGCTCGAAGATGTGGGGCAAATCTTCGGGAGCTATGACGCTGTGGGGGTTGGTGACGGTGAAAACGGCGTACCCTTTTTGAGCTTGCAGCGAGACGAGGACGCTACCGCCGCTCGGTTCGTATTTCAGCGCGTTTTCAATCAGGCTGTCAACCACGCGCTGCAGGTAATCTTGGTTGGCGCGGATTTGCACGTTTTCCTGAAGCCGGCTTTCCAGCGCGATGGCTCGGTCGTAGGCCACGGATTCCATTTGCAGAACTGACTTTTCGGCCACCTCGGAGAAATCCACGCTCTCCGTTTCCACCGCCATCTCCGGCGACTCCACGTTGGAGAGCGTCAGCAGCTCGTTCACCATGCGCTGCATCTCGTGCGCCGCCCTCTGGGTGCTGTCTATCCACTGCATCTGCTCGCCCACAGTCGCCTGCGCGTTGCTTTGCAGAATATCGCCGTTGGCCAGAATTACGGTCAGCGGCGTTTTCAGGTCGTGGGAAACGTCTGCAATGAAGCGCTTTTCCCGCTCCATTGCGCTCTCCAGCGGCTGACCCGCGAGAATAGCCAAGCGGCGGCTGATGAAATAGAACAGCACCATAACTAAGGCAAAAATACCCGTGAACAGCAAAACGAGCTGCGCCATTGGCTCAAGAATGTATGAGGTGTTTGTAACGGCGATTCTGTAGTCTCCGCTGCCGCCGGAGCGGTAGTAAATCATGTTGTACTTCTTCAGTACGCCGAAAGAATCGGACTGCTCCACGATTTCTGGGACCGCCTGCGCAAGAATATCTCTGTCGAACACCAAGGTTTTGGACAGAAGCGTAATTTCTCCGCTGTCCGCGTCATAAAAAACCGTGTTGATACCGCTTCGCTGCTCGGATGTCAGGCTGCTTGTGCTCTGGCTCGCGGCGGAGCTTTTTTTCTCCCTGTCTTTCGGCAGCGACTTGCTGTCGGAAATACGCTCGACGCCGGAGATGGAGGAGGAGCTGAGCGGTTTGACGACCTCGGTCATTGTCGTTTGCAGCGCGTCATAGTAGTCGTTGTACAAATATATGGAGATGAATACGAGAATAAACGCCAGCACGACGCCGACAATGCACATATTCAGCCAGATAAAGCGCCTGTGGTAGGACTTCAGCATTCGGACACCTCCAGCCGATAGCCTATCTTTTGTATGTTTTTGATAGACACAGAGGAGTGCAGATATTTCAGCTTTTTGCGCAGAAAGGATATGTATGATTCCACATTATTATCCGTTATGTCGGCGTCGCCGCCCCACACGTTCACAATGAGAGAGTCCTTAGTGATAGTCATAGTGGGGTTGGCTAAGAACATTTTCGCAACGCCCAGCTCTTTATAGCTGAGATGTACGGAGCCATGCTCGCTGCAAAGCAGCGCGTTATCCAAATCAAGCGTCAAATCGGCGTAGACCAGCCTGTTTAATATCACCTCGCCAGTGCGCCTTGTCAGGGCGTTTATCCGCGCCAGCAGCTCGCTTGTGTCGAAGGGCTTCGTCATGTAGTCGTCGGCGCCCGCGTTCAGGCCTGTCACCGTGTCTGGCACGGTCGCGCGCGCCGTCAGCATGAGGACGGGCGTACTGTTTCCCCGCTCCCGCATGGCTCTCACCACGCCGAAGCCGTCCAGCCGCGGCAGCATTACGTCCAAAATCACCAAGTCATAGGGAAAACCGCCCGCGTATTCCAGCGCCGAGACGCCGTCGCCCACCACATCGGCATAGTGTCCGTTGTTTTTCAAAATCTGTGCCAGAGCCTGCGCCAAGGCTGTTTCATCTTCCACAATCAGAATATTCATGTCAGTCTATCCTCCCCGCAATGTACAACCACTAATTATATCCCGCACTTCTGAAAAACTTCTGGAAAAAGTTCTTTTATCCTTTCAGCGATTTTCCAGACGCACGTGTTATTTTATACACATATTAGCACACTGCGTTGTGCCTGAGCAACCGAAAAAAGAAAGGATGCATTAAAATGACGCGATTACCACAGGGCAGGAGAGTTATTGCCGCCGTTGTCAGCGTGGCGCTGGCGCTCTCCCTCTCCGCAGCCGCGTTTGCCGCCTCCGGCGACGCGGTGACGACCTACAGTACGGATACAACTGTTTCCGGCAAAACGTACACCTCCACGGGAAAAGACGAGAACGCAATCTTAATCACCGGCGGCAGTGTTGCGCTCTCCGACGTCACCGTGACGCGCGTTTCCTCCGATTCCACCGGCGGCGACAACTCCAGCTTCTACGGCGTGGGCGCGGCTGTGCTGGCAACGGGCGGCTCGGCCTACATCTCGGACAGCACGATAACCACCTCCGCGGCGGGCGGCGCGGGCGCTTTTGCCTACGGCGACGGTACGGTATACATCGCCGACACCGCTATTTCCACCGCGCAGGACACCTCCGGCGGCATACACGTCGCGGGCGGCGGCACGCTCTATGCGTGGAACCTTGACGTGACGACCGAGGGCGAGTCCTCCGCCGCCATACGCTCCGACCGCGGCAGCGGCACAATGGTCGTGGACGGCGGCAGCTACGTCTCCAACGGCACCGGCTCGCCCGCGGTCTACTCCACGGCGGACATAACCGTGAACGGCGCAACGCTGACCGCCAACAGCTCCGAGGCCATATGCATAGAAGGACTGAACACCATCCGCCTCTACGACTGCGACCTCACCGGCAGTATGCTGGACAGCTCTCAAAACGACTGCACTTGGACGGTCATTGTCTACCAGAGCATGTCCGGCGACAGCGAGGTCGGCTGCGGTGTGTTCCAGATGTCCGGCGGCACGCTGACTTCCACTAACGGCGGACTGTTCTGCACCACGAACACCGAGAGCGAGTTCACGCTGGAGAACGTGGACATTACCGCCGCCGAGGACTGCGAGTTTTTCCTGCGCTGCACCGGCAACGCCAACCAACGCGGCTGGGGCACAACCGGCAGCAACGGCGCGGATTGCCTGTTCACCGCCATTGACCAGACCATGGCGGGCGACGTCGTTTGGGACAGCATCAGCGAGCTGGACTTCTACATGACGGGCTCCAGCACCCTGACCGGCGCTTTTGTTCAGGACGAGAGCTGCGCCGGAGACGGCGGCAGCGGCTATGCAAATCTCTATATTTCCTCCGATTCAACTTGGGTCGTGACCGGCGACAGCACCCTCAGCGCTCTGTACTGCGCGGGCAGCATAGTTGACGCCGACGGCAGCACCGTGACAATTCAGGGCAGCGACGGCACTGTCTATGTCTCCGGCACGAGCGAGTACACCGTCACCGTGGAGAGCTACTCCGCCGAGGCGGATTTGAGCGGCGCGGGCAGCATAAGCGAGTGGAGCAATTACTCCATTGATAAGCCTGACGCGCTTTCCGCTCAGACCGAGAGCGGCGAGACGAGCGACGCGGCGGATTTGGACGGCCTTACGACATTTGTCTTTGACGGCGACACCGTCACGGTCACCGAGGGCAGCGACAGCAATTACGAGGTCGTGGTTTACGACGACACGGATACGGAGAGCGACGCGGACACCGCAACGGACAGTAACGGGAACACCGTGTATTCGCTTCCCGACGGCAGCGGCGGCGAGCTGTTGGTTTCCATCAAGAAAGCCGGAGGCAGCTATGTCTTTCAGGGCGAGGGGAGCGGCAGTATTGCGGTGAAAAAAGAGGCCGCGGGCGACGCGGCGCTCTACCTGAACGGCCTGACGCTGACCTCGTCGTTTACCTCCGTAATCACTGTGAAAAAGGACAGCAGCGCGGCCTGCACAATTTATGCTGTGGAGGACACGGTGAATACGTTGACGGACAATGCGTATAACAACGACGCCAATTACGCGGACAACGCCGCGGCGGAAAACGCGGTGATGAAGTTCAAAGACGGCAGCGACGTGACGATAACTGGTGGCGGCACGATTGCGATAAATGCCAACGGCAAAAACGGCATTAAGGCAAACAATGTGCTGACAATAAGCGGGGACGTGATTTTGTGCATTGACGCTGCGGAGGACGCTGTAAACTGCGGCGGGAGCAGCCTCACAATCACCGGCGGAGAATTGACGCTATGCGCCGGAGCCAATGCCATACACGCGGATTACACGCTGAACCTCGGCAGCAGCGGCGGCGCGGACAGCGACGTTACGCTGAATATCACCTCCTGCGAAGAGGGTCTGGAGGGAGCGACGGTCAACATTTACAGCGGCACATACTCCATTTACAGCACTGACGACAGCATTAACGCCGCAAACAGCGACCTGACGGATTACAGCTATGAAATGAATATTTACGGCGGCAGCATTTACGCGGCGTCCGCGGCGGGCGACTGCCTTGATTCAAACGGAGATATAACCATTACCGGCGGTACCGTCGTGGCGCTCGGAGCGCTGGACAACACGGAGGAGACAAATAACGCTCTGGACTGCGACGGCACGCTGACAATCACCGGCGGCACGGTTCTGGCTGTCGGAATGCAGGAGATGTCGGCAGTTCCGGCGACAGGCTCCCAAGCGTATGTGACGTGGACAGCCGCGGGAACGTCAACCGCGGTCACCGCAGGAAACGGCGGGAGCTCAGATATGGGAGGCGGCGGAACGCCGCCGGATATGAACGGCGGCAGCGGAGGCAATTTCACCGCGCTCGCGGCAGGCTCTTCTTCCGGCTTTGTCTCAAACGGCGATGTGATTACGGTTTCCGACTCGCAGGGCAGCGAGCTGATTTCCGCAACGGCAAAATGGGGCAGCGAGGCGGCGTACTCGGTTGACTACGTGCTGTTCTCCTCACCCGACGTGGAGGCAAACTCCGCATATACGCTGACGCTCAGCGAAGAGACGAGCGACGACAGCTCTGACTCTGCCGACACTTCCGACAGCACTGACAGCTCCGATAGTTCTGACAGTTCAAGCAGTTCAAGCGGTTCGAGCAGCTCCGGCAGCTCAAGTAGTTCAAGCGGCTCCGGCAGTTCGAGCGGTTCAAGCAGTTCGGGAAGTTCGAGTAGTTCCGGCAGTTCAAGCAGCACAAGCACCTCTGACAGCGCCGATAGTTCGAGCTCCGACAGTTCAAGCACGGAAAGCGCCTCCGCCGAAGATTTTATCGACGTTGTCGCCTCGCTTTGGTACTACAAATATATCGACTATGTGGTTGAAAACGGCCTGATGACCGGCACCAACGCCACGACGTTCGAGCCGAACATCGCCGCCACACGTAGCATGATAGTAACCATTCTCTACCGCTTGGAGGGCGAGCCTGCCACCGACGCTATATGCAGCTTCAACGACGTAGCCGACGACGCATGGTACGCCACCGCGGTTGCATGGGCGGCGGAAAATGGCATAGTTAAGGGCTACAGTGCCTACGAATTTGCCCCGCAGGAAAACATCACCCGCGAACAGATAGCGGCGATGCTCTACCGCTATGCGATTTATAAGGGAATGGATGCTGTAACGCTGGAGGAAAATCTGCTCTCCTTTTCTGACTATGAGGATATCAGCAGCTACGCAGTAAGCGCCATGAACTGGGCTGTGGGGCTAAACCTTATTACCGGCATCGATGCTTCCACTCTGTCCCCGACCGAGAGCGCAACCAGAGCGCAGATTGCGGCAATCTTGACACGGTTCGTCGAGGCAACGGCAGGCTGAATGATAACAAATTGTACATAATTCTTTCAGCAAATTTCCAGAATGCCATGTTATTCTATAATCACGTTCAGGAACGCTGAACGATTAAAACCGAAAGGAAATACTTAAAATGAACAGTAAACCTATATTGAAACGCGGATTTGCAATCGTGTGCAGCACTGCGCTGGTGTTCTCCTTGGCGGGCAGCGCCTTTGCCGCCGAGCCCGAGGACGTACCTGAAAAAATTGTCGTCGGCATGGTCGTCGATGTAACCGAAGATGAAGTGACGCTGGAGGTTAGGGAAGCAGGCCGCGGCGGCATGGGCGAAGCGGCCGAGCGGTTAGAGCTGCGCGAGATGCCGGAGGGAGAATTTGCCGAAGGCGAGCAGCCAAATACAGAGCCGGTAAACGGAGCGCCGACCGAGGGAGCGCCGCTTAACAACGAAATGCGAAATGAGCGCTTCGGCGGCGAACTCACGCTTGCCGAGGGTATGCCGACTTCCGAGAAGCCCGAGAACGAAGCTCCTCCCCGGCAGCCGGAAACAGAGCCTGAAGAGGGCGAAACTCCGCCAGAGCTGCCGGAAATAGAGCCTGAAGAGGGTGCGGTTCCGCCGGAGCTGCCTGAAACAGAGCTTGAGGAGGGCGCCGTTCCTCCGGCAGAGCCTGAGCTTGAGGGCGAGAGCAGCACGCTTGTGCTCAGCGTCGATGACCTGAACGGCTTGGAGCCGGAGGCCGGCGATATGCTGTGCGTCGTATATGACGCCGACGGCGAGGTTGTCTCCGCAGAGCTTATGCAGATGAACGCCGCGCCTATCAAAGAGGAAAAAGAAGCCGAGTAATTTCGGCGCGTATCAGTCGGGCAGTTTGCCGCCGGTAACGTGGCGGCAGAACTGTCCGACGTTGGCGGTTATTTCAATCCAAATCAAACGACGAGAAGGAGCTTGATGTTATGAAACGAGCAATAGCACTGGTGTTATCCGTAAGCCTGCTGCTCACGCTGTGCGCCTGCGGAGCGGCGGGCGGCGGCAATCCTCGTGCGGTTCATACAGGGCTTTGAGTAAGCGATAAATTAAGAATACGATGATTAAATGACTTTAGAGCAAGCAAAAGCACTCTCGTGTCAAAAATCTCTGCGTTAACGTTCAAACGTCTCAAAATCAACCATCATAAGTGCAATTTTCGCCAGATTTAGGTCCCCCTATCACCCATTTTGCTGAAAAAGGGCGCAGTTACCCCACAAGCGGCATCGGCACCCGTCTTGTTCCTCTGAGATACATCAGAATGTTGGAGCAAGAGAACAGGAATAGGAGCCGATTCCGATTCTTCTCAAGCCCCTTGTAAGCGACTTTCCTGTAGCCGAAAGTTTGTTTCACGGTCAGGAACGGATGCTCAACCTTGCAGCGTACGGATGATTTGTCATGCTCAATCTTCTTCTCCCAGTTGATTCCAGCATAGGTGTCCGAGGTCTTCACCTGAGAGGGACGACGGTTGATGCGGAAATCAATCTTTGCCTTGTTCTTGTTGTCACGAATTTCGGGCCTCTTTTGCAGACCGAGATAACCGGAGTCTCCATAGACTACATCATCATCCTCGCGGATAAGTTTCTCCGCCATGTCAACATCGTGAACATTGGCAGGGGTAACTTCAACCGTGTGAACCATGCCTGTACCGGCATCTACACCAATGTGGGCCTTCATGCCGAAATACCACTGGCTGCCCTTTTTGGTCTGGTGCATTTCCGGGTCACGCTTGCCGCTTTTATTCTTCGTGGAGCTGGGCGCAGCGATGATGGCAGCATCGACAATCGTGCCGCCCCGCCAGATGAAGCCTGCTTCTTCAAATGCCTTATTCAGAGCAGCAAACAGCTTTTCTCCAATCTTGTTGTCCTCAATGATGCGACGGAAGTGGAGAAGTGTGGTGGCATCAGGGACTTGGCACTCTGTGAAGTTGATGCCCATGAACTTGCGGAAAGCGTAGCTGTCATAGATGGCTTCTTCTACTCCCTCATCGGACAGGTTAAACCATACTTGAAGAAGATACATCCGCAGCATTTTTTCAATACCCATAGGCGGGCGGCCACGCTTGCCTTTGAAATAGTACGGCTCGATGAGCGCGCACCATTCATCCCAGACAATGCACTCATCCATTGCATCCAGAAATGCTTCTCGCTTGGTTGTACGCTTTCTCATGCTGTACTCGATGTCACTGAAAGTCTGCTGTCCGTTCATGGTGGTTCCGCCTTCCCCTTTGTTTGATGGCTCTATTGTAACACTTTAGAGGTGGATTTTGGTGAATTATGCGTAAAGCTTAATTTAATCAGTGTATCCTTAAAAATATAAATCAGCGGCCATGCTCGAAAATTACTTTTCGGGTATGGCCGCTTTGCTGTTTGTTTGTTGAATTTACTCTTCCGCGCCGTTTTCCAAGTAGTCCATTGTCAGGGCTTCGAGCTGTTGGAGTATGCTGGGGTCTATGGTATAGACCATGGCGGAGCCGGAGATGCGGGCGTAGTGGCCGTAGTCGGCTTCGCCGCCTATCTCAAGGGTGAAGCTCTGCTCGGCGTCGTCGCTGTCGGTGTACGTCACCGTGACCGTGGCAGCGGGGGCGTCCAGACCGTAGTCGGAGAGGTCGGCGGCGTTGTAGTCGGCGCAGGTGAGCCATTGCAGGCCGGTTATCAGCCCTGCCGTCTCGTTGGCCGCGTCCGTGTCCAGCACTGTGGAGCCAAGATACCACGTGCTCTCGCTCATCTCCCTATCGTCCACCATTGTGACGGTGGTGACGTAGTCAAGCTGCCAGACCATGTCGTCTATAACCAGCTCAAAGGAGAGAAGGTCGGACATATCGGGTATCTCCTCCAACTGCACTATGTCCATGAGGCCGTAGGAGATTAGCTCCGCCAGCTCGCTGTCCACAAGGTAGACGTTAGCGTCGCCGTCCAAGGCGATGTAGCGCGAGCCGCCGATGGCGTTTTCGCTGCCGATGCTGACTGTTCTGCTCTCGCCGTCCGCGGTATAGCTGACGGTCAGCTCCGGCTCGTCAAGGCCGTACTGCGCCAAGTCCGAGGGGCTTTCTATGGTGCGCGTGGCCGTGAGCGAAGCCAGACGCTTGACAATGGCGTTGGGGTAGCTCGCGTCCACGGGGAAGGCGCTGTCGGCGGTGTAGCTCCACGTCTCGCCGTCGTAGCCGAGCGCCACGCTCTCGCCGGAGTATGTCCACTCTAACTCCGTCAGCGTGTCCGCGCTGAAGCTGAGGATTTGTACCGAAGTGTCGTCCTCGGCCTCGGCGGCGCTCTCGCTCTCGGCGGAAAGGCGGCTTATGAGCAGCGCGGCAATGATTATAACAAGCAGCGCAGCCGCAAGGGCGAGCAGTTTTTTTCCGCGGGTCATACCTTGCGCCTCCTCGCCCATGTGTAGAGACCGAGCACGAGGCAGCCTGCGGGCAGTATGGCGACTATAATGGCTGTCAGCACGGAGGCCGTGGAGGAGCTGATTGTCAGCACGTCGGTGCCGATGCTCTTGGAGTGTATGGATATGCTGCTGGTGTGCTCGCACATCCAGCCGAGGGCGTTGATGAACACGTCCTCGCCGCCGCCGTAGCCGACGTCGATGAGGTGCGCGCAGGAGACCCAGACAATCTCCGCGCCCGTCTCGCTGTCCTCAATGGCCACGCCGAGGGCAAAGGGGCCGTCAATGTCGCCGTCGGACTTGGCGTAGCTGGTGGCGGCGGAGACGGAGAGGTCGCGCGCGTAAGCGGCGTCGGAGGTGGTGAAGAGCTCGGTCACGGTCAGGCCGTCGCGCAAGTCCTCGTCGATAACAATGCCGTCGCTGTCGGGCAGCAGCAGGTAGACGCCGGAGGATATGAGCGGGTCGGTGATGTCGTGGGACTCCAGCGAGGGCATGAGGTAGTAGGGGTAGCCGTAGGCGTAGTTGCTGGAATTGCCCTCAATGACGAGCCCGCCGACGGAGGACACGCCGTAGTAGCTCATAAGCGCGTCCAGATTGCTGAAGCTGCCGGAGGCGGTGTTGCCGTAAATGAGGAACATCTTGCCGCCGGAGAGCAGGTAGTTGTATATGGCCTCGTACTCAGTGTCGCTGATGTCGGAGGTGGGCGAGTAGATGAGCAGGCAGTCCGCGTCCTCCGGCACCGAGCCGCTTGTCATAAGGTTCAGCTCCGCAAGGGCGAAGTTCTGGCGCTCTATCGTGGTCTGCATATCGCTGTCAAGCGCCGTCTCGCCGTGGCCGGTGAGGGTGTAGACTGTGGGCAAATCCTCGCTCGTCACGTAGTCGATAGCGCCCGTCAGGCAGCTCTCGCCGGCGAAGCTCACGTCAACGGAGTAGGAGCCGTCGGAATAGTAGCTGGAAAAGTCGTACTGGTACTCGTAGATATGCTCATAGCTGACGTAGTAGTAGCGGCTGCTGCTGACGACCACGAGCGAGTTGTTGTAAACCTGCGTGTCCGCGGTGACGTAGGAGTCTATGAACGTGGGGTAAACGTCGGGGTCAATCTTCGTGACGGAGATATGATTGGAAAGCACGCTGTAGCGGTCGAGCAGGGTGCTGAGGGTGTCGTCCTCCTCGCCGGACTGGACTACCCAGTAGATTTCGATGTCGTCGTCCAGAGCGTCCAAAATCTCCTCGGTCTGCTCGGAGATGGTGAACATCTCCGTCGAGGTCGTGTCGAACTGCGTGTAGGTCGCGGGCAGGGCGTTGACGACGACGTTGACGACAACGGCGATAGCCGCCAAAATGAGGAACGAAACCACGCTGTAGCCGCCCACGCGGAAGGCGCGGGAGCGGAACGATGACTTTACGCGCTGGCTAAGGCTTTTCTTTTCCATTAGCTCCACCTCCTCTTTTCAAGGCTCTGTATGCTGAGGTACAGGAACAGAGCAATCACGGTGATGTAGTAGACAATGCCCGTGAGGTCAAACACTCCGGTAACAAAGGTATAGAAGCGGTCAAACGGGGATATGGCCGCGAGTATCGTGGGGAAGGAGTTATAAAACGAGCTCATAAAGAGGTTGGCGCAGATGAGCAGCGCCACCTCGCCCACGATGAAGAGCACGGCGGAGATAAAGAGGTTTTTTGTCATTGCCCAAATGATGAGGCACAGCACGAGCCACGTTATCATGTAGGCCACCATGCTCGCGCCCGCGGAGGTGGGAATGTACTCGGCGAGGCTGGTTAAAAAGTACAGCAGCAGCATGACGACAAAGCTCAGTCCCGCGGCGGCGGGCTGGCTCTCCGTGACGCTGGAGATGAACATGCCGATAGCCAGCAGCGTCGCGCCCAGCAGGAAGAAGGCCAGCGCGGTGCTGAAAGCCTCCGGCAGATAGACGTTGCCGAAAGCGCGCAGCACGAGCGGGTAGACGCAGAGAATGGCGACGGGGATAGCAAGCACAACCAGCATGGCGAAATACTTGCCGAGCGCGACCTTTGTCATGCTTATCGGCAGGGAGTAGAGCAGCTGGTCGGTTTTCTGCCTGCGCTCCTCGGAAATTACGCGCATTGTCAGAATGGGCACAGTGATTATGTAAACAAAGGTCATGTTGTAGAAAACATACTCATAGTTGGCGTAGCCGCCCCTGAGGCACAGCACCATTGTGTAAATGCCGCCGAAAAGCAGCAGAAAGGCCACAAAGACGTAGGCCACAACATTGGTGCGCCAAGAGCTGAGCTCGTGACGGAATACGGCGTTCATTCTTCGGCTGCCTCCTTTTCATCAGACTTTTCCTCGGTCTGCTCGGCGTTCTCCGGCTCGGCTTCGTCCAGCCGCTGCTCCGGCGGGATATAGTCGGGGTCGTCGCTGCCCGCGCCGGTCAGCTCGATGAATATGCTCTCCAGCGTGGCGCGGTTGGTGGCGAGCTGGAGTATGGGCTTGTCTGCCTTGGCACAGGCGTAGAATATGCCGCGGCAGAGCTCGTCGGCGGCATCGGAGGCGGCGGAGAGGGTGACGGAGCAGCGGCCTTCCTCGCTCGGCTCGGCGTACTCGGCGCTCTCCACGGGCAGACCCTCCAGCATGGCGGCGACTTCGCTTTGCGCGGCCTCCACGGTCAGGTCTATGGTCACATTGCCCGCGAAAAGGCGCTCCAAGTTCTCCGGCGTGTCGCAGGCCACGAGCTTGCCGTCGGAAATAATCATAATTCTTGTGCAGATAGCCTGCACCTCGGAGAGAATGTGGCTGCTGAGAATGACGGTGTGCGTCTCGCCCAGCGAGCGGATTAGGTCGCGTATTTCAATAATCTGTCTGGGGTCGAGGCCGACGGTCGGCTCGTCCAGTATTATGACCTTGGGGTCGCCCAGCAGAGCCTGCGCAATGCCGACGCGCTGGCGGTAGCCTTTTGAGAGGTTCTTGATGAGGCGGTGCGCCACATCGAGAATTTTTGTGACCTCGCAGACGTTCATAATCTGGTCGTGCAGCTCCTGACCCTTCAGCCCCTTGGCGCGGCCGACGAACGTGAGGTACTCCCACGGCGTGCGGTCGATGTAGAGCGGCGGCAGCTCCGGCAGATAGCCGATTAAGCGCTTGGCCTTGTCCGCGTTCTCGAAGATGTCGAAGCCGCCGATTTTTACCTCGCCTGAGGTGGCGGCAAGGCAGCCGGTCATAATGTTCATGGTCGTGGATTTACCCGCGCCGTTGGGACCCAAAAAGCCGTAAATCTCGCCCTCGCCTATTTCAAAGCTGAGGTCGGACACGGCGAGGTGGTTTCCGTAGCGCTTGGTAAGGTTTTTGACTTCAATCACCCGAAATTGTCCTCCTTTGTACCCAAACATATCGGAGCGCGGAACCAAAAAAGTCCGACACGCTCCGCAGAGTGTAATTATACTATATGAACCTTAAATTATGCTAAAAAAGCGTTAATACTTTTATTCCCATTCACTCCATACCTCGGGACAGCAGCCGACGGTGGCCTGCTTGCCGTTGCGCACAATGGGCGTGGCAAGCAGCCACGGCTCGTCAAAGAGCTTGTCTAACTTGGCCGCGTCGGAGGCGAGGTATTGGATAGTGGGGTAGTCGCGGTCGGACTTGTTTATCATGGCCTCCAGCCCGACGGCGGAGCGCACGGTGTTCAGCTCGCCGCGGCTCATGCCGTAGCGGTCAACGTCGATGTACTGAAATTTTATTCTGCGCTCTTTGAACCAGCGCTGCGCCTTTTTTGTGTCAAAGCACTTGTTCCTGCCGAAAATTTGAATGTTCACAGTGCCGCCTCCATAAATCTCATAAGGTTATTGAAAAATATATCCTGCGCCAGCGCCTCGCCCCAGCCGCGCGCGAGCATGGCCTCATAGAGCTTGGCGAGGTCCTGCACGCCGTCTATGCCCTTTGGCGGGCGCGGTATGCCGTCCAAATCGCAGCCGAGGCAGAGCACTTTTTCTCCGCCCAGACGCAAAAAATGCTCGGCGTGGGTCAGCACGGCGTCAATGTCGCGCTCGCCGCCGACAAAGTCGGGACATAAATTCAGCCCTACACAGCCGCCGCTTCTTATGACAGCGGAAAACATATCGTCCGTCAAGTTGCGCGGGTGAGGGCATATCGCTCTTGAGTTTGAGTGTCCGACGAGCAGCGGCTTGGCTGTTATGTCAACCACGTCCCAAAACGCCGCGTCGGAAATGTGGCTCAGCTCCGGCGTGACGCCGAGAGACTGGGCACAGCGGACAAATTCGCGCCCCTCGTCCGTCAGGCCGTGGGGGTCTGCGTCCATTGCCGCGCCCGCGAGGCGGTTGGACTTGTTCCATGTGAGGTTGACAAGCCGCACGCCCTCGCTCCACGCGGCGCGCAGTCCGTCACATGAGCAGCCCAGCATGGCCGCGCCCTCCACGGAGAGTATGGCGGCGGCGCGTCCGCCGGAGTGCGCGGCGTGAATCTCCTCCGCCGTGCGGCAGAGCGCTACTCTGTCCGCGTTCTGCTCTATCTTGCGCTTGGCGCATTTCAGCAGCCGCGAGAACACGGCGGGCGTGTCCAGCGGAGGCGGGGAGAACACGGCGAAAACCTGCGCCGCCGGAGCGTAAGCGCCGAGGCGCTGCAAGTCCAGCTGGCCGCGGTTTTTCGCCAGAGAGCCCGGGCGCGTTATGCTGTCGCAGTGCGCGTCAAAAAGGGGTACGCTCATACCTCGACGATGACGGGCAGTATCATCGGGCTGCGGCGGGTGGTCTTATAGAGGTAGCCGGAGAGGTTCGTTTTAACCTTGCCCTTAATTGTCGCCCAGTCGGTGATGTGGTGGCGGCGGCAGGACGTCAGGCTCTCGCCCACAACGCGCTGCAGCTCGTCCATGAGGTGGTCGGACTCCTTGATATATACAAAGCCGCGGGTGATGATTTCGGGGTCGGTAATTATGCTGCCGTCCTCGCTGGACATGGTGAGAATGACGACAATCATGCCCTCGTCGGCGAGGTGCTTTCTGTCGCGCAGGACGACCGCGCCCACGTCGCCTATGCCCGTGCCGTCAACCAGCACCTGACCGGCGGTGACGGCGCCGTTTTCGCGTATGCTCTTCTGCGTCAGCTCGATGACGTGGCCGATGCCGCTGATGACAATGTTTTTAGACGGTATGCCCATGCTCTTTGCCAGCTCCGCGTGCTTATAGAGCATACGGGTCTCGCCGTGGACGGGAATGAAGAAGCGCGGCTTCGTCAGCGCCAGCATCATCTTCAAATCCTCTTGGCAGGCGTGACCGCTGACGTGCAGGTTTTCCTGACGGTTGTATATGACCTCAGCGCCCTTGGCGAAGAGCTCGTCTATCATTTTGCTTATAGTCAGCTCGTTGCCCGGTATGGCGGAGGCGGAGATGATTATGCGGTCGTCGGCGCCGATGTCAATCTGGCGGTGCTCGTCGAACGCCATGCGGTAAAGCCCGCTCAGCTCCTCGCCCTGACTGCCGGTGGTGATGATAACCGTCTTGCTGCGGGGCAGACCCTTGAGCTTTTCGATTGGCACAATGATGCCCTCGGGGATATCCATGTAGCCCAGCTCCGAGCTGACGCGGATGACGTTTTCCATGCTGCGCCCCGTCACGGCAACCTTGCGCTTTGTGCGCTCGGCGGCGTTGATTATCTGCTGGATACGGTGGACGTTGGAGGCGAACGTGGTGACGATTATGCGCTTGTCGCAGTTATTGAAAAGCTCCTCGAAGCGCTTGCCGACAATGCGCTCGGACTCGGAGTGCCCTGGTCTTTCCACGTTCGTCGAGTCCGCCAGCAGCGCCAGCACGCCCTCTCTGCCCAGCTGACCCAAGCGCACTAAGTCTATCATTTCCCCGTGAATGGGCGTCACATCAATCTTGAAGTCGCCGGTGTGAATTACGGTGCCGATAGGCGTGTGAATGGCAAAGGCCACGGCGTCGGCAATGGAGTGGTTGATGTGGATAAATTCCACGCTGAAGGCTCCGGCCTTTATCGTTGTACCGGCCTCCACGGTGTTCATCTTCACCACGTCGGTCAGCTTGTGCTCCTCTAACTTGAGGTTGACGAGCGCCGCGGTCATGCGCGTGGCGTAAATCGGCATATTCACAGCGCGCAGCACATAAGGCACCGCGCCGATGTGGTCCTCGTGTCCGTGCGTCAAAAACAGGCCGCGTATGCGTCCGGCATTTTCCTTGAGATAGGTGATGTCCGGCACCACAAGGTCGATGCCGTACATACCCTCCTCGGGAAAGCCCATTCCACAGTCAACAAGAATTATGTCTCGACCGTACTCGAAGGCGGTCATGTTTTTGCCGATTTCACCAAGACCGCCCAAGGGAATGATTTTCAGTTTTGATGCCATTGAATAAATTACTCCTTTTCTCGAAAATAGATTCGTTATGCAGGCGCACTGAACCCTGAACGGATATAAAGCGGTTTTACCCTCCGACCCTGTTCGCCGGCGGGCTATTCTCCGCGCTTCGCTCATGGAAAGTGTGCCTATTGTTTTCGTTTATTATATGTGTATTTATAAAGTACTCACGTACATAACAGACAAATTAAATAACGGCTGCGCATTCAGGACAAGCCTGTCGAAAAATCACCAATATACAGTGCGGCAAGCCGTAACTTAACAATTATAACAGCTTTTGTTCTTGTTGTCAAATTTCAAAGCAGAAATTTTTTGCACTTTGCCGAAAGCCTTACATCTCCCGCCGACCCTCGAGGGCGCGCAGGAGCGTGGCGTCGTCGGTGAACTCCAAGTTGCTGCCGACGGGTATGCCGTAGGCAATGCGCGTAACGCGCACGCCGAAGGGCTTGAGCAAGCGCGAGATGTACATGGCCGTGGCGTCGCCCTCCGTGTCGGGGTTCGTGGCCATGATGACCTCGTCGATGCCGCCGCCCGCCACGCGCTCCACAAGCTGGGAGATGCGCAGGTCGTCGGGGCCTATGTGGTTCATGGGCGAGAGTACGCCGTGCAGCACATGGTAAACGCCGCCGTACTCGCGGCTGCGCTCTATGCTCGCCACGTCGCGCGGCTGCGCCACCACGCAGACGGTGGACTTGTCGCGCTTGTCGCTGGAGCAGATGGCGCACTCGCCGCCCTCGCAGAGGTTCTGGCAGACGGGGCAGCAGACGACGCTGCGGCGAGCCTGCAAAATGGCGTCGGCAAAGTCCTCAGCCTCGCCTTCCGGCAGGCTTATGACGTGAAAGGCAAGACGCTGGGCGCTCTTGCGGCCGATTCCGGGCAGAGCGGCAAAGCAGTCCGTCAGCCGTTCAAGGCTGGGTGGAAAAAAAGACATACTGACCTCCGAAGAAGCTGAAGATAAAAAGATAAAATATAATTATAATAGTATATTTTCAAGCATTGCGTATGGCGGCAATGGCCTCCGCGCGGTCGGGCTTGTTGAAAACGGCGGAGCCGGCCACCAGCACGTTGGCGCCCGCGGCCTTGACCGCGGCAGCGGTGTGCGGGTCGATGCCGCCGTCAACCTCAACGTGGCAGTCGGGGTTCAGCTCGTCCAGCATCTGGCGCACGAGCTTTATCTTGTCCACCTGCTCGTACATGAAGCTTTGGCCGCCGAAGCCCGGCTCCACGGTCATCACCAGCGCGAGGTCGATGTAGTCCATGTAGGGCAGCAGCACCGCGGCGGGCGTCTGCGGCTTTATGGCAAGGCCGACGAGCTTTTCGTTTTTCATTACTAATTTTATGGCGGCGAAGATGTCCTGCGGCTGGCAGGCCTCCACATGGAAGCAGACAAGGTCGGCGCCCGCGCGGCAGAAGTCCTCCACATAGCGCTGGGGGCGGTCAATCATCAGGTGGACGTCCAAAAAGGCGTCGGTCGCCTTGCGCAGCGACTGCACCACGGGTATGCCGATTGAGATGTTGGGGACGAATATGCCGTCCATAACGTCAACGTGCAGCCAGTCCGCGCCGCCCGCGATAACGTCCTCGCACTCCGCGCCCAGCCGCGCGAAGTCGGCGGAGAGTATGCTGGGAGCGATTTTTGTCTGAGAGCATATAAGCATAGGGGTTGAGCCTCCGAATTGTGAGATAATTTTTTGCCGCCGGTCAGGGGCAAAGCCGAAAAACGGCGCATAGTATAACCCAGCCGTTTCGCGCGCGGCTTAGGCTTTTAAGATAGGAGCCGGTGAGTTTCGTAAGCCCACCGGCTCCACAAGACGTTTGCAGCTTAATGTTTACCGGCGTCCGCCAAAGCCTCCGCCGCCGCCGAAGCCGCCGCCTCCACCGAAGCCGCCGCCTCCGAAACCGCCTCCGCGGGAGCCTCCAAAGCCCCCGCCGCCGAAGCCGCCTCCGCGGGAGCCTCCGAAGCCTCCGCCGCCAAAGCCGCCCCCGCGGGAGCCGCCGCTGCCGCCGAAGCCTCCGCCGCGCGGACTGCCACCGTGCGGGCCGCCGAAGCCGTTGCCGCCGCCCGGGCTTCCCGGACCGCGGCCGCCCGGACCGCCGGGACCGCGAGGCCCTCTGGGACCCATGCGCGAGTGCATACGGTTGAACCACATTCCGCCCGGGCGGTGCCAGAACAGTATGGGCACGAATACCGGCGCACCGACGACCGTGCCGTACATTCCGTACCAGCGGCGGTAGCGCATACGGTCAAGCCAGCTGAGAATGACCACGGCGAGAATGATGAGTACGACGAGTGTGAAAAGAGCGTCGCCCGCGCCGGAGCCCTGCGGCTCGGCATAGTACTCGGAATAATATTCGGGATAGCTGCCGCTGTAAGACGCAAAGTTAGCGCTGAAATAGGAGTCCATAAGCGCGAACGCCTCGAGCATAAAGTCGCCGTAGTCGCCGCCGCTGAAGGCGGTGTAGAAGTCGTCCTCAAGGTAATAGCAGTCCGTGTCCGCGCACTCCATCCAAAATTCGTCGCTCTCGGTGTCTATGAGCAGCAGATAGTCCTGCGAGCCGAGCCCCATGTTGTTTCCCGCGTCGTAGGCGTAGTCGCTCATGGACTGGCTGCCGGTGCCATCGCTGGTGCAGACGCCGATAATGCAGCCGTAGAGACTGTCCCACATGGCGTTGTAGGCGCAGAGGGTGTCCTCGGTCGCCGAGGGCAGCACTCCCGCGCTGTCGGTCAGGTAGCGGCGGTAGGCCGCGCCCTCGTCGGCGTAGTCGGAGACGTCGGAGGCGACGACCATTGCCGTGGTGCCGGAAACGGCGTGCGTATCCGAATAGTACGCTCCGTAGCCCAGACAGCCGACGATGACAAGCGCCGTGATGATGACTGCCACGGAACGTTTTTTGAAAAAGCTCATTTTTCCTCCTTTGCCGGAGCCGCGCTTCAGCCGTTTATTTCAAGCAGCTTCTGCTTCAGCTCGCCCTCTATGCGGCCAAGCTCCACCTCGGCCTCGGCGCGGCGCTTGCGGCCGTCCTCCTGAATCTGGCGCACCTCTTCAAGGGTGTTGATAAGCTCTTGATTTGTGTGCTGGAGCGTTTCCAGCTCGACAACGCCGCGCTCGGACTCGCGCGCCACGTCCACGCTGCCTTGGTGCAGCGCCTCGGCGTTCTTGCGCAGGAGCTGGTTCGTGACGTCGCTGACCTCGCGCTGTGCGGCCATTGCCTGACGCGAGTGCTCCATGCTCAGCGCCATAACCATCTGGCTCTTCCACAGGGGTATGGTGTTGACAATGCTCGTTTGAATTTTTTCCGCCATCAGCGTGTCGTTATTCTGAATAAGGCGTATCTGCGGAGCCATTTGCAGCGAGATTACGCGCGTCAGCTCCAAGTCGTGCAGGCGCTTTTCAAAGCGGCCTATCATGTTGGCAAAGTCGTTCGCCGCCTGCGCGTCCTCCGGCAGACCGCTCTGCTCGGCCTTGTGCTGCAGCTCCGGCAAATCCTTGGCGCGCAGCTCCTCGCACTTGAGCTTGCCCGCTAAAATGTACATCGTCAGCTCCTTGAAGTAGCCTTGGTTCATCTCGTACATCTTGTCCAGCATGGAGATGTCTTTCAAAAGAACGCGCTCGTGCTTTTCCAGCTCCTCGGTTATTTTGTCCACATTGGCCTCGGCCTTGTTGTACTGCGCCTTGAGCGTGGCGATGTTGTTGCCCGCGCGCTTGAAAAGCCCCTTGAAGCCCTTCTTTTCCTCCTCGGGGAAGTTCATGCCCTGAAGCTCCACGACGAGGCCGGAGAGCATATTGCCCACCTCGCCCAAATCCTTGCTGCGCACGGCGTCGAGCGCGGAGCCGGAGAAGTTGGATATATTCGTCTGCGCGGCGGCGCCGTAGGACAGCACCTGATTGGCGTTTGTTATGTCTATCTGCTTGGCAAATTCTCTGACCGCGGCCTGCTCGGCCTCGGAGAGCTTGTCAAGCTCGGGGCGCTCCGGCTCTATAGCGGCCTTGGCGGCCTCCTCGGCCTGCTGCGCCGCAGCCGCGGCCTCGGCGCCGGTGGGGTCAAGCGTCAGCTTGGGAATGTACTCGGACTTGCTTTCGTTCATTTTTAAATCTTCCTTTCGTTCACGGGCGGGAGCGTCGGTTCAGGTCAGCCCCTCGCGCTTGAGCATGGTGTTCATAACGTCTATGTCGGTTTCAATATCGAGAGCCTGATTGGCAAACAGGCTGTCAAGCTGTTTTCTGTAGGCGGCAATGGCCGTGTCCAGCATTTCCTCGATGCGGCTCATGGTGCCGGATATGTTCTCGCCCTCAATGCCCTGCGAGCCCATGCGGTCGTAGGCGTTGAGCAGCTTGATTGTCGTCGGCAGGTAGTAGCTCTGGAACTTTTTAATCTGCGGCACGTCGCTGGGGTCGGCAATGGCGTCCTGCGCAATTTTGTCGCTTATCTCCATTATGTCGCGGATTTTTACTTTTATATCCGTGTTCTGCACCGAGGCGTATATGCGCCCCATTTCCTGCTGGGCGCGTTTGTTCTCGGCCAAAATCGCGTCCACCTCGGGGCCGTAGCTCTTTTCCGGCTCGGCTTTCTTTTTCTCCTTTTTCTCGCGCTTGGGCTTTTCCTCCTCCGGCTCCTCGGCGCGCTTTTCCGCCCGACTCTTAACGCGCGCGCTGACGCACGAGCAGACGACCGCCGAGATTATGGCGGCGGCCACAAAGCGCGACAGGCTCGTTATGGGGAAGAACACGGAAAAAACAATCCATGTCAGGGCTATAGAATATATGGGCGAGACGAACGCCGTCTTGCTCCGATTTGACTGGCTCATGCTGCCGACACCTCCGAAAGTGAGCTGAACATACGATATTCTTATTTTATTACGCTTTGCCCTTTAGGTCAAGCGTTTATGAGAAATTTAACTCCCTCGCAATATTTTTCACGCCCGACACACTGCGACAGCCTTCGCGCGCGCTCTCGGTTACAATAGCGAAAACGGCACTAACAAGATAACAGGAGGCGGGGAAAATGGAGATAGCTCCATCTTATGCCGAGGGGCGGCTTACGGTTTACCTGCGCGGCGAGCTTGACCAGCACGAGGCCAAGCCCGCAGTAGAGCGCATAGAGCGCGAGCTGGATAAATTCATGCCGCGCGACTGCGTGCTGGACATCGGCTCGCTGAGCTTCATGGACAGCTCCGGCATCGCGGTCATACTGCGCATATGCGCGCGCATGAAGTCCACGGGCGGCCGCGCGTGGGTGCAGAACGCAAAGAGCCAGCCGCTGAAGGTCATAGACATTTCCGGCATCGGCAGGCTTGTGAAAATTAACGAGGCGGAGGCGGCGCAATGAAAGGTGACAACTACATAAAGCTCGACTTTCCCAGCCGGAGCGTCAACGAAAAGCTCGCCCGCAGCGCGGTTTCGGCCTTCGCGCTGCAGCTCGACCCCACTATGGACGAGCTGGGCGACATCGCCACGGCGGTGAGCGAGGCGGTGACGAACGCCATTGTCCACGCCTATCCCGACTGCATAGGCGTCATCACGCTCCGCGCGCGCATACTGGACGGCGACTGCCTTGAAATAAACGTGCGCGACCGCGGGCGGGGCATAGAGAACGTGGAAAAGGCCATGACGCCGCTGTTCACCACCGGCGGCGAGGAGCGCAGCGGCATGGGCTTCACTATCATGGACAGCTTCATGGACAAGCTCAAGGTGCGCTCGCGCGCGGGCAGCGGCACATCGGTGACCATGCTCCGCAGAATAAAGTCAAGGCGGGCATGAGCGAGGGCGTATTGGAGCTGATACGCGCCTACTGCGCGGGCGACGAGGAGGCGGGGCGGCGGCTCGTGACGGAAAACTCCGGCCTCATCTGGAGCGTCGCGCGCCGCTTCTTCGGGCGCGGCATTGACACAGACGACCTCTACCAGCTCGGCTGCATCGGCTTTCTCAAGGCCGTGAACGGCTTTGACGAGAGCTTCGGCACACAGTTTTCCACCTACGCCGTGCCGAAAATTTCCGGCGAGATAAGGCGCTACCTGCGCGACGACGGCGCGGTCAAGGTCAGCCGCGGCATGAAAGAACGCGCGCAGCGGGTGAAAAACGCCCGCGCCGCGCTGCTGCAGGAGCTGGGGCGCGAGCCGGTTGTCTCCGAGATAGCGCGCTTCACCGGCCTGACGGCGGAGGAGATAGCAATGGCGGAGAGCTCCGCCGTGCCGGTGGAGTCGCTGCAGCGCGAGACGGGCGAGGACGGCTTCACGCTGGAGAGCGTGCTCGGCGACTACGGTCAGGAGGAGCGGCTTATAGAGCGTGTGGTGCTCGACGAGGCCATACGCCGCCTGCCCGAGCGCCAGCAAATGGTAATCTCCCTGCGCTACTTCCACGGCCTGACGCAGCAGAAGTGCGCCGGAATACTCGGCGTGTCGCAGGTTCAGGTGTCGCGCTTGGAGAAAAAGGCGGTGGAGACGCTGCGGGAAATAATGAGCTGAGCGGAGCGGACTTATCAGCGGCTCCGCTTTGCTTTATGCCGAAAAGCGCCCATAGCTCGGGTGCTTTTTACGTTATAAATAATTTTAATTGTACAGGCAAAAATGTTGTGTGCTAATTAAATAATAGATTTATGTAAAATTAGTACTGCGTCAAAAAAATAACAATCGTTGACGCTAAAATTTGCGGTCTGCTATACTTATTAAGTAATGAGCTGATTATGGCGAAACGGCTTGTTATGGCGTTGAATTTGACGCCTGCAAACTCGGCGCTGACCGGCAGCGGGTGACTGCGCTGCCGCGGTCAGAGACAATGAAAAGAGAGGCAGTGAATTTATTGAGCAGACTTGAGTTAGCCACTCCAAGCGCAGCGCAGCTTGTTGTGGAGAACATTTACAAGGACATGGAACGCCGCATTGAAGCCAGCCCTCCGGGACTTTGCCCTGTGGACATGACGCTGGCCTTTGTGGAGCTTTGCCATGCCCAGACCTGCGGCAAGTGCGTGCCCTGCCGTGTCGGACTTTTGCAGATTAAGCAGATGCTCCGCTCGGTTCTGGACGGCACTGCGGACGAGTCCGTCATCCCCCTTCTGGAGCAGACGGCAGCCGCAATAAAGGACTCGGCGGATTGCGCTGTCGGCTATGAGGCCGCGCAGAGAGTGTACGAGAGCCTTGTGGCGTGCAGAGAGGACTACGAAATGCACATTCGCCACCACAGGTGCAACTGTACTTACCACCAGCTCCCGCCCTGCGTCCACCTGTGCCCCGCGCACGTAGACATTCCCGGCTATGTCGGGCTTGTGCAGCAGGGACGCTACGCGGACGCCATTCGCCTTATTAAGAAGGATAACCCGTTCCCCACAACCTGCGGCTTTATCTGCGAGCACCCCTGCGAGGCGCGCTGCCGCCGCAACCTTGTGGACGAACCAATCAACATTCGCGGCCTCAAGCGCGTGGCCGCGGACTTCGCCGGTGAGGTTCCGCCGCCCGAGCGCGCGCCCTCCACGGGCAAGCAGGTCGCGGTCGTCGGCGGCGGCCCCGTCGGACTTGCGGCGGCCTACTACCTGCAAATAATGGGTCATCAGGTCACCGTCCTTGAGGTGCAGAGCAAGCTCGGCGGTATGCTGCGCTACGGCATACCCAACTACCGCCTGCCCAAGACGGAGCTGGACAAGGACATAGCCGCCATACTCGCCACCGGCGTAAACGTCAAGTACGGTGTGCGCGTAGGCGAGGACGTCACGCTCCAGCAGCTGCGCAGGGAGTATGACGCGGTGCTTATCTCCATCGGCGCCAGCAGCGGCAAGAGCCTCGGCTTGGAGCACGACGACGCGCCGGGCATCATGTCCGCGGTGCAGTTCCTGCGCCACGTCTGCGGCGGCGGCACCCTTGACCTCACGGGTCAGGACGTTGTGGTCGTCGGCGGCGGCAACGTCTCCATGGACGCCGCGCGCACGGCTATCAGGCTCGGCGCGCGCAAGGTCAGCGCCGTCTACCGACGCAGAAAGTTAGACATGACGGCTCTGCCCACCGAGATAGAGGCGGCAGTTGCCGAGGGCGTTGAGCTTGTCACGCTCTCCGCGCCCGCGCGCCTTGAGCTGGACGGCGAAGGACACGTCGCGGGGCTTTGGGTCACGCCGCAAATGGTCTGCCGCATAAACGGCAGCAAGGTCGGCGTGAAGTCCAACGGCGAGCCCGAGCAGCTTATACCCTGCACAACGCTGATAACGGCTATCGGCCAGAGCATAGAGACAGAATACTTCGAGAGCGCCGGCATACCCGTCTCCCACGGCAAGTTCATGGCGGATAAATCCGGCCAGTTTACGGGAATGCCCGGCATATTCGCCGGCGGCGACTGCGCAACCGGCCCCGCCACGGTCATTCAGGCCGTCGCCGCGGCCAAGGTGACGGCGGCGAACATAGACGAGTACCTCGGCTACAGGCACGAGATTACCTGCGACGTGGTTATACCCGAACCGCAGCTGACGAACCGCTTCCGCTGCGGCAGAGTTGACCTTGCCGAGCGCGACGCCTTTGAGCGCAAGAACGACTTTGACATGATAGAGCAGTGCATGACCGCCACAGAGGCGTGTCAGGAGGCCGGACGCTGCCTGCGGTGCGACCACTTCGGCTTCGGACTTATGACGGGAGGACGTGAAACAGTATGGTAAACCTTACAATAGACGGTCTGGCCGTTTCTGTGCCGGAGGGCACCACAATAATGGATGCCGCAGCGTCGCTGGGCATAAGCATACCCAAGCTCTGCTATTTGAAGGACATAAACGAGATTGCCGCCTGCCGCGTCTGCGTTGTGGAGATTGAGGGCACGGAAAAATTAGGCACCGCCTGCAACACGGTTGTCAAGGAGGGCATGGCCGTACACACGAACACGCCCAAGGTGCGCGCGCACCGCAGGAAGAATGTTCAGCTCATTCTCTCCCAGCACGACTGCAAGTGCGCCACCTGTATGCGCAGCCTCAACTGCGCGCTGCAAAAGCTGGCCAGCGACCTCAACATCTCCGAGGTTCCCTTCTCCGAGCAGCTGGAGCTCCAGCAGTGGGACAACAATTTCCCGCTGATTCGCGACTCCAAAAAGTGCATAAAGTGTATGCGCTGCATTCAGGTCTGCGACAAGATTCAGGGCGTACATATCTGGGACCTCGAGGGCACCGGCTCCCGCTCCACGATTAACGTGACGAACGGGCGCACTATCAACGAATCCAACTGCGCGCTGTGCGGCCAGTGCATTACCCACTGCCCCGTCGGCGCACTTCACGAGCGCGATGACACGGAAAAGGTCTGGCAGGCCATTGCCGACCCGAAGAAGGTTGTTGTGGCGCAGGTTGCGCCCGCCGTGCGCGCCGCGTGGGGCGAGGCTCTGGGCATGGACGACAAGGACGCGACCGTCGGCCGCATCTTGGGCTCGCTCAAGCTCATGGGCGTGGACTATGTTTTCGACACCGTTTTCTCCGCCGATTTGACAATCATGGAGGAGGGCACCGAGTTCGTCAAGCGCTACACGAGCGGCGACACACGCGAAAGACCCATGTTCACCTCCTGCTGCCCGGGCTGGATTCGCTTCATCAAGAGCGAGTACCCGCACCTTGTGTCGCGCCTGAGTACGGCCAAGTCGCCGCAGCAGATGTTCGGCGCGGTGATGAAGACCTACTTCGCCCAGTCCATAGGCGTGGACCCGAACGACATTGTCACCATTTCCGTCATGCCCTGCACCGCCAAAAAGGGCGAGTGCAACATGGAGCTGTTCTATAAGGAATACGCCGGTCACGACGTGGACATAGTCCTCACCACCCGCGAGCTGGCCCGCATGATTAAGACCGCGCACCTGAACATGAGCATGGTGCCGGAAATCGAGGGCGAGCGCCTTATGAGCTCCATAACTGGCGCGGGCATCATCTTCGGCGCAACCGGCGGAGTTATGGAAGCCGCGCTGCGCTCGGCGCACTACCTCGTCACCGGCAGGAACCCCGATGCCGACCAATTCCGCGCCGTGCGCGCTTCGAGCCAGACGGACGGCGTGCGCGAGGCCGAGGTAACTATGGGCAACGCCATTGTCCGCGCGGCCGTCGTCAGCGGGCTCGGCAACACGCGCAAGCTGCTTGACCGCATCGAGCGGGGAGAGGTTCACTACGACTTCGTCGAGGTCATGGCCTGCCCGGGCGGCTGCTCCGGCGGCGGCGGACAGCCTATACACGACGGCGAGGAGCTGGCCTACGAGCGCGGGCTGAAGCTCTACGGGCTGGACAGCGAGACTCCGCTGCGCTTCTCGCACGAGAACCCCGACATAACTCTGCTCTACGAAAACTACTTCGGCGAGCCCTGCTCCCACACCTCCCACGCGCTGCTGCACACCGACCACTTCGCTTGGGATATGCCCGGCAAAAAGTAACAAACCGGCGCTGACATTCCGCGCGCCGCATATATCGGCTTTATCAACGCAAAAGCCGCGGCCTGACCTAACGGGAAAGCCGCGGCTTTTCTGCCGCTTCAGAGCGATAAATTTAGCGGCGCAGCTATAAAGATTTTTTATAGCTCCAACAGATTGTTGTGAAAATACACAAAAATTATTTAATTTAATTCATTTATTAGGTGATAAATCAAATTTTTCAGATTGTGCAGTCTGTCATAAAATTAACTATCGTTGACAGCAAAATTCATTATTTGATATAATACATACAGGCTTCAAAAAAGGAGGAATGGCTTATGAAAGAGGAAGCATACAGCTATACTACACCGGCGTCCATTCTCGTACAGGTGGCGGAAATCGCCTCCCGCTACAAGGGACGCAACGACAAGCTCATGGACGTGATTGTCCAAGTCAACAAGCTCGTGCCCGACATCTCCGAGGAGGTTTCCGCGGTCATCTCGCGTGAAATGGACATCGGCCAGACGACGGTCTACAGCTTTGTGACGTTTTATGAGCGCCTGTCGGTCAAGAAAAAGGGCAAGTACATCGTCCGCATGTGCTCCAACGCCCCCTGCCACGTCAGAGGAGCTGTGGAGGTGCGCGAGGCTATTCTCGACCAGCTCGGCATCCAGCTCGGCGAGACAACGGAGGACGGCAGGTTCACCGTTGAGCTCAGCCCCTGCATGGGAGTTTGCGACCAATCTCCGGCTGTCATGATTAACGACAAGGTTTATGGCGACCTTACCCCTGACAGCGCCCGCGCGCTCATCAAGCGCTACATAAGGGAGGATATGCAGTGATGAAAGAAAATCTTGTACTGCTCCGCAATCGTGACAAGCAAAATATGTCCGACGCCGCCGAGTACATCGCAACCGGCGGTTACAAGGGACTTGCCAGAGCGCTGGAGATGTCCGGCTGGGACATAATTCAGGAGCTCAAGGCCGCGGGTCTGCGCGGCCGCGGCGGCGCCGGCTTCCCCAGCTGGCTCAAGCTCAAGTTCGCCTACGACGCCGTGGGCGACACCAAATACATAGTCTGCAACGCCGACGAGGGCGAGCCGGGCACGAACAAGGACCGCGTGCTCATGCTCAGCGACCCGCACAGCCTGCTCGAGGGCATGGCGATAGCCGGCCGCGCCATCGGCGCCAACCGCGGCTACATCTACCTGCGCGCGGAGTACCCATACGTCCTGCCTGTACTCAAGCAGGCCATTGACAGCGCCAAAAAGCACAACTGGCTGGGCGACGACATTCAGGGCAGCGGCTTTAGCTTCGACATCTCTATCCGCCTCGGCGCCGGCGCTTACGTCTGCGGCGAGGAAACCGCGCTGTTCGAGTCCATCGAGGGACGCCGCGGCGAGCCGCGCCTGCGTCCTCCTTACCCCGCCAATCAGGGACTTTTCGGCAAGCCCACCTGCCTGAACAACGTGGAAACCCTTGCCAACATGAGCCATATTCTCCGCGAGGGCGCCGAGTGGTACAACACTTTAGGCGTTGAGGGCAGCAGAGGCACAAAGCTCTTCACCGTCAGCGGCAACGTCAACAACCGCGGCGTCTACGAGTTTGACATGGGCATTAACCTCAAGGAGCTCATTTACGACTTCTGCGGCGGCATCTCCGACGGCCACAAGCTGCTGGCCGTGCAGACCGGCGGCGCTTCGGGCGCTATCATCAACCCCGACCAAATTGACTTCAACCTCGACATCGACCACGCTGCTCCCGGCGGCGGACGTCTCGGCTGCGGTACTATTTTCGTTGTGGACGACACCAACTGCGTGCTGGACATAGTGCGCAACAACATGGCGTTCTTCTGCTCGGAGTCTTGCGGCAAGTGCGTGCCGTGCCGCGAGGGTACGCGCCGCATATTCCTGCTGATAGACAAAATCTGCTCAGGCAAGGGCACCGTGCGCGACCTCAAGAACATTGTGGACCTTGCGAACACAATTAAAATCGCTGCATTCTGCGGCCTCGGCCACTCCTCGGCCGTCCCCGTACTCAGCGCCATTGAGAATTTCCCCGATGAGTTCAACTCTCATTTGGACGGAGACTACTGCGCCTGCTGCGCACGCCTTGAAAGGAGCGTGATTTTAGATGCCTGAGAACGTAACTCTTACCATAAACGGCCAGACCGTCACCGTTCCTGCGGGTACGACCATACTCAAGGCTGCCGAGTCGGTGAACATTCACATTCCCACGCTCTGCAACCACCCCGACCAAGCGGTCAAAGCCAACTGCCGTATGTGCGTTGTGGAAATTGAGGGACAGCGGCTGCTGCAGTCGGCCTGCTCCTTCCCCGTGGCGGAGGGCATGGTCGTCCGCACCAACACCCCGCACCTTATACACATCCGCCGCAATATACTCGACCTTATCTACTCCCACCACCCGCTGGAGTGCCTGACCTGCCAGCGCAACGGCAGCTGCGAGCTGCAAAATGTTGCCGCCGAGCTGAATATGGGGCGCGACCTTGAGTACGCTGTGGAGTCCCGCAATATGCCCAAGGACACCTCCTCGCCTTCTATTGTGCGCGACCCGAACAAGTGCATAGTCTGCTGCCGCTGCGTCACTGCCTGCAACGACGTGCAGCGCGTCCGCGCTTTGGCCAAGGAGAACCGCGGCTACAAGACCGTCGTTGTCCCGCCCTACGGCAAAAAGCTGGCCGACACCGTCTGCGTCAACTGCGGACAGTGCGTGCAGGCCTGCCCCGTCGGCGCGCTGACGATTCACGACGACACCAGCCGCATCTACGAGGCCTACGACAGCGGCAAGATTCTTGCCATTCAGGTCGCCCCCTCCGTGCGTACGACCATTGCCGAGGCTCTGGGCGAGGACGTCGGCACCGTCAGCACGTTCCGCCTCGTGACGGCGCTCAAGCAGCTGGGCTTCCACTACGTTTTCGACTCCGACTTCAGCGCCGACCTCACCATTATGGAGGAGGGCAGCGAGCTGCTCCACCGCATAAAGACCGGCGGAGTGCTGCCCATGTTCACCTCCTGCTGCCCCGCGTGGGTCAAGTTCTGCGAGACGTTCTACCCCAAGGAGCTGCCGCACCTCAGCTCCGCCAAGAGCCCGCAGCAGATGTTCGGACCGGTTATAAAGACATACTTTGCCGAGAAAAACGGCATCGACCCCGCGAATATCTTCTCTGTTTCCGTCATGCCCTGCACCGCGAAGAAGTTCGAGTGCCAGCGCCCCGAGTTCAACTCCAGCGGCTACAGAGACGTGGACTGCTCCATCACCGTGCAGGAGCTCGGCCGCATGATTCGCGCTGCCGGCATCGACTTTGCCTCGCTGCCAGAGACGCCGTTCGACAACCCCTTCGGCCTCGGCTCCGGCGCGGGCGAGATATTTGCCGCGACCGGCGGCGTTATGGAGGCCGCGCTGCGCACAGTGTACGAGGTCTACACCGGCAAGACCCTTGAGGCGCTGGAGTTCCACTCCGTGCGCGGACTGGACGGCATCAAGGAGGCTGTCATCGACCTCGACGGCACCGAGGTCAAGGTCGCCGTCGTCCACTCGCTGGGCAAGACGCGCGAGTTTATGGACAGATTCCAAGCGGGCGAGTTCCGCGACTACGCCTTTGTCGAGTTCATGGCCTGCCCGGGCGGCTGCATAGGCGGCGGCGGCAACCCGATACGCACATGGGACAAGGTCAAGACCCGCACCGAGTCCGTCTACAAGCAGGACAGCGAGCAGCTCCCCGTGCGCAAGAGCCACGAGCAGGAGGGCATAAAGCTCATCTACAAGGAATACTTAGGCGAACCCCTCTCCGAACGCAGCGAGCACCTGCTCCACACCAGCTACATCAGCCGCGCCGATATAATCCGCTCATAAAGCAAAGTAAATAAGAAGCTCCCTCCGCGCAAGACAGGCAACTGTTGAACGCGGAGGGAGTAAATTTTTAACTACATGTCAATAATTAGGGCAGCGCAAACGAAAGTAGACAGCGTGGCAACCACTCCTGTGCAGGGCAGAGTTTGACCGGCTGATTTACAACGAACTGCCGGATTTATGAGCAAAACGAGAAACTTCCGCTTAGTCGGAAATTCCTCGTTTTTTGCATTTGCAGCACAGATGCCCCGTTTGGCGAAACCGGTATGAGAATGACAGGCATTGGCTATGGTACAATATGTGTATCACTTTTTCAAACCGGAGGTATCACTATGGAAAACTGCACAATCACGGCTGAACAGATTGAAAATTTTGCTATTTACCTGCGCAATCAGGAGCGGGCAGAGGGCACTGTGAGTAAGTATCTGCACGACGTACGCGCTTTTGCTGTGTGGATGGACGGGAGGAGCGTTACTAAGGAAACTGTAGCAGGGTGGAAGGAGCACCTGTGCGAGCGCGGGTATGCGCCGGTTACCGTTAACTCGATGCTTGCGGCGCTGCACAGCTTTTTTTACTTCGCGGATATTTCGGGCTGCAAGGTCAAGTACCTCAAAATTCAGCGGCGGGTGTTCCGCGACCCCGTGCGCGAGCTGGGGCGGAGCGAGTATGAGCGGCTGGTTGCCGCGGCGAGAGAAACGGGAAAAGGCCGCCTCGCCCTGCTCATGGAGACCATTGCCGCCACGGGGATACGCGTGAGCGAGGTCAAATACATAACCGTGGAGGCAGCGCGGCAAGGGCGCGCGGAGATTGCGCTGAAGGGTAAAATCCGCACAATTTTAGTGCCAAACAAGTTAGCGCGGAAGCTGCTGAAATACGCCAAAAAACAAAAAATCGCCTCCGGCGAAATTTTTATCACCGGAAGCGGAAAAAGCATAAGCCGCCGTCAGATTTGGGCGGAGATGAAACAGCTGTGTAAATATGCGGGAGTGGAGCCGAGCAAGGTGTTTCCGCACAATCTGCGCCACCTGTTTGCAATTACCCACTACAAGGCGTACAAGGACATCGCCAAGTTAGCCGACGTGTTGGGGCACAGCTCCATTGAAACCACCCGCATCTATCTGCTGACCAGCGGCGCGGAGCACGCGCGTCAGCTCGACCGATTGGGGCTGGTGTCATAAACAGTATTTTGTGGGAAGCATTGTCGCATTTATACATTTGAATAGTGCTTATAAGCAGACGCTAAGCAAGCAAAATTTAAAAATGAACACGATAACGCAAGCCGCAGAGAAAATCCTTTTTTCGGCTTTGGATTTTTGCGCCCAAAAACAGAAAAAAGTTCTTGCAACATACCGTTAAAGATGCTATAATGACGATGTAATTTTATAGGCTTGGTTATTTTTTGCCGCGGTGCAATAGTCAAAATACTGTTTTTGTGATACAGGGGGGTGACAACGTTGCGTGAAACCTTGTCCGGTTTTTGTGCCCGCACGGGCAGGGACGCACTTCTTGGAGAGTGGGATGCCGAGCGCAACGCACCTCTGACGCCGAACTATGTTTCATATGGCAGTCACGAAAAGGTATGGTGGCGCTGCGCCAAGGGACACTCGTGGCAGGCGGCCGTCTACACCCGCACCGGCTCCGGCGCGGAATGCCCCTACTGCAAGGGCGTGCGCGCATGGCCCGGGGAAAACGACCTCGCCACACTGCGGCCTGACCTCGCCGCTCAATGGCATCCGACAAAGAACGAGGGCTTTACGCCGGCGGAAATACCCATAGGCAGCCACCACAGAGCGTGGTGGATATGTGAAAAAGGGCACGAGTGGAGGACGACGGTCAAGTCGCGGGCGCTCGACGGCACTGGCTGCCCCGTGTGCGCCAATCGGGTGATAGTTGCGGGACAAAATGACTTAGCGACGCAGTTCCCCGATATTGCCAAGCAGTGGCACCCCACAAAAAACGGCACTCTCACGCCCGAGCAGGTTGGCTCCGGCGCACACAGGAAAGTGTGGTGGCAATGCGAAAAGGGGCATGAGTGGCGCTCTTCGGTCAGCTCAAGGACGGGCAGCGGTGCGGGCTGCCCCTACTGCGCGGGAAAGTTAGTTATCACCGGCGAGACGGATTTGGCCGCGCTGTTCCCGAAAGTGGCGGCGGAGTGGCACACCGAGCGCAACGGTGCCATGACCCCGCAGACGGTCTCCGCCAACTCCAACAGAAAAGTTTGGTGGATATGCCCGCAGGGACATGAGTACCAAGCGACGGTCGCTTCAAGAACAACGCACGGGTCCGGCTGCCCGTACTGCGCGGGACGCAAGCTGCTGGCGGGCTTCAACGACCTTGCCACAGTGGAGCCGAAGGTGGCCGCCCAGTGGCACCCGACGCTGAACGGAAACCTCACGCCGCAGATGGTGACTGCCGGAATGCACCGCAAGGTGTGGTGGCAGTGTGCGGAGGGGCACGTGTGGAAAGCGGCCATATATTCCAGAGCGGGCGCGCAGAAGTGCGGGTGTCCCGTGTGCGCAGGGAATATGGGCAAGGCGAGACGGGAAAGGCAGGAGCGCTACGCCAGAACGATGACGCAGGCTTACGAGCGGCGCCCGCAGAGCGCGGAACACTCCGGTTCATTCGCAGGCTGAAAATAGGAGCTGCATTAAAGGATGGCAGACAAAGAATTACGAAAAATGAGCCGAACGGAGCTGATTGAAATCATCTACGCTTTACAGCAGAATGAACGGTCACTCCGAGAGGAAAATGAGGAGCTCCGCAAACAGCTTGACGACAAGCTGCTGCGCATTGAGAAAGCCGGTTCCATTGCCGAGGCGGCGCTGAGTTTGAACCATATCTTTGAGGACGCGGAAGCGGCGGCGCAGCAGTACCTTGCCTCTTTGCAGTTTTCCAATGAGAATGCGTCAAAGATTGTATCGATTGCACAGCGCAGGTCCGAAACAATGATTTCAGAAGCGGAGGAGCGGGTAAAGCAGACGGAGGAGCAATGTCATGCCATGCTGGAAAAAACGGAGGATGCCATCCAGAAGAAAAAGGATGAATTTATAAGAGAGACAAAACTCACGCTGGAAAAGTACCCGGAGCTTGCCAGACGAATGCGGGAGAACGGAGACAACTAAGCGGGGATTATATATCTATATAAGGTATATAAGTAATCATTTTATCAGAGAAACGGAGGCCGAGTAATGCGAAGCGCCCTGCTTACTTATGACAGAACCAAACTTGAAGCGAACAGCGCACAGTCGGCAGCGCGGTATGCTTCCGTGCATGTTACGTCGAGCCTCATATTTGAGTTCCATGACTGGCTTATAGAAACAGGTTTGTCCGTTGGGACAGCAGACAGATACGAAGCCTCGCTGAAACAAATTTTTAACCGTCTCCCCGAAGACCAAGTGATACGTTGCGGGACGCTGCAGCAGGTACGCGAAAAGCTCCAAAAGGAAGGATACGCACCGACAACCATCAATCTTTATATGTGTGCGGCAAATCGTCTGCTCGAATACTGCGGGCACCGTGAATTGCAAATAGTGGGAGATTTGCCGCCAGACAATGCGGAGCAGCCGGAGCTGACCCGTTCGGAATACCTGAAGCTGCTCGACACCGCGCGGAGACTTGGAAAACGGCGGGAATATCTGCTTGTCAAGCTCTTTGCCACAACCGGAATCGCCATATCAGAGGTGTCCAAGCTGACGGTGAAGGCGGCGCGGCAGGGTGAATTCGAGGTCTGTCAAAATAATGTTAATCAGTCCAAACACATTCTGCCCGGCTTTCAGACGGAGCTGATAGATTACGCAGAGGAGAGTGGGCGGAGAGCGGGACCGATTTTTATATCCAAAAGAGGAAACGCGCTGGACAGAAACAGCATCACAATTTTAATCTCGGCGCTGGCGGAACCTGCGGGACTGCCGAAGGAAAAGTGCAATCCGATATGCCTGCGTAAATTATACCTGACGACCCGTCAGGAGATTGCGGACAGCTTTGAGCCCTTGATTAACAAAACCTACGACGATGTTGTAGATAAAGAACAGGCGCTTATAGGGTGGAACTGAGGAAAATGCGGAGCTTTTTTGGAACGCTGACGGCTGAAAATACATATCCTGCCGATAACTGCGGCGGAGACGTAAGCGGATAAAAGAGGTGACGGCGTATGGAAAATGAGCCAAATTATATTTCACTCCCCAGCGAGAAGGCGGTTGTCGCTGAACGGGAGCGGCTGCAATACCGTAAGAAATACTTCCGAACGCTGCGTACCACACTGTATGCGCTCGTTGTGGTAGCCGCCGCGGCAGTGCTGGTGGCGACGCTGTTTTTCCCCGTGCTGCAAATATCCGGAAGCAGCATGGAGCCTACGCTTTCCGATGAAGATATAGTTGTCCTGCTCAAGGGCGGGAACTTTGAGACCGGCGAGCTTGTGGCTTTCTACTACCAGAACAAGCTGCTCCTCAAGAGGGTCATAGCGGGCCCCGGGGATATTGTCAACATTGACAGTGAAGGAAATGTCTATGTAAACGATGAGCTGCTCGATGAGCCGTATGTGACGGAAAAGGCGCTGGGCGAGGGCGACCGCGATTACCCGTACCAAGTGCCGGATGAACGGTATTTCGTTATGGGCGACAACCGAGCGACCTCCATTGACTCGCGCAGCAGCGCAATCGGGTGTATAGAGACCGACCAAATTGTAGGGAAAGTGATTCTGCGCATCTGGCCGCTGAACAGGCTTTCGTTCGTAAACTGAGAAAGGATGAGTGATAGTGAGCATATTTCCCGAGTCGATATTATACCATCGCAGAGATTAACATACGCGGTGTATAAAAATCAGCAAATCAATACTGAAAATCTATTACAAGGAGTGTAAAAACATGAGTAAAATGAAAAAAATCGCAAGCGTACTGCTTGCAGTTGTCATGGTGCTGGCGCTGAACGTCACCGTACTTGCGGCGGACACGACCACGTACACCATCACAATCAACTACAGTGAGTCCGGCCACACTTATGAGGCATATCAGATTTTTTCTGGTACTTTGAGCTATGATTATTCGGAGTATACAGGAACATCAGCCCCAACGGATGGAACGCAGCTATACACCTATAACAGCAGCACAGGTACATATACAGCGGCTACTTATAACTAAACTGACGTAGATAACGGCACTACTTATTACTATCAAGATGAGAATAAGAAGGTGCTGTCTGACATCCAGTGGGGAAGCGGCGTTAATGGAAGTGCTTTGCTTACTGCGCTGCAAGAAACTACTTATACCTATTATGACTACTTTAAAGACTGCGCCACCGCCGCAGATGTGGCAGCGGTACTGTCAGCCAACAATACCAGCACAGCGCTCGCAGAGTCGTTTGCGCAGCTGGCAAGTGAGAACTTGACCGCTAAGGCAGGTACAAGCACGGCAACAAGTTCGGCATATACAATCACAGTCACAGGCGCTGGTTACTATCTTATCCAAGACGATGAGACCAAGACGTTGGCTGAAGGCGATTCCTACACCGACATCATCCTTCAGGTTGTGGATGATGTTGAAGTTAGCGCAAAGGCTGACACAACAACAGTTGATAAGAAAGTGGACAGCAACACCGACAGCGATAACGAAACCACGGCTGATTACGACATCGGCGACGACGTTCCCTTTACGCTGATAGCTAATCTGCCAAGCAATTATGCGTCTTACAGTGAATACAAGCTGACGTTCCATGATACGCTGACCAGCGGACTGAGCTTTAATAATGATGTTGAAGTGAGCGTTTATACAGTGTATACGGGAACCGCATGGGCTGGCGATACTTATTATGAATATGATTCAACTACAGGAGTATTCAGCAAAGTTGACACCACTACCGTAACAGACCCGGTTTCGGGAACCACTTATTACACCAAGACCACTGTTACCGGCGGATATAGCGTCGCGACGTCTACAGCTGGAACTCTGTCTGACTCCACCTGCACCTTCGAGGTTCAGATTGCTGATACAAACAGTCTGACAGACGGCAGTAGCACAATCACCGTAGCAAGCACTTCTAAAATCGTTGTCGAGTACACTGCCAAGCTGCTGAGCACCGCAGCAACGGAGGAGACGAACAAAGTGAAGCTCGAGTACTCAAACAACCCGAATGATGACGGCACGGGTACGGGTACGACCACCGAGGATATTACAACAGTGTTCACCTTCACGCTCGATGTTGACAAGGTTGATGGGGATGGCAATGCACTTTCAGGCGCTGGATTTACGCTGTACAAGGAAGTGCAACTCACAGCATTTGAAACCGGAGTAGATTATTATACCGTTGTAAGCGGAGAAATGACGGCAGTAGATACCTCTACTGTGACTACTCCTGCTTCTGGTGAAACCTACTATGTTAGTGTTGAAACGATTACAACGGGAGATTACAAGTCCGTAACAGGTATTAGCAGTTTTGATACCAGTGTTACATACTACACATACGATGGCACGAACTATACGGCTGTAGATACGACGAATACACCTGATTCAACTGCAACGTATTATATAAAAATTACGAGTGAATTTACCTTTGACGGATTGGGCGTCGGTAACTATGTACTCGTAGAGTCTACCACTCCCACCGGTTATAACACGATGGCTGACAAGTATTTTACCATTAGTGCTGTGACGAAGGAGGATGCTGATGGAAAAGCTTATGTTGAGAGCTTAACTATCACAGGTACTGATGGAAGTGATTTTAGTTCAGTCGCTGATACGCAGCTCATCTCCACCGATATCCAAAACGTCAAGGGTTCCACCCTTCCCTCCACCGGCGGCATCGGCACCACTATCTTCTATGTGGTCGGCGGCGTTATGGTTGTGGGCGCTCTGACGCTCCTTATCACCAGACTGCGCATGAGGAAGAGAAAGAGCATATAAATAAACTCATGGCATGATTAGGTTTCCCTGCCCGCCGTCGGGCGGACAGCTCCGGCGGCGGGGCAGGGGAACGCCGAAAGGAGCAGTATGGAAGGGCTTGGAGCGCTATGATTCGCAGACGGGGTAACAATGCATCGCGGAAACGGGAACGCATATGGACTATTATCCTTGTGTGCGTGTTTATCGTCGGTTTGGCTGTATTGCTCTATCCCACGGTCAGCAGCTGGTGGAACAACAAAGTCACCACCCGCGCCATTGCCACATACGATTCCACAGTCGCCGAGATAAACGAGGAGGATTACTCCGCATATTTCACGGCGGCGGAAAAGTACAACGAAGCACTTGCAGCTATCGGTTCCGCGGCAGCTATTTCCGCACCCGAACTCGCAGATGAGAACTATTGGAACACGCTCGACATCTCGGGCACGGGAATTATGGGGTATATCACCATTGAGAAAATCAACGTGCAGCTGCCCATATACCACGGCACAAGCGCGGATGTTCTGCAAGTCGGCGCCGGACATTTGGAGGGCAGCAGCCTGCCGGTCGGAGGCGGGAGCACACACAGCGTAATCTCGGCCCACAGGGGGCTCCCGAGCGCAACGCTGTTTACTGACCTTGACCAGATTGAAGTGGGAGATTTATTTACAATCACGGTTCTCGACCAAGTGCTGACCTATGAGGTTGACCAAATCACAATCGTAGAGCCGGATGATATTGAAGGCCTCTATATAGAGAAAGACAAGGATTATTGTACACTTATGACCTGCACCCCGTACGGCGTGAACAGCCACCGTCTGCTGGTGCGCGGCGAGCGCACCGAAAATGTAGAAAAGGCGCTTATATATGTGACCGCCGAGGCGTATCAGGTTGACACGATTATAGTCGCGTCCATTGCCGCCGTGCCGCTGCTGCTTATCCTATTGGCTTGGCTGCTGGTGAGCACGCGCAGAAGGAAAAAATAGGAGGCGAACAATTATGAATCAAATTAGGAGAATAACCCGCTGCGGCCTTGTTGCGCTGGTGACACTGGCAATGCTGTTCAGCGTTAGCGCGACCGCAATGGCGGCGGACGCAGCGTCTCTAAATTTTGACACAACAGGCTCTGTCACGCTGACGCTGGCAGACAGTGACGGAAAAACCGTATCGGGCGGGAAAATGACCATTTACAAGGTGGCGACTATATCTCTCGACGATGGGAATATGGTCTATACCCTGACAGATGAATTTAAGGACTTCACCTCCGAGCTCGATATAACGGATACGACCCTTTCCACTGTTCTTCGGAAGTATGTGCAGAGCAATAAAATCAGCGGTACAACCGCATCGGTGGGGTCGGACGGCACCGTCACATTTGACGACTTAGAGCTGGGACTGTACCTGATTGTGCAGACTACCGGTTCCGGCAGATACAAAACCATAAGTCCCTTTGTTGTGACAGTACCCATCGATAATAACGGCGTGTGGGATTACACAGTTGACGCCAGCCCGAAAGTCAGCGTTACGGTTGACGACGATGACGGCGGCGGCGACGATGAACCTGACGAACCCGACGAGCCTGACGATGACGACGATGATGACGATGATGACGATGAAGAAGAAGAAGAAGAAGACGATGAAGACGACGAAGAAGAAGATGAAGATGAAGGAGACGGGGGCGACGATGGCGATGAAGACGAAGGCGGCG